>DATHJZ010000116.1:0-40697 GCA_035286365.1 Steroidobacteraceae bacterium | reverse complement strand
CGCTCGCTCGGTTGGGTCCTGCGCTGCGAATCGCTCGGCAGCTCGGTGCGGCTCGAACGCGCGGGTGATGCGACCGCGGACGCGGAGATCTCGGGTAGCTTGATGAACCTGGCGGCCCTGGCGGGCGCGCATCCGGAAGACGTCATCCAGCGCGGCGACGTCAGCATTCGCGGTGATGCGGAGATCGCCCAGAAATTCCGCGAACTGGCGATGCTGCTCAAGCCCGACGTCGAAGAAGAACTGGCACGGCTGATCGGCGATACCCCGGCTCACCAGGCGCTGCGGTTCGTGAAGATGGCGACCAGCTTCGGCCGGCGCGCAGCGAAGACCGGAGTGCGCAACGTGGCCGAATATCTCGCGCACGAAACCGGCGACCTGGTGCCGCGCGCCGAGGCCGAGGACTTCTATCGCGGCGTCGAACGCCTGCGCGAGGACCTCGACCGGCTCGAGGCGCGCACCCGGATCATCGAAACCGCCGCGGAAGAAACACAGCGATGAAACTGCGCGTCATCGCACGGCTCATCGAAATCCAGCGCGTGCTGGTGCGCCATGGTCTCGATGAGTTCGTGCGCGCCACTCATCTATATCGTCCGCTGCGGTTCATCTTCCTGCTTAGTCCCTGGACCTGGGCGGTGCGCCGCGGCGATGCGCCGCGCGCCGAACGGCTGCGCCTGGCATTGCAGGAACTCGGCCCGATCTTCGTGAAGTTCGGCCAGGCGCTATCTACCCGCCGCGACCTGCTGCCGGTGGACATCGCCGACGAACTCGCCAAGCTGCAGGACCGCGTGCCGCCGTTCGACGGCAAGATCGCGCGCGCGATCGTCGAGGCGGCTTACGGCCGCGCCGCGGAGCAGGTGTTTTCCAAGTTCGACGAGGAACCGTTGGCGGCCGCCTCGATCGCGCAGGTACACACCGCCGAGCTGCGGCCCGAAGTGCCGCTCAACGGCGCCAAGACGCGCGAAGTAGTGGTGAAGGTGCTGCGGCCGGACATGCATGCCGTCATCGCGCGCGATCTGGAAGTGCTGCACGAATTGGCGCGTATCGCCTCCGAGCACTGGGAAGGCAGCCGCCGGCTGCGGCCGCTGGAAGTGGTGCGCGAGTACGAGAAGACCATCCTCGATGAGCTCGACCTCATGCGCGAGGCCGGCAATGCCTCGCAGCTGCGGCGCAATTTCGAGGGCTCTCCTCTTCTATATGTGCCCGCGGTGCACTGGGACTTCTGCCGCCCCGGCGTGATGGTGATGGAGCGCATCCGCGGCGTGCAGATCTCGAACATGGCTCGCTTGCGCGAAGCCGGCACGGACATCCGGATGCTGGCCGAAAACGGCGTGGAGATCTTCTTCACGCAGGTTTTCAAGCACAACTTCTTCCATGCCGACATGCACCCCGGGAATATCTTCGTGCTGATCGACAACCCGGCTGCGCCTAAATACGCCGCGGTGGATTTCGGCATCGTCGGCACACTCGATCCGCGCGATCAGTATTACCTCGCCGAGAATTTCCTCGCGGTGTTCGACCGCGACTATCGCAAGGTCGCGACGCTGCACCTGGAATCCGGCTGGGTGCCGGAGGGCTCGCGCGTCGATGAGATGGAGTCCGCGATCCGCACCGTGTGCGAACCCATCTTCAACAAGCCGTTGAAGGAGATTTCCTTCGGCACGGTGTTGCTGCGGCTGTTCGAGATCTCGCGGCGCTTCAACGTGGAAGTGCAGCCGCAGCTGATCCTGCTGCAGAAGACGCTGCTGAACATCGAAGGTTTGGGTCGCGATCTGTATCCAGACCTCGACATTTTCAAGACTGCCGGACCGATCATGCGCGACTGGGTGCGCGAGAAACTGAGCGGCCGCGCGTTGCTGGAGACCGCGCGTGCACAGCTGCCCGAGATCCTGACCAGTCTGCAGACGCTGGCGCCGCTGGTGCGCTCCGCCGTGCAGCGCGCGCAGGATGGACGGCTGCGGCTGGCGGTCGAGGCGCCCGAGATCAACGCGCTGCGCCACGAGATCAAGCGCACCAATCGCCGCCGTGACAAGGTCACGATTGCGTCCGTAGTGTTGTTAGGTGGAATAGTGTGGCTGGCGCTGGCACGCGAGCCGCCATTCGCCGGTTGGGCCATGGTCGCCGTCGGAGTGGCGTGGTTACTGAGCGAGATCCGGCGTTAGAGGGGACATTCCTGGTTTTCGTGCAGATTGCGGCGCCTGCGCAACAAATTTTTCAATAACCAGGAATGTCCCCTCTCCTTCCGGCGACGGTCCACATCACGGGCGACGGCGCAACGTAGTCCTCACTATCCAGTCGCGCGATGTCGGTGCGCAGCTGCTCGCCGCTGATGAATCCCGCCGCGACCAGCTGCTCTCCGACCTGCTCGAAGTTCACGCGCATCAGGTCCGCGCCACCGTTGTCGCGATCGAACATGAGCAAACGTCCTTCCGCACTGACCTGCGTCAGGCCGAGTGCGCGAAAGCGCCCGTACAACGTGCGGCCGAAGCGCGCATCGACGCCGCCGCGATCCATGAAGCGGCGCATCGCATCGCCCGCCGCGAGCTGCAGTTCGCAGGGGTACAGAGCGCTATCGGGCGGCATCGACAGTGCATCGAAGTCCTCGATCACGATCCACCCACCCGGCCGCAACGCCTGCACCAGGCGTTCCAGCACGGCGAGCCGCTCCGGAATGTGCAACAGCACCAGGCGCGCATGAATCAGATCGAAGCGCGGCAGCGGTAGCGTGTCGCGCACGATGTCGTGCCGCTCGACGCGCAGATTGGGCAGGGCCGGCGCGTCGATGTGCCGCGGATCGAGATCGGTGCACAACACCGAGCCCGCCGGTGCCACGCGTTCGGCGAGCCAGCGCGCCACGGTTCCACCGCCGCCGCCCACCTCGAGACAATGCCAGCCGTCGCGCAATCCCACTGCCGCCAGCGCGCGCTGCGTCGGCGCATCGAACAGGTTCGCAAGGATGCGCATGCGCTGCGCGGCGTGCGCCTGCGCGTTGTCGAGCAAATAGGGGTAAGCCGCGTTCATCAATCCTCCGGCAGCGTGGCGTCGGGTTCGGGCAGCCAGCGGCTCACGAGCAACGCGCACAGCGTCGCGGCGACGGCGACTACGGCCATCGCCGCGGCCAGCTTGGCGGTCGGCGTCGCGCCCGGCATCACGTTCGAAAGCTGCGTGGTAGCGAGCGCGGCCAGTGGCGCCAGCATGCGGCCGCCGCCGCTCATGGCGACACTCTCGCCGGTGCCGCGCAGGTGCAGCGGGAACACGCGTGGTAGATAGTTGCCCCAGAAGCTGTATTGCACCGACACGATCAGCGTCACGAGCAGTACGGCGTACTTGAACTGGTCCGCGTCCTGCATTGGCGGTCCGAGGAATACCAGCGGAAAGACCAGAAGGCCGCAGCCCAACAACCAGCGCAGCAGCGGCCGGCGGCTCAACAGCCAGACAACCAGGCCCGCGAGCAGCAGCCGCCCGATCAACGCTCCGATGTCCACGTGCAGATGCACCCAGCTCACCCATTGTTCCTGGCCCTGTCGGGGGAGCGCGTTCACCGCGGGCAGCCCGGGCACGAGCCGGGGAATGTGCTGCAACATGCCGTACGCGAGCGCGTAGCAACATGCGACCAGCGCGGTGCTGGCGAGGGTGACACGGCGCAATCGCGGCGCGAACAATTCGCTGATCCGCGGACGGCGCAGCGTGCCGGCCGCCCGCTTCGCGCGCCACACGGGAGATTCGGGCAGGAACGGCCGCAACAGGATCAGCGGTATCGCCGGCACTGCGCCGAACAGCAACGCGTAGCGCCACGGCGTGTGGGCGCCGAGAATTTCCGGCAGGCGTTCGCTCCAGGTGACCGCCGCGTAGTAGACGCCCGCGATCATGAAGTTGCCGACAGTCGCGCACACCTGCGAGAACCCGAGCACGGCCTCGCGCCGGCGCCCATCGGGAAACAGTTCGGACAACCAGGCGATCGCGGCAACGAACTCGATGCAGGCGCCGGCGACGGTGATGCAGCGCCAGAAAATGAGCTCGCCCAGCGAGCTCGAATACGCCGAACAGCATGCAGCGATGCCGTACAGGACGATGCTCCAGACGAGCACGCGCTGGCGCCCGAACCGATCCGCGAGATAGCCGCCGAGGAGCCCACCCAGCCCGCCTAACATCGCGGGCAGGAACAACATGAGCCCGGCCCAGCGATTGAACTGCGGAGTGCCGGGCAGATAAGGGCCGAGATCCATCAGCATCGGGCGCAGCACGATGGCCTGCACCACGATTTCGTACATGTCGAACGCGAAGCCGATACCCGCGGTGGCGCAGATCAACCACTGTGTCAGCGTCAGCGGCGCAGGTCGTGCATTGAGTGTCGCTTCCATGTTGGCCCAGAATGGCGCGCCGCCGGATGAATGTCCTGCCGGAGTTCTGAATATTCCTGAAAGTAAAGATGAACGACACCACGCATCACGTCTACGAGTTCGGCGGATTTCAACTGGATACGCGGCGCCGCGAGCTCCTGCAGGGCGGCAGGCCGGTGGCGCTGTTCCCGCGCTGCTTCGACGCCCTGCTGCTGCTCATCGAACATCGCGGCGAACTGCTCGACAAGGATTTCCTGCTGCACGCCTTGTGGCCCGAAGCGGTGGTCGAAGAAAACAGTCTCGCGAAGGTGATCTCGGACGTGCGGCGCGTGCTCGGCGCAGGCGCGCGCGAACAGGGCTGCATCGCGACCATCCCGCGGCGCGGTTATCGCTTTACCGCCGAGGTCACCGTTCTGCGGGGCTCGACGCGCGAGCCACCGATCCAGACGCCCCGCGAGGTGCGCACCCTCGCGGTGCTGCCGTTTGAAATCACCAATCCGTTGCCGGGCGATGAATTCCTGAAGTTAGGCCTCGCGGATGCACTGATCACTCGCCTCGGCGCCCTGCGGCACACGCCGTTGCGGCCGACCTCCGCGATCGCCAGATTTGCGAACGAGCCGGCGGCGCCCGCCGACGCGGCCCGGCAACTCGGTGTCGACGCGGTCATTACCGGGAGCCTGCGGCGCGCGGGCGACAAGGTGCGCGTTACCGTGCAACTGGTCGCGGTCGCGGCCGAGGTCGTCCTGTGGGCGGAAAAGTTCGACGCGGATGCGCGCGACACACTCGAACTCGAAGACTCCCTGGCGCAACGCGTCGCCGACGCCTTGACCCTGGCGCTCACGCGCGGCGAGGCACCACCGGCACCGCGCCGCTACACCAACGATCCGGTCGCCTACGACCACTACCTGCGCGGGAGATACTTGTGGAGCAAACGCACGCGCGAGAGCGTGCTTGCGGCGGTGCAGTGTTTCGAGCGCGCGATCGCCATCGATCCGCGTTACGCACTGGCCTACTCCGGGCTCGGCGACTGCTGGATTCAACTCGGCCTGCGCGCGGCAGTTTCGCAGAGCCTGCGGCCGCGCGAAGCGATGCCGCGCGCGCGTGTCGCGGCCGAAAAGGCGCTGGCGATCGACGACTCCCTGGCGGCGGCGCATGCGACGCTCGGCCAGGTGTTGTTCACCTACGAATGGCGGCGGGCCGAGGGCCTGCGCGAATTCACGCGTGCACTCGAGCTCGAACCGAATCATCCAAACGCGAATCACTGGTACGCGATGTCGCTCGCCGGACTTGGCCGCTACGACGAAGCGCTCATGCAGATTCGCCGCGCGCACGAGATCGACCCGCTGTCGATCATGGTGCGGGCGAACATCGGCTACATCCTGTATCGCTCCGGCCGCTACGACGAGGCGGTCGCACACCTCAAACACACGGTGCAGCTCGAACCCGGCGCGGTGATGAGCCGCTACCGGCTGGCACTCGCGCTCGAGGCGCAGGGTGACTACCAGGCGGCGCTCGCCGAATTCGCGGCAATGCAGCCGAGCGAGGCGGATCCGCTGGGATTCACGGGGATGGCGCGCACCCTGGCGCTGGCCGGCCGAACCGACGAAGCGCGCCGCATGCTCGCGGAACTCGAGAAACTCGCGCTCAGGGAATACGTACCTGCCGCCTTGCTGGCCGAAGCCTGGGTCGCGCTCGGCGAGCACGATCGCGCGTTCGAAGCGCTCGATCGCGCCATCGAGGAGCGCACCATCGTCGTGATGTGGCTGGCCCTCGACCGTCACTGGGACCCGTTGCGCCAGGATCCGCGTTTCGCCTGTTTGCTGCCCCGCGTCGGTCTCTAGGTAAAAACCTGAAGTGAGACTACGTCTAACTACGTTTGCGGCACTGCACGCAGAGGTGTAGCGTGCCTCGCCATGGGGATGCCGGAGAGTGCGGATTCGAGTCGATACACTGCCCGATTCGCAGCCTTCGTTGCGCTGACGGTCGGCCTGTTCATCTACGCGGGCTGGGTCTTCGATCTCGAACAGCTGACCAACTTCGTGCCGGGCTGGCCGAGGATGTCGCGGCTTACCGCGCTGGAATTCGTCGTGGCGGGAAGCGCCTTGTGGCTCACGACGGTCAACGCGCCGCGCAGCGCGGTCGCCACCGCCCTGCTGCTCACCGCGGTCGGGCTGCTCGTCCTGTTCCGCTACATCTTTGGCTGGACGGCCTACATCGACCAGCTTTCACTTGAACCGATGCCCGCATTGATCGAGGGACAGCTGCCGCCGCGCATGGCGCCCTCGACCGCGATCGCCTGCTGCCTCTTTGGCCTTTCGCTCATCTGCTCATTGCACAAGAAGACGCCGATCGCGCACCAGGCGCTGGCGATCCTGGTGATGCTGATCGCCTGGCTGGGGCTGTCGCGTTACATCTACGGCGGCGAGCCACTCGTGCCGTTCGTCAACATGGCGGCGCACGCGTCGATCTTGTTCTTGCTGCTGACGGCCGGCGCGCTCACCCTGCGCACCGACGCCGGCATCGCAAAACTGCTGGCGGGCAACACGGTGGGCGGAACCATGGCGAGGCGTTTGCTGCCCGCCGCGGTGATCGTGCCGCTGGTCGCCGGTGCGCTCACCTTGCACCTCGAGCGCGAGGAAGGCTTCGGTCTCGAAGCCGCGGTGTCGGTGCTCGCGCTCGTGAGCGTCATCGTGTTCGTTGCCTTCGTGTGGATCAACGCGGCGCGCGGCGATCGCGCCGACCAGCTGCGGCGCAAGGCCGAGCACGACCTGCAGCTGTCGGAGGAGCGCAACCAGCTCATCGTCGAGACCGCGCTCGACGCGGTCATCACCATGAGTAATACGGGCGCGGTCTCGGGCTGGAATGCGCAGGCCGAGCGCATGTTCGGCTGGCCCCGCAGCGAGGTGATGGGCCGCGAGCTCGCGCAGATCGTCATTCCCGAACGGCTGCGCGAAGCTCATAGACTCGGCATCCAGCGCTACATCGATACCGGCCTCGCACGCGTGCTCAACAAGCGGATCGAGTTGCCCGGGTTGCATCGCGACGGTCGCGAGTTTCCCGTGGAGCTCGCGATCACGCCCATCGGCTTCGGCGCGGACCTGGCGTTCAGCGCCTTCATTCGCGACATCACCGGCCGAAATCGCGCCGAGGCGGCCTTGCGCGAAAGCGAGCAGCGCTTCCGGTCGACCGCCAACAGCGCGCCGGTACTCATCTGGATGAGCGGACTCGACAAGCGCTGTACCTGGTTCAATCAGCGCTGGCTCGATTTCGTCGGACGCGACATGGAGCAGGAGCTCGGCGACGGCTGGTGCGACAACCTGCACCCGGCGGATTTCGATCGCGCGCTCGACACCTATCACGCCGCATTCGATGCGCGCCGCCCCTATGAAATGGAATTCCGGCTGCAGCGCGACGACGGCTCGTGGCGTTGGTTGCTCGAACGCGGCACGCCGAACATCGGGCCCACCGGCGAATTCGAGGGCTACATCGGCACCTGCATCGACATCACGGAACATCGCGAAACCGTCGAGCAGCTGCGCGAGAGTCGCGCGCGCTTCAAGACTTTGACCGAGTCGTTGCCGCAGATGATCTGGACCTGCATGCGTGACGGCTACTGCGACTACCTCAGCAGGCAGTGGCTCGACTACACCGGCCGCAGCGAGGCACAGCAGTTGGGGCGCGGCTACCTCGAGCAGGTACACCCCGACGATCGCGTCAATGTGCAGATGGAGTGGGCACGCGTAATCGGCACCGGCGACAACTTCGACGTGAGCTTCCGGATCCGGCGCTTCGACGGCGTGTACCGCTGGTTCAAGACCCGCGCCGTGCCGCTGCGCGATCCGGCCGGGCGCATCCTCAAATGGTTCGGCTCCAACACCGACATCGAAGACTTCGTGACGGCCGAGCGCAAGCTCAAGATTCAGCTCGAGCGCATGCAGCTGCTCGATCGCACCACGCACGCCATCGCCATGCACCAGGAGCCGCGCAAGGTTTTCGAGGTGGTGTTGCACAGCCTCGAAGAAAATCTCGGCATCACGTTTGGTTGCCTGTGCCTGTACCAGGCGGAGCCGGAACTGCTGACCGTCGCCTGTGTCGGCGATCGCAGCACCGCGCTCGCTCGCCAGATCGGCCTCACCGAGCAGGTGCGGATCGACATCGACGAGAACTCGCTGGCGCGCTGCGTGCGCGGCGAGCTGGTGTACGAACCCGATATCGGGGAGTCGCGCTTTCCATTCCCGGCGCGACTCGCCACCGGCGGCTTGCGCGCGCTGGTGGCGGCGCCATTGATGGTCGAGAACGAAGTCCTGGGTGTGCTGGTCGTCGCCCGGAACCACGCCAATTCCTTCACCAGCGACGATTGCGAATTCCTGCGGCAGTTGTCGAGCCACGTGGCGCTCGCCGGACAGCAGGCGCGCCTGTATGCGGCACTGGAGGAGGCGTACCAGGACCTGCGCCACACGCAGCAGACGGTGATGCAACAGGAGCGCCTGCGCGCGCTCGGGCAGATCGCGAGCGGCATTGCGCACGACATCAACAACGCGCTCTCGCCCGCCGCGCTTTACACGCAGTCGATGCTGGCGCACGAGTCGGGCTTGAGCGACCGGGCGCGCGAACAATTGATAGTCGTACAGCGCGCCATAGAGGACGTCGCGCGCACCGTGCAGCGCATGCGCGCGTTCTACCTGCCGCGCGGTCTCGAACTCACGCTCGCGCCAGTGGACGTCAACAAGATCCTGCTGGAAGTCATCGACCTCACGCGCGCTCGCTGGAGCAACATTCCGCAGGAACGCGGCGTGGTCGTACACGTGGAAACGCAGCTTCAGCCTGATCTGCCGCAGATACTCGGCGCGGAGAACGAGGTACGCGATGCCTTCACCAATCTGCTGCTCAACGCAGTCGACGCGCTGCCCGACGGCGGCACGGTGACGCTGCACACGCGCCTCGACACGCGCGACGATCATGTAGTCGTCGAGTTCCAGGACAACGGCGTCGGCATGAGCGAGACCACGCGCAGCCGCTGCCTCGAGCCATTCTTCACCACCAAGGGCGAACGCGGCACCGGGTTGGGATTGCCGATGGTCTTCGGCATGGCACAGCGGCACGGCGGCGAGCTGGAGATCGACAGCGAGCTTGGCCGCGGCACCACCATGCGCATCATTTTTCCGCGCGCGCCCACCGGTGTGACCGTACGCGAACAGGACCTGGCGCTGCCGACACGCCCCTTGCGCATCCTGCTGATCGACGATGATCCGCTGCTGCTCAAGTCACTGCGCGATGCGCTCGAGCTGGACCAGCACGAGGTCGTGACTGCCGAAGGCGGCCAGGCCGGCATCGACGCCTTCGCGGCAGCCTCGAACGATGGCACCAACTTCGACGTGGTGATCACCGATCTCGGCATGCCCTACGTGGACGGACGCAAAGTCGCAAAGCGCGTGCGCCAGCTCGCGGGCAAAGTACCGATCATCATGCTCACGGGCTGGGGTCATCGGCTGATCGCCACGGACGACAAGCCGGAACATGTGGACCGGGTGTTGAGCAAACCACCCAAGATGATCGAACTGCGAGCAGCTCTCGCGGACCTGGTTCCGCCGCACGCCGACCCCAGTGAGTGACCGGCGGGCGTACTGCTATTGCGCGCAGGCGCGATAGTCGAATGGGATCACGACTTCCTTGCCGTCGCGGCCTGGACCTGCGATCTCGGCGTGCAGGCCGGTGGCCGTACGGCGGTATTCGACGCGTTTGGGGAAGTCGTGTTGGGGATTTTCGAAGCGCGCCCAGTCGGCGCCTGAGGCGATCAACGCGAACGCCGTCGGTGCCCCGCCCTGCGGTTGCGCCACATAGTTGATCACCGTACCGCTGTGCTCGATTCGCAGGAACTCGAAACTTGCGGTCTTGCCGGCCTCGACGGTGCGGCTCATCCCGAGCGCCAGATCGCCCTGCGCCGGCAGCCAGTATTCTTCGATCAACTGAGCGCCGCTGCGCGCACACCAATGGCCACTCAACCAGCCGACGTTGACCGAGGTGGAAGTGCCGGCGTCCGCCGCGAGCGCCATCGACAGGGCGAGGAACAGGAATGTTGGTTTGCGCATGCGGGCACTGTAGCGCCGGCTCGCCACGCAGCGCTTGAACAAATACGCAACCTGTCGGCTAATCGCCGGCGTGGATTACCAGGAATTCCCCGCACCCCGGGAGTTGCAGCGACACGTGCAGTGCGTGTGGCGGTTGCGAGACCCGGCGCCTGCGGCAACGGCGCAGACCATCTACCCCGACGGACGCTGCGAACTCATCGTGCACCTCGCCACGGCGCCGCGTTGCTGGGATTCGATCGACGGCTGGCACGATCAGTCGCGGCACTTGTTCGCGGCCCAGCGCGTGACGGCGGTGCGCCTCGAATCGCGCGGGCCGCTCGATTGCGTGGGCGTACGCCTCGCGCCCGCGGCGTCGGCGCTGGTCGCGGCACGTAGCCTGCCGCAGCTGCGCGATCGCATCGTCAATCTGACGTCCGTGGCGCGCGGGCTGAGCGGCGCGCTCGGCCGCGCGGCAGCGGCGTTCGTCGCCGGAGATGCGACGATGCTTTGGAGGTTGCTGGCGCGGCGCTGCGCGAAGTTCAGCATCGACGCGCGCATGGAAAGCGCTGCAACCCGTATCGAGCGCAGCGCCGGCCAATTGCGCATCGAGGCGGTGGCGCGCGCAGCGGGCATGAGCGCGCGCGGTTTCCAGACGCGCTTTCGCGCAAGCGTTGGACTCACCCCCAAGGAATTTGCGCGGCTCGCGCGCTTGCAGGCAACGCTGCGTGCGCTCGACCAGCGCGACGTCAATTTGTCCTCACTGGCCGCCGATGCAGGATTCGCCGATCAGGCGCACGCCACGCGCGAGCTCAAGCGCATCACCGGCCTCGCGCCCGCGAAGCTGCGCGCCGAATTGCGGCGCGACCGCGCAGGCGACGCGGCCGTGCGACTGGCGGCCGCGTTCGTACGTGGCTACGCGGGGTGAAAGTCGGCGGTGCTGCGAATGTTCCGATCGTGCCAGCGACGCGCGAGGTACCAGCAGATTGACGCGCTGATCGCAAAGCCCAGCGACCCGTAAGCCAGCCATTCGAGCCGCAGCTGCGCCAGCGGCACGAATGCGCCGAGGATCGCACCCATCACGATCAATGCCACGAATGACTGCATCGAAGCCGCAGAACCACGCGCCGCCGGAAACAGATCGAGCATGCGCAGCGTCAGCACCGGCAGGGCGATCTGCACGCCTACGCCGGCGATGAACAACAGCGCCTGCTGCGTCGGTATGGGGATCACTTCCATCGTCAGATGCAGGATCACGCGCAACAGCGACACGCCGAGCGGCACGGCAAATCCGAGACGCGCCTGCCGGACGGACGGCATGCGGCCGGCGAGCTTTCCGGAGATGAGCGCGCCGACCAGGATGCCGGAGATGATGGGGATGAACAGCTGCCAGTAGTCGGTCTCGCCCATGTGCCAGTGCCCTTCGACGATCATCGGGGCGGCGCCGATCAGGCAGGAGATGGAACCGAAGTTGAGGGCGGCGGAAACCGCCAGCAACATGAACTCGCGATGTTTCACCACGGTCCACGAGGTCGCGACGAGGTTGCGGCCGTTGAACGGAATACGCGCCGCGACCGGATGCGTCTCGGGCAGACGCCACCAGGCGGAAAAAGCGAACACCAGTCCGCACAGCACCATGACGGCGAATACGGCGCGCCAGCCGAAGGCCACGTGTGCCCAGCCGCCGATGATCGGCGCCGCCGCAGGCGCGATGCTGAAGATCATGGTCGTGACGCTCATGAGGCGCTGCGCGCGCGGCCCTTCGTACAGATCGCGCACCACCGCGCGCCCCACCACGACGCCCACGCCTGCGGTCATGCCCTGCAGCGCACGCGCCGCAATCAGCGCACCGTAGTTAGGCGCGAGCGTGCAGGCGATGGACCCGACGGTGTAGAGGACCATGCCCCAGATCATGACCGGCCGTCGGCCGAGCGCGTCGGACAGTGGACCATGCACCAGCGCCGCGAAGGCGAATGGAATCATGTACGCGGTCAGGACCTGCTGCAGCTGCCAGGCCTCGACATGCAACGCCTTCTGCATGGCGTGAAACGCCGGAAAGAAGGTGTCGATCGAGAACGGACTGACCATCGACAGCCCGCCGAGCAGTACGGCGAGCATCGCGTAACCGGGTAGTTTGTGTTGCAAGTGGCGGAGCGCGCTTTACGCGCCGGGGCGCAGCGCCTGCAGGAAGGCGGCGGCATCCTGCCCGCTTTCTAGCACTTCCACCAGCGCAGATCCGACGATGACGCCGGCCACGTGGCCCTGCAACTGTTCGACCTGCTGGCGGCTGCGGATACCGAAGCCGGCGCACACCGGAAGCTTCGCCGCGGCGCGCACCGCGTCGAGGTATCGCGTGACTTCGCCAGGCACCGCGGCGGTGCGGCCGGTGGTGCCGGTCATGGTGACGGCGTACACGAACCCCTGCGTGGCAGCGCACAGCTTCGCCATGCGATCGGCCGCAGTCACGGGCGTCACCATCTGGATGAGCGCGAGGCCGTGCGTGGACAGAGCCTCGCGGAAGTCCGCGCTTTCCTCGAGCGGCAGATCGGGAATGATGAATCCGCAGACTCCTGCCGCGGCCGCCGCCGCGGCGAGCTCCGAAAAGCCGAATGCCAGCAGCGGGTTCAGATAGCTCATGAGCACCAGCGGCGCCCCGGGCAACAAACCGGCGCGCTGCATCGCCGTGAGCTCGCCTAACAACCAGCGCAGCGTGAAACCCTGGCGCAGCGCTTCGCGGCTCGAGCGCTGGATGGTCATTCCGTCGGCCATCGGATCGGTGAACGGCACGCCGATCTCGACGACATCGGCGGCGCTGCCGACCTGCGTCAACTGCTCGCGGAATTTCTCGCGGCTCGGAAAGCCCGCGGTGACGAACGCCACGATGGCGGTGCCGCCGCGTGCATTGGAAACGGCGGCGGAGATTCTTTCGCTCGGAGTCATGATTGTCTGCCTTCCGCCAACAAGGTGCGTTGCAGGGTCGGCATGTCCTTGTCGCCGCGGCCGGAAAGCCCGATGAGAACTTTCTTGCCGGGATTGAGTTTCGCCCAGCGCTTCGCGCCCGCGAAGGCGTGCGCGGATTCGATGGCGGGCAGGATACCTTCGGCGCGGCAACATTCCTGCAGCGCTGCGAGCGATTCATCGTCGGTGGCCGCTTCGTAGCGCACTCGCCCGGCCCACAGCAACAGCGAGTGCTCGGGACCTACGCCCGGATAGTCGAGACCCGCCGACACCGATTCGGTTTCCTGGATCTGGCCGTTCTCGTCTTGCAGCAGCAGCGAATACGCGCCCTGCAGCACGCCCGGCCGGCCATAGGCGAGCGTGGCCGCATTGCGGCCCAGCTCCTTGCTCGTGCCACCGGCTTCGATGCCGATGATCTCGACCGTTGGGTCGCCGATGAACGGGTGGAACAAGCCGATGGCATTCGAACCGCCGCCCACGCAGGCGATGACCGCATCCGGCAGGCCACCCGCGATCCCGATCATTTGCGCGCGCGCTTCCTTGCCGATGACCGTCTGCAGCTCGCGCACCAGGTACGGATACGGATGCGGGCCCACGGCGGAGCCGATGATGTAGAACGTGTCGCCCGGATTGCCGACCCAGTCGCGGAATGCTTCGTCGATGGCAGCACGCAGCGTCTGGTCGCCGTTGGTCACCGGCACCACGGTCGCGCCTAACAACTTCATGCGGCCGACATTCGGCGCCTGGCGTTCCATGTCGACCGCGCCCATGTACACCGTGCACGGCAGACCGATGCGCGCGCAGGCCGCGGCGCTGGCGACACCGTGCTGACCGGCACCGGTCTCGGCCACGACGCGCTTTGCGCCGAGGCGCTTGGCCAGCATGGCCTGGCCGAGCGCGTTGTTGATCTTGTGCGCCCCGGTGTGCGCGAGATCCTCGCGCTTGAGCCATACCTCGGCGCCCCACGATTGCGAGAGTTTGTGCGCGCGCGTAAGTGCCGTGGGGCGCCCCACCCAACTCGATAGCTCCCGGGTGAGCTCGGCCTGGAAGTCGGCGCGCTGCAGATGCTCCTTGATGCCGGCCTCGAGTTTTTCGAAGGCGGCGAACAGGGTCTCGGGGACGTAGCGCCCGCCGAACGGGCCGAAGCGGCCGCGCGCGTCGGGATATTTTCCCGCGAGCGTGTCGGCCAGTAGTTTGGCGGGGTCCGGCAATGGGTCCATGGATTTCATGCATTCAACTCCAGCGCCGCCTGACGCGCGGCGGCGACGAATTGTTCGATCTTCCTGATGTCCTTGATGCCGGGCTCACCCTCGACACCGCTCGATACATCCACGCCGAAGGGGCGCACGTGATGAATGGCGGCGGCGACGTTCAGCGGATTCAGGCCGCCGGCGAGGATCACCTCGACGCGGCGCGCGAGCTCGGCGGCGGCGTCCCAGTCGGTAGTTTGACCGCTGCCGCTCACCGGTCCTTCGAAGAGCACGCGGCGCGGCAGCGCGCCGGCGGCATGCGGGCCCGGACGCATCACGGGCAGCACGCTCAGAGTCCCGGGCAGGTCGAGCGTGTCGATATCGTCGAGATCGGTCTGCAGGACGTCGGGTTTGAACTCGTGCAGGATTTCGTCCACTTCGGCACGTGTCGGATGGCGTGTAACGGCCACGCAGGCCAGCTTGTGGCGCGCCGCGGCCGCGAGTTCATTCGCGCGCGCGGTCGTGACCCGGCGCACCGAGGGCGCGAATACGAACCCGATGGCGTTGACCTCCCAATCTAGCGCGGCGGCGACCGCCGCCGGCGTCGTCATTCCGCACAACTTGATGAATGGCGCGCCTTCGCGCGACATGTAGGGCGGCGTCATGCGCGCCCCGCCACGAGCGCAGCCCGGGTCGCCACAACGGCGCGCGCTTCGGCCAGCATGGCGCGCGTGAGCGCGGCCGGATCGGGCGCTGACATCAATGCGCTGCCGACCAACGCGAGGTCATAGCCGTTGGCGGCGGCGCGGCCCGCATCCGCGGGTGTGGCTACTCCGCTCTCGGCGACGCGCCTGACGACCGTGGGCAATGAGGCGGCGAGCGCATCCAGCCGGCCGGGCACCACCTCGAGCGTCGTGAGGTCGCGCGAGTTGACCCCGACCAACAACAGGCCGGCATGTTTGCGGCGCGCGTCCACCAGCGCGTGCGCGAGCTCGATGTCCGGCGCGTCGAAGGCCTCGAGCAGCACGAACAGGTCGAGTGCGAGCGCGGCATCGATCAGCTGCTCCAGCTCCGCGCGCGGCAACATGCGCAGGATCGCGAGCACTCCGCCGGCACCGGCGGCCCGGGCTTCGATCACCTGGTAGGCGTCGACCAGGAAATCCTTGCGCATCGCCGGCACCGCCAGCGGTTCCAGCGCTCCCGCGCCCGCCGCGAGATCCGCGAGCGAGCCGTCGAAACGGCTGGGCTCGGTCAGGATCGACACGGCAGCGGCGCCCCCGCGCGCATAAGTCGCGACGCGGGCACCCACGTCCTCTTCGGCGGCGACCTTGAGCAAGCCCATGGCCGGCGAACGCAGCTTCACTTCGGCGATCAGGTCGAAGCTGCCTAACTTCAGCCGCGGCGCGGCCGGCAGATCCGCGATGCGCGCGCGCAGCTCGCGCGCGGGCAGCTGGCCTTGCGCCGCCTGGGAACGGGCGCGGCTCGCGGCCGCCATGCCAGCCAGGAAATCGCCGCTCACAGTCCGGCTCCGTTGCCGAAAGCGGCCAGTGCATTCAAGGTCTTGCGGCCCGCGCCGCTGTCGATGGCCGCGCGCGCCAGCGCGACGCCGTCGCGCGGGTTGTCGACGCGGCCGACGATCTCGAGCGCGAGCGCCGTGCCTAACAACAATGCGTCGCGGTGCGGGCCGCGATCGGTGCCATCGAGCACCGCGCGCAGCGCGCGTGCGTTCGACGCGGCGTCGCCACCGGCCAGGTCCCGCGCGCCGCACAGATCGAGACCATAGTCCGACGGGCTGCGGACCTGCGCCTTCACTTCGCCCGGCCGTACGTCGAGCACCGTGAACGGACCGAGCGGCGTGGGCTCGTCCCAGCCTTCGGCGCCATGCACGACGAACGCGCGCTCAATGGGCAGGCCTGACAACGCGTCGGCCATCAGCTGCGCCGTGGGCAGGTCGAATGCACCCGTGAGCTGGAACAGCGGCGCCGCGGGATTGGTCAAGGGACCGAGGATGTTGAACACCGTGCGCACACCCAGGGCCTGGCGAATCGGCGCGACGGCTTTCATGGCCGGATGGTAGTGAGGCGCGAACAGGAACGTGAACCGGGTGGCGGCCAGGCAGGCGCCAGCGGCCGCTTCGTCGAGCGGCAGCTTGAGCCCGAGCTGCTCGAGCACATCGGCGCTGCCGGACTTGCTCGAGACCGAACGGTTGCCGTGCTTGACGACGTCCACGCCGCAGGCGGCCGTCAGCAGTGCCGCGCCGGTAGATAGGTTGAAGCTGCCGGAGGCGTCACCGCCGGTGCCGACGATGTCGATCGCGCGCGGGGCCGCGCGAATGTCGGGCACCCGCGCCAGTGCCCGCATCGCGCGCGCGAAGCCGCGCAGTTCATCCGCCGTTACGCCCTTCGAGCGCAACGCGCCCAGCAACGCACCGGCCAACGCAGGCGGCGTGTCGACGGCGGTCAACGCGCGCAACAAATCTCCCGCTTCGGCTTCACTCAAGGATTTGCCCGACAAGAGATGCTCGAGCGTCTCGCGCAGACTCATTGTCGGCCTCCGGTCATCTTGAGGAAGTTGCCGATCAATGCCGGACCGTCGGGCGTGAGTACGCTTTCCGGATGGAACTGCACACCCTCCACTTTGAGGTGCCGATGCCGCACGCCCATGATTTCGCCTTCCGGAGTCCGGGCCGTCACTTCGAGGTCCACGGGCAACGTATCGGGCTGGGCTATCAATGAGTGGTAGCGCCCCACATCGACTGATTGCGGAATGTCGGCAAACAAACCTTTGCCGTCGTGCGTGACCGGCGAGGTCTTGCCGTGCATGAGGCGCCCGGCCCTGACAACCTTGCCGCCGAAGACTTCGACGATGGACTGGTGCCCGAGGCAGACACCAAAGACCGGCACGTCGCCCGCGAACGCGCGGATCATGTCCATGCTGACGCCGGCGTCGTAAGGTGTGCCGGGACCCGGCGAAATGCACAGGTGCGTCGGCGCCGCCGCTTTCGCCTGCTCGACGGTGATCTCATCGTTGCGGCGCACGTCCACTTCGGCGCCGAGAATCATGAACGCCTGCACCAGGTTGTAGGTGAACGAATCGTAGTTGTCTATCAACAGGAGGCGCACGCTCATAAGCCCTCCGCCGCGAGCTTCAAGGCGCGCGCCATGGCGCCGCTCTTGGCGAGCACTTCTTCATATTCGGCCGCAGGCTTGCTGTCGGCCACGACTCCCGCGCCGGCCTGGTAGCTGTACTCATCGCCGCGGAACACCAGCGTGCGAATCGTGATGGCCTGGTCCATGTCGCCGCGCGCACCGAAGTAACCCACCGTGCCACCGTACAGCCCGCGGCGTACCGGTTCGAGTTCGTCGATGATTTCCATGGCGCGTACTTTCGGAGCGCCGACCAGCGTGCCGGCGGGAAAGGTTGCCGCGAACAGGTCGAATGCATCCCGACCTTGCGCGAGCTGGCCCTTCACGCCGCTCACGATGTGCATGACGTGGCTGTAGCGCTCGATCACGCGATAGGGCTCGACGTGCACGGTGCCCGGGCGCGCGACGCGCCCCAGGTCGTTGCGCGCGAGATCGACCAGCATCACGTGCTCGGCGTTCTCCTTGACGTCGGCCAGGAGGTCGGTCTCGTGCTGCGCGTCCGCGGCCGGATCGTCGGCGCGCGGCCGCGTGCCCGCGATCGGCCGCAGCTGCGCCTCGCCACGTGCATTCACCTTGACCAGCGCCTCCGGCGAGGACCCCACCACGGTGACGTCGCCGAGCTTGCAGTAGTACATATAAGGAGAGGGGTTGATCAGCCGCAGCGCGCGATAGGCCTCAAAGGGATCGAGCGAGTGCCGGCCGGCAAAGCGCGACGACAGCACCAGCTGGTAGACATCGCCGGCGGCGATGTATTCCTGCGTGCGCACTACGCCTGCGATGTATTCCTCGCGCGACAACGAGCCGATCGCCGGTGAGTAGCGCTCCGCCACGCCTGCCCCCGGGATCGTGTAGTTAGGAATGCCGCCGCGCAATGCGCGGATCACCTCACGCCGCAGCGCCTGCCGCTCACCTTCGCTGCCCGAATGCAGCAGCGCGATGCCGCGCGTCAGGTGGTCGAACACCAGCATGGATTCGGGCGCGACATAGTGCAGGTCGGGCACGGGGTGGTCGGCGCGCGCACTCGCAGGCAGGCGCTCGAAATAACGCACCACGTCGTAGGAGGAGAATCCGACCAGCCCGCCGGCCAGTGGCACGCCCGCCATTTCGGGCAGCGGCCGCGGCGCGGCCGCCAGTGCCGTGCGCAGCGCGTCTAACAACTCGCCCTTGGTTGCGGGCCGCGGCAGGAGCGCGTTGCCCACCATGAGGCCGGACGCATCGAGCTTGACCTCGAGACAGGCGCCGAAGCCGATGAACGAATAGCGCGCCAGGCGCTCGCCGCCCTCCACGCTCTCCAGCAGAAAGCGCGGGTTGAAGGCGCCGAGTTTGGCGAATGCCGACACCGGGGTGTCGAGATCGCCGGCGATATCAAAGGGCGGTTTCACCGCTTTTTCTCCGTAACTTTTCGTGCAGACAACAAAAAACCCATCTCAGGCATTACCGGAGATGGGTTCTTTTGGAATTCGTTCTGATCAGGTCAGAAACGCGAAAACAAGCTGGCCCACTCCTTATTGGAGGCGCCACCACCAGATCTTGCGAAGGTCATTCCCGTTCATGAAGGCGGCGAGTATCGCCGCCGGTTCGACGCGGCGTCAAGGCTCGCGCCTCACTTCCTGCAGCGGCGCGCCAGCTCGTCCATCATGTCGCGCCCGAACTTGAGGGCCCCCGGCGATTCGGTCATTTGTTTGCCCATGATCTTGCGACCGAGGTCGGAGCTCGCGAACTCCGAGATCGCGGCGGTTTCAGCCTGCGATACGTTCTCTTCCCCCGCAATTTTCGGGAGTCCGGAGTCGTCCCCGAACCTGGCGCGCAGGCGCCGCAGCGTGCCTTCCACGTATTTCACGCCGGCATCCGATTGGTAGAACTTGAGGGCAGTCGCGATCTCCTGCGGATTCAGCACCTGCTCGACCACGCGCGCGAAGGGTGCGGTGAAGTCCGCGAAATCGGCGCGTTTCACGCAGCCTGCTTTGACGCCCGGATAGGTGTTCTCGAGCGCGCCGCTTGCGAACGCCCGCTTCGCGCTGCTGAGCGCCAGCTCCTCCGCGCGCATGGCGCGCACCAGTGCGATGGAGCCGGACGGCTCGGCTGCAGGCGCCGCCTGCACTGCAGCGGAGAGTGAAGCGAGAAGAATCGACAGCACGAGAGTTTTCATGGGGCTTCGGGGGTGACGAACCGTGGCAAGATCCTGGGTCCGAAATATAACGCGGGAAGCAGTAATGGCGCGCCGATTGATCTCATCTGGTTCGACTTTCGAAAAGAGCATCGGCTACTCCCGTGCCGTGGTGGACGGAGAGTGGATCTTCATTTCCGGCACCACGGGTTTCGACTATTCGAACATGACGATCCAGGACGATGTGGTGACGCAGTGCGAGCAGGCGCTGCGCAACATCGAAGCCGCGCTCAAACAGGCGCATGCCGCTTTTTCCGATGTCGTGCGCGTGCGCTACCTGTTGACGGACGCCGCCGATTTCGAACGCTGCTGGCCGGCGATGGGCCAGGCCTTCGGCGCAGCACGCCCGGCTGCCACGATGATGGTGGTCGGTCTCGCCGATCCGCGCATGAAGATCGAAATTGAGGTGACAGCGCGTAAGCGCTGACACCGCGATAAGAGATAGGGGTCTGTCCCCATTTTCCGTCCGCGGAAAACGGGGACTGACCCCCAACCGACCCGACGGTAGAAATTAAGGCTACTTATGCCCACCGACTACGAAAAGTTAGGCGCCTTCTACCTCGGCCGCGAGTACGACCCGGTGAGCGGCGCGTTGAAGGACGATCTCGTCCTGTACGACTCGCAAGACCTGACTACACACGCCGTATGCGTGGGCATGACCGGCAGCGGCAAGACGGGCCTGTGCCTGTCGCTGCTGGAAGAAGCCGCGATCGACGGCGTGCCCGCCATCTGCATCGATCCGAAGGGCGATCTCGGCAACCTGACGCTCACGTTCCCGAATCTTGCGCCTGCGGATTTCGAGCCGTGGGTGGACGCCGGCGATGCTGCACGCAAAGGTCAGAGTGTCGCCGAATACGCCGCCGCGACTGCCGCAACGTGGAAAAAGGGTCTCGCCGAATGGGACCAGCAGCCTGCGCGCATCGGCAAGCTGCGTGCGGCCGCCGAGGTGTCTATCTACACGCCCGGCGCCGAGACCGGACTGCCGCTGTCGGTGCTGCGTTCATTCGCGCCGCCCTCCCCCGAACTGCTGGCGGACGCAGGCGCGCTGCGCGATCGCGTCGGCTCCGTGGCCTGCGGCCTGCTGAGCCTGCTGGGTATCGAAGCCGATCCGATCGGCTCGCGCGAGCACATCCTGCTGTCGAACATCCTCGAGGGCGCGTGGCGCTCCGGGCTGTCGCTCGACATGACGGGCTTGATCCAGGCCGTGCAGAAGCCTGCGTTCGACAAGCTCGGCGCGTTCGATCTCGAAACATTCTTTCCGGCGAAGGACCGTCTCAAGCTCGCGATGCAGATCAACAGCCTCATCGCTTCGCCGGGCTTCGCGACCTGGATGACCGGCGCGCCGCTCGATGCGCAGCGCCTGCTGTTCACGGCGGATGGCAAGCCGCGTATCTCGGTCATTTCCATCGCGCATCTCAACGATGCCGAGCGCATGTTCATCGTGACGCTCGTATTGAACGAAGTCATCGCGTGGATGCGCGTCCAATCCGGCACCTCGTCACTGCGCGCCATCCTGTACATGGACGAGATCTTCGGCTTCTTCCCGCCGACCGCGAATCCCTCGTCCAAGCAACCGATGCTCACGCTGCTCAAGCAGGCGCGCGCGTTTGGACTCGGCGTGGTACTTGCGACGCAGAACCCGGTGGACCTCGATTACAAGGGACTGGCGAACTGCGGCACCTGGTTCATCGGCCGGCTGCAGACCGAGCGCGACAAGATGCGCGTAATCGAAGGTTTGAAGTCCGCGTTGGCGGGCGGCGAAGATGGTACGGATCTCGAAACCTTGATGTCGAATCTCACGCAGCGCGTGTTCCTCATGCGCAACGTGCACGAGGACGCGCCGGTGCTGATGAAAACCCGCTGGGCCCTGTCGTACCTGCGCGGACCGCTCACGGGACCCGAGATCGCGCGCGTGATGGCGCTGCGCAAGGCGGCCACGCCTGCAGCCGCGGTGCCGACTGACTACGGCGATGCGGCGCCGGTGAGTACGCGCCCGGCGGTCGGTGCGGGCATCGCCGAATATTTCCTCCGGCCTGCAGGAGGCGAAGGCGCGGTGCTCTACAAACCCATGGTCGCCGGATTCGCAAAGCTGCACTTCGTGGATGCGAAGCTCGGACTCGACGAGTGGCAGACCAAAGGATGGCTCGCGCCCTTCGACGACGGGGGCGGCAATGCCTCGTGGGAAGACGCCTTGCCGCGCCCTGATCTCAAGTCGCGGCTGGGCGCTGCGCCTGCCGACAGCGCTGAATTCGGCGAGCTCCCGGCGCCTGCATTGCGGCTGGCGAGTTATGCGGGCTGGGCAAAGAAACTGCAGGCGCATTTGTACGAGACCGCGCGCGCCAATCTGCTCTTCTGCGACGCGTTCAAGGCGGCTTCGAAGGCCGGCGAATCCGAAGGCGACTTCCGCGCGCGGCTCACGCTGGCGGCGCGCGAACGGCGCGATGCGGCGGTGGCCGGGCTGCGCCAGCGCTGGCAGGCCAAACTACTGCAGCTGCAGGACCAGATCCGCCGTGCCGAGGAGCGCCGCGCGCGCGAGCAGGGCCAGCTCACGCAGCAGCGCATGCAGACGGTGGTTTCGATCGGCAGCTCGATCCTGGGCGCGTTGCTCGGCCGCAAGGCGATTTCCGCCACGAATATCGGGCGCATCGGGACCGCGGCACGCTCCGCCACTCGCATCGGTCACGAATCGCAGGACGTCGCGCGCGCCGAGGAAAGCATCGAAGTGCTGCAGCAGCGCCTCGCGGACACGAAACGCGAGGTCGACGCCGAGGTGGCGCGCCTAGAAGGCACGCTGGACGCGGGCACGGTGGTGTTACGCCCCGTGGAAGTTGCAGCGCGCAAATCCGATATTGCGGTCGGCGAGGTGGCGCTGGTGTGGGCGCCGTGGCGCAAGGGTGCAGACGGCTTTCCCGCGCCTGCGTACGATTGAGCAAACAAAGGAGAGCCCCATGAAAGAGCTCGTAGACATGTTGACCGCGAATCTCGGCATCGACGGCAGGCAGGCCGAGGGTGGTGCGGCGGTGCTGTTCAACGCCGCAAAGGTCAAGCTTGGCGGCACGGAGTTCGGCCAGCTGCTCGGCGGCGTGCCCGGGCTTTCCGACCTCATGCAGAAAGCACCGGCGTCTGGCGGCGGTGGCCTGGGCGGGATGTTAGGCGGCCTGGCGAGTGCGATGGGTGGCAACGCCGCGTTGATCGCCACCGTGGTCGGCGGCTTCAGCAAGCTCGGACTCAAGGCCGATGACGCCAAGAAGTTCGTGCCGGTCATCCTCGACTTCCTGCGCACCAAGGTCGGTCCCGACGTGGTGTCGAAACTGGAACACACCCTGCGCGCCTGAGACAAACGGAAAGGCCATGCCGTCATTCGATGCAGTTTCGGAGCTCGACAGCCACGAGCTCACCAACGCCGTTGATCAGGCGAACCGCGAGCTCACGCAGCGTTTCGACTTCAAGGACACGGGCGCGACTTTCGAACTCAACGCGAAAGAGATGACCGTGAGCATGAAAGCAGAGGCGGAATTCCAGCTGAAGCAGATGCTCGACATCCTCACGCTGCGGCTCGGCAAACGCGGCATCGACGTGCGCTGCATGGAGAAGAAAGACGCGGTCACCAACCTCGCCGAGGCGCGGCAGGACGTCGTTCTGCGCCACGGCATCGACCCGGACTCCGGCCGAAAACTGCAGAAAATCGTAAAGGAATCAAAGCTCAAGGTGCAAGCTTCGATTCAGGGCGACAAGCTGCGCATCACCGGCAAGTCGCGCGACGACCTGCAGGCGGCGATGGCGCTGCTGCGCAAGTCGGAGCTCGACCGGCCGCTGCAGTTCAACAATTTTCGCGACTGAACTGGTCAGGCGACGCGCAGCTTGATCGCGAAGGTGAAGCGCGACACGTAGCAGTTGCGGTTTGGCGGCCGGCCCGCGTGGCGGATTGCGCCGTCGAACAACAGCAGGCGCCCGGGACGCGGGCTCACCGCAATCTCGGCGTCACCGGTGGCGTTGAAGAACAGCGTCTCTCCGCCCCACTCCGTATCCCACGTCTCGCACATGAACCACAGCGCCGTGAGCTCGCGCACGCCCGGCAGCGCATCGAAGTGCGTCAGCAACAGGTCGCCGTAGGCCGAGAAGTTCGTGTACACGCGATATGGCTGGAAATTCTCTCCCGGCCGGACGGCCGCCACGGCGCGTTGCGTCGCCGCCCACACCGACGTGCGCGGCAGATTTTCCAGCGGCATCTCGCACACCCAGTGGCGGAATTCGTGGCCGTCGGGGCGCGCCGTTTCCGTGCGGGTGAACGCGGCCTGCGACAACGCGGCGAAATAGCGCGCGGCCTCCTGCGCCGGGACCAGCGAATCGAAGACGAACACGTCGCGACCATCCACCTGCGCGCTGCGCGTGGGCGCCGTCACATGACCGCCTTGACTGGCAACGGCGCCGCCGCGCAATGCGCGCGAATGTACTCGTCGTGCAGCGGGAAAGTGGCGACGCGCTTTTGTATGTCGCCGCTCATCAGTGCGAAACGTCGCGCGAGCTCCGCATCGGAGGGGATGTTCGCGAAGGGATGAAAGCTTGCGGGATTGAGGCCCTGCCCGTTCAACACGGCGAACCAGCTCGCTTCCTTGAACAGCACGCCGGCCTCGATGATGATGTTGCCGTTGCGCTCGTACATCTCCCAGCGCTGGCGCAGCGAATCTGGCTTCGCGATGGCGCGGCAGTGCCGCCAGAACGGCGTGTCGTCGCGTTCAGTCGCCGTGTAGTGCAGCACGAGAAAATCGCGAATCTCCTCGAGTTCCATGCGCGCGAGCCCGTTGAATTTCTCGATGGTCGCCGGATCGAAGCCGTCGCCGGGGAACATGAAGAGGAAGCGCGCGATCATCGACTGGATGAGATGGATGCTGGTCGATTCCAGCGGTTCGAGAAAGCCACTGGCGAGGCCGATCGCCACCACGTTTTTCTTCCAGACTTCCTTGCGCCGGCCGGCCACGAACTTGAGGGGCCGCGGCGCCGCCAGTGCCGTGCCATCGAGACGCGACAGCAGTTTCGTGGCCGCTTCGTCGTCGGAGAGGAACTCGCTGCAATACACGTAGCCATTGCCGGTGCGATGCTGCAGCGGAATGCGCCACTGCCAGCCGGCCTCGCGCGCGCTGGCACGTGTGTACGGCGTGGTGGCGGCGACGCGTTCGCAGGGCACGGCCATCGCGCGATCGCACGGCAACCACTGACTCCAGTCCTCGTAGCCCGCGTGCAGCGTCTGCTCGATGAGCAGGCCGCGAAATCCCGAGCAGTCGACGAACAAGTCGCCCGCGACCACGCGTCCGTCCTCGAGCGTCACGGACTCGACGAAGCCGTTCGCTCCGTTGCGCTGCACGGAGACGATCCTGCCTTCGGTGCGCTGCGCGCCATCGGCCTCCGCGAGGCGGCGCATATACGCCGCGTAGAGACCGGCGTCGAAATGATAGGCATAGGACATCGGCGGCAACGGCAGACGATCGCCGGGCATCGGCTTGCCGAACCGCCCCTGGTGGCAAGCCATGATGTTCATGCTGAACTCGTCGGGCGACATCGTTCCGCCCTGGGCGCGGTGTCGCAACCAGAAGTGGTGGAAGTAGATGTTGTGCATCAGCACGCCGTGAACACCGAAGGGATGAATGTACGTGTGCCCGTTGCGATGCCAGTCCACGAATTCGATGCCGAGCTTGATGCTGGCCTGCGTGGCGCGCATGAAATCGTTCTCGTCGATCTGCATGGACCGGTTGAAGTCGCCGATCGGTGGAATCGTGGCCTCGCCGACTCCCACGGTGCCGATGTCGTCGGACTCGACGACATCGATGGAAAAGCCCGCGCCCTTCGACATGCGCGCGAATGCGGCTGCCGCCATCCAGCCGGCGGTGCCGCCACCCACGATGACTATTTTCCTGACTGCGTGCTGCATGGTTGGCTCATTGAGACGCGCGCGGAGTCGCTGCAGCCTGATGCCGCAGGAAATCTCCATGGCTGGGCATGGACTGCACCAGGCGTTGAATGTGGGTGCGCAACGCGGTCACCTCCTGCGGGGCGAGCTGCGCGAGTTGCAGGCGGGTCTGCAACTCGAGCGAGTCGGCCGGAAAGCCGGTGCCGAGGAACAACCAGGCCCAGTCCGTTTCCTCGAAACTTTCGTGATCGAGCAGATTGATCCGTCCACTGGCGCCGTACAGATCGAGCCTGGCGGCCAGATTCGCGGGCAAGGCCTGGGCGCGGATGGAGCTCCAGAATTCGCCGGGACGCGCGGCGCCGATATGATAGTGCGCGAAGGTAAAATCACGCAGCGCGTCGGCGTATTCGGCCATGAGCCGGTTGTATTCGGCGGCCTCGATCGCGCTGCGGCGATCACGCGGGAAGAGTTCCACCAGCGTGGCGATTCCGATCTGTGCGAGATGCAGATCCGCGCCGGCCAGTGGCTCGAGCTCGACGGCGGAGGCACCGATCGCCACGCAATTTCGCTCCCAGACACTGCGCCGCCGTCCTGCTGCGAAGCGCGTCAGCGTGGGTTCACCGCGCAACGCGGGTTCGAAAGCCTGCAACGTTTCGCGAGCGGCGGCCGCGTCCTGGAAGCGGCTGGAAAAAACGTGCCCGACCATCGTGGATTGCGCGAGCGGCGCGCGCCAGAACCAGCCCGCGTCGGCGGCGAATGTCCGCGTGACGGCTGAAGTGTCGCGAGGGGCGGGACTGCGCGCCGACCACATGCAGTCGCAGGGCAGCCATGCGCTCCAGTCTTCGCGCGCGGCACGGGAGACCCGGCCGATCAGTCGCGCCTCGGGCCCGGAACAGTCGACGAATAGATCGGCCGTGACCGGGCTGCCGTCCGCGAGCCGCAGCGCTTCGATTGCACCCGCGTCGTTCAACGAGACGTCGGCGAGCGCGGCCGGGGCAGCGCGCGCGCCGAGCCGCACGGCGTGCGCGCGCAGATAGTCCGCATACGCGGCTTCGTCGCAATGAAAGCTGTACGTAAAACTCGAAGTCAGCTGGTCGGCGGATGCAGCCGGACGCGCGAACTTTCCGAGGCGCGCGGCGGACCCCGCGACCGAGAAAGATTCTGGCCGCGCCGCGCGTCCCGCGAGATTTTCGCTCTGCAGGAATTTGTAGAAAGGCAGGCCACGGAATTCGATGCCGATGTCGCCATGCGCGTGCAGGAACTGGCTGCCCGTGCCCTGCCAGCCGTTGTGCTCGGTCGCGAGCTTGAAGGTTGCCCCCGTGCGCTGCATGAAGTGTGGCTCGGCGATGCCGAGCAACGCGTGCATGCCGCGCTGCGACGGCAACAGCCAGCGTCCGACGCGCGCATCGCGCGAGTCGCCGGTGTCCACCACCAGGACGTCGGGCGTGGGTTGCCGGAAAGCGCGCAGCAATGCCGCGGCCGTGAGCCAGGCGACGGGTCCGCTGCCCGCCACGACGATGCGGCTGATGGCGCTCACGCGCGCGCTCCGGACGCGGCGACCGGCGCCGCGGGACAGTAGATGCGCAGGAACTCCTCATGCGTGGGCATGCGCGCGACCGCGTCGCTGGTCCGCTCGCGTACCTGCGCGAGCTGCGCGGCCACTTGCGCGTCCGGAATGGAATCGACGCGAACGTCGTAACCGACCGGCATCACGCGCTGACCGAAATACACCGCGAGCCAGCTCGGCTCGAGGAACAGGCCATCCTTGTAGGTGACCACGCTCGCACGCGCGCGGAACAGTTCCATCTTGTGCGCCAGGCTGTCTGGAATCGGCATGTTGCGGCAATAGTTCCAGAGCGGCGTGTCCTCACGTTCGGTGGCGTGGTAGTGCAGGATGAGGAAATCGCGCACCCGGTCGTATTCCATTTCCATCCAGCGGTTGTAGGCGTCGACCGTGCGTGTATCGAAACCGCCCGGCTGCATCATTGCGCGCTCGGTCAGATAGTCGATGAGCGTGGTGATGGCGACCTGGATGAGATGGATGCTGGTCGATTCCAGCGGCTCGAGAAATCCACCCGCGAGTCCGATCGCGACGACGTTGCGATTCCAGGTCTTGCGCCGGCGGCCGGCCGTGAACCGCAGCGGACGCGGCGTCGCCAGCGCTTTGCCATCGAGTCGCGACACGAGTTTCGCGGCGGCTTCGTCGTCGCTGATGAAACCGCTGCTGTAGACATAGCCGTTGCCCATGCGGTGCTGGAGCGGAATGCGCCACTGCCAGCCGGCTTCGCGCGCGGTGGCGCGCGTGTACGGCGTGAGCGGACCTGAGTTCTCGCAGGGCACGGCCATGGCGCGGTCGCAGGGCAGCCAGCGCGTCCACTCCTCATAGCCGGTCTTGAGGGACTGCTCGATGAGCAACCCGCGAAATCCGGAGCAATCGATGAACAGGTCGCCCGTCACCACCTCGCCGCTGTCGAGTTTCAACGATTCCACCGCGCCGTCCGCGCCGCGCAGCGCCACGTCGACGATCTTACCGTCGGTGCGCTGGACGCCGCGGGTTTCGGCGAAGCCGCGTAGATAGGCGGCGTACAGCGACGCGTCGAACTGGAACGCGTAGCCGAACGTCGACATCACGTCCGTGGGATCTTCGGACGGCAGCGCGAAGCGGTTTTCCCGCGCGGCGACGATGGGCAGCGAATACTCCGCGATGTTGGTCGTGTCCCCGGCCAGGTGCCGGCGCAGCCAGTAGTGGTGAAAACCGATGCCGCCGATGCGCGACCCGTAGGCGCCGAAAGGATGGATGTAGCTGTCGCCCAGCCGCGCCCAGTCGCGAAACTCGATACCGAGCTTGAACGTGGCCTGCGTCTTCGCCATCAGCTCGCGCTCGTCGATGCCGATGCGGCGGTTGAAGAAGCGGATGTGCGGCAGCGTCGCCTCGCCCACGCCGACGATGCCGATCTCGCTCGATTCGATGAGGCGGATGTTGCGGTGCGCGGAGCCGAACACCGAGGCAAATGCGGCCGCGGTCATCCACCCGGCAGTCCCGCCGCCAACGATGACGATTCGAATCGGCGCTGACACGGCTCAGAGACCTCCACGGGCAGCAATGAAAAGGGCGCGCCGTATCGTAATACGGCGCGCCCTGTCGGTCGGAAACGCGACTTACTGGAAGCGGAAGCGAACGCCGAGCTGCACCCGCATGTCGTTCGTGAACCACGACCTCGGCAACAGCAAGCCCTCCTGGTTGACCTGCTGACGCAGCACAGTTTCTTGTTCGGTCAGATTCTGTGCGTCGAGGAAGATGTCCCAGCTGGCGGTCGGCTTGTAGTGCACCGAGGCGTCGAGCTGACCATAGGCGTCCTGCCAGATGGGCAACTTGATGCAGCAATCCGCCTGGCTGATGAGGTAATCATCACGCCAGTTGTACGCCAGACGTGCCGAGAACTGTTCCTTCTCGTACATCAACACGAGGTTGTAAGCCGTCTTCGAGAACCCTTCGAGTGGCAGGTCCGTGAACGAGATGTTCGCGTCCTGCGTCACCGTGCCACCACCCGAAACGGTGGTCAGGCCCGAGTTGCTCACACCCTGGTTGTCGACGTAGGTGAAGTTCGCCTGGATGCCAAACGAATTCCACGGTGCAGGCAACCGGTCGAAGAACGTCTGGTAAGCCACCTCGGCACCGGTCACCTTCGCGCCGTCGGCGTTGACCGGGCGGGTCACGTTGACCGTGCGCGTGATCCCATTGTTCGTCAGCTCCTCGTCCGACGATGCCTTGATGATGTAGTCGTTGAACTTCTTGTAGAACACCGCCGCCGTGAACGAGCCCACGCTCGAGAAGTACCACTCGTAGGTCAGATCGAGCTGGTCGGCCGTCGTCGGCTTGAGCTTCGGATTTCCTGTGTCCGCGGTGTAACGCGGCGTCCAGGCGGTCGGAAGACTCGTGCAGTCGCCCGGCACCGTATACGTGACTGTACCCGCGCCACAGGAACCGTCGTCAACGCCCACCGTGTAGTAGTACTTGTAAAGGCCCATGTCCGCGCGCGACAGGCCGCGCGACAATGCGAAGCGCAGGAACTGGTCGTCGGTCAGACCAAACCGCACGTTGAAGCTCGGCAGGATGTTCGTGTTCGACGCGCCACCCGCTGAGGCGTAGCTGCCCTGGTTCTGGAACGCGAGGTCGTCCGGTGTCACGAGACTGCGCGCGTTGATGCCAGGCTGCTCCGGAGTCGGCGGAGACGGCGCGGAGTACAACGGGAACTGTGCGCCACCGGTGGAAGACACGTCCGTCTTCACCCAGCGCACACCGATGTTGCCGCGCACGCTGACGTTGCCCCACTTGGTGTCGTCGCCACCGAACTTGAGCATGACGTACGCGGCGCGAGTGTCCTCGTTCACGTTCATCATCTCGACCGGGCAGTACAGACCGCCGGGACTGGTCGGATCGGCACAGGCACGGTCGGCCAGTGGTACCCAGCTGTTGCTGCGGCCGGCGTACAGCGCCTTGGTCGCTTCATAGTCGCTGACGGTGCGGAAGTCCGGATGCAGGAACACGCCGCCCGGGTAGACTCCGCCGCCCACGAGGTTGGAGCCGAGATCCTTCTCGATATACGTGTTCTGCCAGAGGCCCTGGCTCAGGAACAGCGGCTGAGCGGCCTGCAGGCCCCACAGGGGTTGCACGGCGCCCCAGTTGTACGTGCTCCAGTTGATGTCCTGTTCGCGATCGGCCGTACGAACGCCGACGCGCAGCGAGTCGAGCCAGCCGGCGTCGAGTTTGATGTCCGCGTCGATCCTGGTTGCGAGCTCGGTGCCGGAGCTGTCTTCCGCGTGCTCCATCGTCCACTCGTGGAAATAGTTCGCCGGATCGCGGAAACCGCCCGCAGTCCAGCCGTATCCGGTCGGTCCCGAGAAGCTGAACTTGGGCTTGCCGTTGCTGATGTCGAGATTGATGTCGGCCGCGGTCTTGTTGTTGGAGCTGTTGTCGAAGTTGACGACCTCGGACCAGATCTTCTGGACGTCGAAGCTCAGTCCCACTTTCTCGGTGACGTCCCAGCGCACGTTGGCCGACAGATCTTCCGTCAGGTTGGTCTGCGTCGAGGCGCGCGTATCGGCACCCAGGCCGGCGCCGCGGGAGTCCGGGCAAGGCTTGTCGTAGGTGCCTCCCCAGGAGTAGCACACCCAGTCTGGGCTGCCAGTTCCGCCCCCCATGTATCCATTCTCGTGCGCGAGAATGGGGTCGCCGGGGTTGCCGGCGTAGCCGTCTCTCACGTCGCCCATGGTGCCGCGCACGAAGACGCCACGGCTGTCGAACTCGTACGCCGGTGTGCCGGTCGGATGCGTGGCGAATTCGTTGGTGAGCACCAGGCCCTGCGGCGTCTGGGAATTACCCATGCCCGCAGTGATTGAATACTCTTCCCAGTCGTTCTGATATTCGGAACGGTTGTACTGCAACGTCGCGAGCAGCGACTGCTCCGGGCTGCGCCACTGCGTGGCGAAGGCACCGCCCTTGCGCGTGCGACTGTAGGTGTTGTCGCGAATGTCGATGCCGCCCGGGATCCATTTCGTGCCGCCGCCGTACGCATCGACGCCCGTGGCATTGAAGAAGCGCAGCAGCTGTACGCCCTGCGATTCTGTGACGACATCGGAATACGCGGCGTTCAGCATGACGCCGAATTCGCCGATGCCCGTGTCCCAGCGGTTGCTGAGGAGCACCGAGCCTGCGGGCTTCATGTCCTTGGCGAGCGTGCCGTAGCCCATTTCGCCCGAGAACGCGCCCACGAAGCCTTCGGAATTGAAGGGCAACTGCGTGCGCAGGTTGACCGTGCCCGCGATGCCGCCTTCGATCATGTCGGCGGTGAGATTCTTGTACGTATCCACGCCGGCCATGAGCTCGGGGGACACGTCACTGAACGACAGGCCGCGCGAGCTGTTCGCGTTGAAGCTGTCGCGGCCGTTGAACTCGCTGCGCACCTGCGGCAAACCGCGGATCACGACGCCGGAGGGTTCCGCGGAGAAGTGGGTGGTGTCGCCCGATGCGGCGAAACGCGTGACCGTGACGCCGGTCATGCGTTGCAACGCTTCGGCGACGGACTTGTCGGGGAACGCACCGATGTCCGTTGCGGTGATCGAATCGATGACCGTATCCGCGTCTCTCTTGAGTTCCTGCGACGTCTGCAGGGCCTTGCGAATGCCGGTGACGAGGATCTCCGTCATGTCCTCGTCGGATTTCGTCGTCGCGGTCTTGTCCGCCGCGGTTGCGTCTTGCTCTTGCGCCATCGCCCATGGCGCCAACAGCGTGGCGCCTACGGCTAGGATTGATAATTCTGTCGCACGCGACTTGGTCGCGCCTGCGGCTACACGCCGCAGCTTTTTAGATGCTTTGGACACTGCAATGCCCCCCCTGTATAGAAACTGACTTACGGTCTAATGAATTCGACAACCGATTGTTAGAATTTTTTTGGAGTGTAGCGATATCGCTCCCACAAGCAAGAGCCGGTTTGCCAATAGTTGTTCCTGGGCCGCATGTCTCGAAGTCATGAAAATGTCCTGCCATGGATGAAAAACCGCCCGCGCCGGCCGCTTCCAATCCGGACGAGGCCCGGCTTCAACTCGTTGTTTCGCTTGCCTCTGCTGGCAATCTGGAAGCGGCCTCAACGTTTGCTCGCCAGATCACTGACCGACATGTCGCGACCCGCGCGTGGCGCTTCCTGAGTGAACTAAATGCAAATACGCAACGCTGGGACGCAGCCCTTTCCGACCTCGATAGCGCGCTTCGGTACGAGCCGGGCTCCCGCCCGCTGCGGTTATCGCGCGCGTTGCTGCTCGAGCGGCGGGGCGACGATCGGGCCGCGCTCGCCGAACTCGAGGCGCTGGCGCGCGAAGCCCCCGATTCGCCCTTGCTGATGGCGCAACTTGCCGCGCAGCTCGGCTCCGCCGGACGCCTCGACGAGGCGCAAACGCTGCTCGTGCAGGCGCTCGAGCGCTGGCCAGCGGATGCGGCCCTGCATGCACGACTGGCGCGCCTGCTGTGGCAGCGCGGCGCGGGACTCGACGCACTGCAACCGATCGAGCGCGCGATCGAACGTCATCCGCGCGAATTGCAGCTGCGGCTCGTGGCCGCGGACCTGCTGCGCAATGCGGGCGCCGCGGACGCCGCGTTGAAGTTGTTAGAGCGCGGCCTCGAGCTCGCGCCGGATTCCGCGACGTTTCGCACTTCGATCGGCGCGCTGCTGGAGGGGATGGACCGGCTCGACGAGGCGTTGCCATACCTGCGCGAGGCGCGCGTGCGCGCACCGCAATCGGTGGCGGCGCGGCGCAATCTCGTGCCGGCGCTGCTGCGCACCGGCGTGCTCGACGAAGCGCGCGCGCTCTGCGACGAGCTGCTCGCGGAATTTCCCGACGACCAGATGCTCATCGCGCAGCGCGCGACGGCGCTGCGACTGTCGGGCGACGCCGACTATCGCCGGCTCTACGACTATCCGCGCCTCGTGAGGTCGTTCGCGCTGCGCCCGGCGGCGCCGTTCACGAATATCGAGGAATTCAATGCGGCGTTCGCGCGCGAACTCGCCCCTCTGCATCGCGCCACGCAACACCCGCTCGAGCAATCGCTGCGCGGCGGTTCGCAGACCGAGCGGCACCTGCCGCGCGACAACCCGGTGATCGCCGCGTTCTTCGCGATGCTCGATGTGCCGATCCGCGCGTACATCGATTCCCTGGAAGGCACCGACGCCGCGCACCCGGTGGATCGCCGCAGGCGTGCGGACTTTCGCATCGCCGGCTCCTGGTCGGTGCAGCTGCAGCCGGGCGGCTTTCACCTCGATCACGTGCATCCGCAGGGCTGGCTCAGTTCGGCGTACTACGTGTCGCTGCCGGCGGGCTCGGAGGCGGATCCCCGTGCGGGCTGGCTGAAGTTCGGCGAACCAGGAATCCGGATTCCAGCCTGCGGCCCTGAACACTTCGTCCAGCCGGCCGCGGGGATGCTGGTGCTGTTCCCGTCGTACTTCTGGCACGGGACGGTGCCGTTCGAGGCGGGCGGCCACCGGCTGACCGCCGCGTTCGACGTCGTCCCAGCCTAACTACACGGCTACTTCTTCATCGATTGCCTGGCAAGCACGTCGGGGTCGGTCCCCAGCTTGTAGAGGTAGTCGCGGCGCGCGTCGCTGCCTGCCGGCAACTTGGCGAGCTCGGCGCGCTGTTCGGCCGTGAGCGCGAATTCCGTGTAGCCGCGACCGGCAAGACAGGTCTTGAGATTGTCGCTGCGCGCGCGCTGCGCCGCCATCTCCTGGGTGCGCTGCTGCATGGCGGCGCGATTCACGTAGTCGGCTGACGGCGTGTCGCGATAGGTGCCGGCGCTGGGCGTTCCGCCCCCCGTGTTGGAAGAGGTGCTCGACCCACTGGTGGAAGGCGCAGAGCCCGAGGCCCCCGGCGGCGCTGGAACGACCGAATTCTGGCCATTGACGCCGCCGGCGGAATTGGCGGCGTTGTCGCCGTTGGAATGCGTGGCGGCGAGTACGGCGCACTGACCGCCGTCCATACGGTAGTCGAGCATGCTGACGTCTTTCTTGCCCCAGGCCGTCACCGGAGTACCGCCATTGACCGAGCAACCGGCGAGGAAGACGGCCGTACCAACTACCAACGAGATCGTTTTCATGAGATTTTCTCCCTAACTACGCGCTACTTCTTCAATGATTGCTTGGTGAGCACCTCGGGATCGGTCCCGAGCTTGTAGAGATAGTCGCGGCGCTCGGCGCTGCCCTGCGGCAGCTTGGCGAGCTCGGCGCGCTGCTCGGCCGTGAGCGCGAATTCCGTGTAGCCGCGACCCGCGAGGCAGGACTTGAGCGCCTCCTTGCGCGCGCGCTGCGCGGCCAACTCCTCGTTTTGCTGCTGCGTCGCGGCGCGATTCACGAAGTCCGACGACGCGCTGTCGCGATAGACGCTTCCGTCCGTAGGCGTGCCCCCGGAGCCGGTCTTGTTGGCGCTGCCCGAGGCCGCGTCCGCGTTACCCGAAGCCCGCGGCAGCGGCGGTGCGCTGCTGTTCTGCCCGCTGATGCCGCCGGCTGATTTCGCCGCGTTCCCATCCGGGTTGAGCGTGACGCCGAGCACGGCGCACTCGCCGGCATCGGTGCGGTAATCGAGCATCGTGACGTCCTGCTTGCCCCACGCCGTGACCGGACCTGTGCCATTGACCGAGCAGCCGCCGAGAATGGCGCTCGCGCACACGACCAACGAAATCGCTTTCATGAAATTTCCCCCTGGGCGCTGAATGCGCTCGATGCTGAGACCGCGCGGCACCGGAAAAGATTCCGCACGACCCGGCGCGCAAGATACGCGTCCCCCGCGTCACGGTACAGACGCGCGCGCCCGCGATATTCCGTCAAATGGTCAGGGCAACGCCTGCCGGTCGCGCGCGCGGTCGAGCAGCCCGCACAGATTGGCGGTCGCGGCGATGACGGATGGGCCCATGCGATCGATGCGCTCATCGGAGTATTCGACCAGGTGGCCGTCGCGCACCGCGGTGAGCGTCGGAAACTTGCGCCATTCGGCCAGCCATTCGGTCGCGGCGCCCGGCGGGGCCGACGCGATGATGACCTGCGGATTGCGCAGCACCGCGGCTTCACGCGTGACCGCCGGCGCCGCGGTCTCGAGGTCCGCGAAGATGTTGGCTGCACCGCACAGCGCGAGCGCGTCGGAGATCACGTGCCGGCCGCCGATCGTATAGATAGGCCGGTCCCAGATCTGGTAGAGCACCCGCAGCGCCGGCCGGCCGCGGTAGCGGGCCCGGATCGCGTCGAGTTCGGCGCGCAACTCCCTGGACTTCGATTTCGCGATCGCAGCGGTACCTGCGAGCTCGCCCAGGCGGCTGACCGCATCGGGCATGTCCGCCAGACGCGTGACGTGCACCTGGTAGACGGGGATCCTGAGTGCGCGGATGCGATCGATGCGCACGCGCTGGACCACGTCGACCGCCACCACCACGACCGTGGGGCGCAACGCGATCAACTGTTCGAAATCGAGCGTTTCCGCGTCGCCCACGATCGCCACCTGCGCCGCTTCGGCCGGCTCCTCGCTGTGCGCGATGGTGCCCACCAGGCACTTTCCCGCGCCTGCGGCGTACAACATGGCGGTCGTCCCCGGCGCCAGCGACACGATGCGGCATTCGGCGGTCGCGACGGTCACGAGTTCACCTGTGTCGTCGCGCACGCTGCGCGTCGGTGACGCGGGCGCGGCCGCTGCTCCCAACGCAAGAACGCCCAACACCAGAACAAAGGTCAGCGGGAATTTCACCGCGGCGGGTGACGCGGGTTTGTGCCCACGTTGGCCGCGCAGCCGGCGCAGCCCGTGCCCGCGGCGCGCGTGATCCGCGGCTTGAGCGAGCGCTCGCGCCAGCGCACGAGTGCCGGATGCTGCGCAGCCCAGCCATCCAGTGCCAGCAGCGTGCGCAACCGGCGTTTCGCGGGCATGAGTTTCCACACGCTCGCCAGGACTGCGCTCAACACGATGGCGGCGGCGATGAGCTGCTGGATCATGCGCGCCTGCCTTACGCCCACGCCGCGACGGCGCGGTAGGTGATGAAGGATGCGACGTAGGCAAGCGCGAACAGATAGGCAGCCATGATGATGGGATAACGCCAGGAATTCGTTTCGCGCTTCACGACCGCGAGAGTCGACAGGCATTGCGGCGCGAACACGTACCAGGCCAGCAGCGAACAGGCGGTGGCGAGGCTCCAGGTGCTGGCGATCACCGGCGACAATTGGCCGGAAACGTCGTTGCCCGCGGCGGACATGGAGTACACGGTGCCGAGCGCGCTGACCGCGACCTCGCGCGCCGCGAGTCCCGGCACCAGCGCGATCGAAATCTGCCAGTTGAAGCCGATGGGCGCGAAGACGTACTCGAGCATCTGGCCGAGCTGGCCTGCGAAGCTGTACTGGATCGCAGGCCCGGTCGCATCCGGCGGCGGCGCGGGGTAACTCGACAGGAACCACAGGACGATCATCAGCGCGAGAATGATTCCGCCCACGCGGGAGAGGAAGATCTTCACGCGCTCCCACAGGCCTAGCAACAAGTTGCCGAGGTGCGGCCATTGGTAGTCGGGCAGCTCGAGCATCAGCGGCGAGTAGCTGCGCGCGCCCGAGAAATGCTTGAGCACGTACGCGACCCCGAGTGCGGCGACAATGCCGGCCACGTACAGCACGAACATCACCAGCCCCTGCAGGTTGAAACCACCGACCGACTTCGCGGGAATCAGCGCGCCGATCAGCAGCGCATACACCGGCAGCCGCGCGGAGCAGGTCATGAGGGGCGCAATCATTATTGTCGTGAGGCGGTCGCGCCAGTTCGGGATCGTGCGCGCCGCCATGATGCCGGGGATCGCGCAGGCGAAACTCGACAGCAACGGAATGAACGCGCGTCCCGACAGGCCCACGCCGCCCATCAGCCGGTCTAGCAGATAGGCCGCGCGCGGCAGGTAGCCGGAATCCTCGAGCGCGAGGATGAACAGGAACAGGATGATGATCTGCGGCAGGAACACCAGCACGGCGCCGGCGCCACCGATCACGCCATTCACGAGCAGGCTCGCGACCGGACCTGCCGGCAGATGCGCCGCGGTGAAGGCGCCGAACGCTGCCATGCCTTCCTTGATCCAGTCCATTGGCGCTACGGCCCAGGCGAAAACGGCCTGGAACATCACGAACAACACGACGCCGAGAACGACCAGGCCGCCCACTGGATGCAGCAGCAGGGCGTCCAGGCGCTCGAACCACGGGCTTTCGACGGGCGCGCTGTAACCGACCGCATCCAGCACGCCGCGCAGATCCTTCTGTCGCTGCTCGGCATCTTCGGCGGAAGGTTCGGTCCACGCCGGCGCCGCGATGCTGCGGTGCTGCAGCCAGTGCACGGGCGCAAGCGCTTCGATCAGCGCATCAGCGCCACCACGTTTCACCGCGATCGTGGGCAACACGGGGACACCGAGTTCCGCCGACAGCCGCGCCACATCTATCTTCACATTGCGACGCTTCGCCACGTCCATGCGATTGAGCGCCAGCACCATCGGCAGCCCGAGACTCTTTACCTCGAGCGCCAACCGTAAACCGATCGGCAGATGCACGGCATCGACGACGCACACCACGAGTTCAGGCGCCGGCGCGCCGGCCACGCGCCCCAGCAACACGTCGCGCGTGATGGCTTCGTCGAGAGTCGTGGGCTTGAGGCTGTATGTGCCCGGCAGATCCAGCACCTGCTGCGGACGGCCGTCGGCGGCAGTGCGCTCGCCTTCGCGCCGCTCCACCGTCACGCCCGGGTAGTTAGCCACCTTCTGGCGGCTGCCGGTCAGGCGGTTGAACAGCGCGGTCTTGCCGCAGTTCGGTACGCCGATCAGCGCAATGCGCAAGGGTTTCAGGTTGACGGCGACGTCCATGGGACCGGAATGGCGAGCGCTCGGGTCAGGCCGCCGCGCCGGCGGCCAGCGCCACCGGCACCACGCGCGTGATGCGCACCGCTGCCGCTTCGGCGCGGCGCAATGCGAACGTGGAACCGCCGATGCGTACGGCAATCGGATCGCCACCGAACCACATCCGCGCGATCACTTCGCAGTGGGCGCCCGGAATGAAGCCAAGATCCCGCAGGCGCGCGAGCATGGAGTCGCCTTCCTCCGCGGTCGTGCCCAATCCGGCGGGCGCGAGTCCGTCAACGACACAGGTTTCGCCCCGGCGCAATTCCGCGAGAACCAGGGGCGCTGCATTGCTCGGACCAGACGATTTCATGCGTGGAAGTATGGGTTTCGGGGTCGGCGAAGTAAATGCGAGGAGTTCGCATTCGCGATAAGTCGCCGTTTGCACACGGCTCTACTAATTGACATGACGTCAACAATCGGCCTAGGCTCCGCCCCCATGAATTACATCGCCGAACGCAGACTCGAAGAAAAGGAGCGCCGCCGCGCGGAAATCGTGGATGCCGCAGAAGCGGCCGGCCGCGACGTGGGCCTCGACGCGCTCACCATGGATGACGTCGCGCGGCGCGCGCGGTTGTCGCGCGCGTTGCTGTACGTGTACTTCCAGGATCGTTCCGACCTCATGTTCGGGCTCGCCGAGCGCGCCATGCACATGCTGCATGCACGCTTCGTCGAAGCGGCCGAGCGCCATCGCACGGGCCTCGAGCAGGTCAGCGCGATGGGCCGCGCCTATGTGGCCTTTTCGCAGGAATTCCCGGTGCTTTTCGATGCGCTCGCGCGTTGCGAGCTGCAGTCGTCCGAACCCACGGAAGGCTCCCCCTCGGAGCAGGCCTGCGCGGTCGGGGGCGATCGGCTGCAGGCGACGTTGGTCGCATCGATCGAAGCGGGCATCCGCGATCGCAGCGTGCGCGGCGACATCGGCTCGCCGATGCTGATGAGCGTGACGCTGTGGGGATTCATGCACGGCATCATCCAGCTCACCACCACGAAATCGCACGCACTCGCGCATCACGGCGTGACCGCGAAGGCACTCATCGACCATGCGATCAGCATGATCACCCGGGATCTCAAGGCCTGACGTCTCGATCCCAGTAGCAAGGATTGTTTGGGTCCGTCATTAGACATGCGTCCAGCGACTAAACATCTGAGAAAGCTCGTTCTGCCAGCCGCGCTGCTGCTGCTCGGAATTGGGCACGCGGCACACGCGCAGTTCGCCGACGACACGGCGCAGCCACTGGCGGCGGTGATCGATGGCTATGTGCGCGAGGGGCTCAAGGCCAACCTCAGTCTGCGCGCGCAGTCACTCGAGGTGGAACGCAGCGAGGCGGCACTCGACGAGGCGCGCGCGCGCTATTTCCCGGAGCTCGGATTCGCTGCGCGTTACTCGCGCTCGGAAGGTGGCCGCACCATCGATGTGCCGCTGGGCGACGCACTGAATCCGGCCTATCAGACGCTCAACGACCTGCTCGTGGCGCAGGGTCAACAACCGCAGTTCCCCGTGGTGCAGAACGAAACGATCGCGTTCCTGCGCGAGCGGGAGCAGGACACGCGCATCACGCTGCGCATGCCGTTGGTCGCGCCGGCCATTCCCGCGGCGGTGCGCGCGCAGCGCGAATTGCTGGGTGCGAGCGAATACTCGCACCAGGCGCTGGCGCGGCGACTCAAGCGCGACATCACCGTCGGGTACCTCACCTGGTCGGCCGCCGTGCGCACGCAGGGCATCGTCGACGCCAGCCTCGCATTGCTCAACGAGAACCTGCGCGTAAACGATTCGCTGTTTCGCAATGGCAAGATCACGCAGGACCAGGTGCTGCGGGCGCGCGCCGAACTGCTGGCGGTGACGCAGCAGTCGCGCGAGGCGCGCAATGGCGCCTCGCAAGCGCAGAGTTACCTGAATTTCCTGCTGAACCGCCCGCTCGACACCGCGCTCGAACACGCGCAGATCGTGGCCGACGTCAGCGCCACGACGCGCGCGCTTTCGGAACTGCGCCAAGCCGCGCTCGACAACCGGCCGGAACTCGCGCAGCTCGAAGCGCTCACGCGCGCCAGCGTAGCGCAGACCCGCCTCGCCAGGGCCGATCGCTGGCCGACGTTGTCGCTCGGCGCGGATGGCGGCATCCAGGGCGAGGAATACCAGTTCGGCCGCGGCTCTAACTACGCGACGATCTCGCTGTTGCTCAACTGGACCTTCTTCGACGGCGGCGCACGCCGCGCGGCGGTCCGCCAGGCGCACGCGGTGGCGCGCAAGACGGCGACGCAGCGCGATGAATTGACCCAGCAGGTGCAGCTCGAAGTGCAACAGACGCTCGATCGCCTGAGCACCAGCGCCGATTCGCTCGCGACGGCCGATGCGCGCGCCGACGCCGCGCGCGCCGCCTTTCGCATCGCCAGCCGCAAGCGCGACGAGGGTGCGATCAGCCAGGTCGAATTCATCGACGCACGCTCGAGCCTCACGAGCGCCGAACTCAATCTCAACGTCACGCGTTTCGA
>DATHJZ010000115.1:0-2020 GCA_035286365.1 Steroidobacteraceae bacterium | reverse complement strand
GGCGTCGAGGCCGCCGTCAGGGTTTGAAGATGGCGCGCCTCTATTTTGCGCTCGACCTGAATGACAACCCGGAGTTGATCGCCGAATACGAGCGCTGGCACCAACCGGACCAGATCTGGCCTGATGTCCTGGAAACACTTCGCTCCTCCGGAATAGAGGAGGCTGAGATTTTTCGTACGCACAATCGGCTGGTGCTCGTACTGGATGTAGCCCCCAATTTCAGCCTGGATGAGAAAGCCGCTGCGGACGCAGTGAATGAACGCGTGATCGCCTGGGAAACGCTGATGTGGAAGTACCAGAAGGCACTCCCGTGGGCGCGCCGCGGCGAGAAATGGATCCCGATGCGGCGCATCTTTTCGCTGCGCGAGTCTTCCGACTACGCGCTCACGAAGGTGCCAGGCTAGCTACCCCGCCGCGCAACCATCAGGTGGCCGCTACCGGCGGAGAAGCCGCGCCCGTGGTCGCCCGCCGCCAGGCTCTGCCGTTGGGAAACACGTGATCTTTGAGCGACTGCGCATGCATCTCTGCAGAGAATCCCGGAGCCGTCGGGGCGAGGTACCGTCCCTTTCGAATTCGCACCGGGTCGACGAAGTGCTCGTGCAAGTGGTCGACAAACTCGATGGCCCGATCCTCCATTGAGCCGCTGATGGCGACATAGTCAGCCATTGCGAGGTGCTGGACGAGCTCACACAAGCCGACGCCGCCAGCATGCGGAAATACGCGCACGCCGAACTTGGCTGCCATCAACAGAATTGCGAGGTTCTCGTTGACACCACCGACGCGCGCTGCATCGATCTGAATGAGATCCACCGCCTTCGCCTGGAACAGCTGCTTGAACATCACACGATTGTGAGTGTGCTCGCCTGTGGAAACGGGAAGCGGTGCAACGGCCTTGCGAATTGTTGCATGACCGAGGATGTCATCCGGGCTGGTCGGCTCTTCGATCCACGCAATATTGAAAGGCTCGAGCTGCCGCAGCCATGGAATCGCCGTGGTCACATCCCATCGCTGGTTCGCATCGATCGCTAACGCCACATTCGGCCCGATCGCTTCACGGGCGACTCGACAACGGCGCAGATCGTCTTCCAGGTTCAGCCCCACTTTGAGCTTCATGGTTCGATAGCCGTCGTTGACGGCCTCGACCGCCAGCCTCGCCAGCTTTTCGTCGGAGTAGCCCAGCCACCCTGGAGAAGTCGTATAGGCCGGATATCCTCGTTCCGCCAGGTTGGCCAGACGCGCTGCCCTGCCCGGCAAGGCAGACCGAAGAATCGTCAAGGCCTCCGCTCGGGTGAGAGCGTCGCTGATGTAGCGGAAGTCGATCAGGTCGACAATCGCCTCCGGGCTCATGTCTGCAATGAGCCGCCATACCGGCTTGCCGGCGCGACGACCTGCCATGTCCCACGCGGCATTGATCACCGCGCCAATGGCCATGTGCATCACACCCTTCTCAGGGCCAAGCCAGCGCAGCTGCGAGTCGTTCGTCAGGCGGCGCGCGAAGGCGCCGAGGTCATTGACCACCTCATCGACTCGCAGGTCGACGACAAGGTGACGCAACGCAGCGAGCGCGGCGGTCTGCACATCGTTGCCCCGACCAATAGTGAAGGCAAAACCGTGTCCACACAGTCCGGTGGAATCGTTGGTGCGAAGTTGCACGTAGGCAGCAGAGTAATCCGGATCGGGATTCATCGCGTCCGAGCCATCCAGCTCGCGCGATGTCTGGAATCGTACATCGAAGGTGTCCAGTGAAGTGATCACGGCCATCTGGGTCGCCTCATCGGTCGTTAGGTGACAGGCCACGTCGCTGTCGAGGGTTGGGCGTCGCGGGCATCACCCGCTGACGCTGGGAGCCGAGTCGTTCAATCTGCACGTCGATGACGTCGCCAGCGCGCAGATACACCGGCGGTGTCTGGCCAAGGCCGACACCCGCAGGAGTGCCTGTGCTGATCACATCGCCCGGCGCCAACGTCATGTAGCGACTGATATGACTAACTAACCGCGCGACGCCGAATACCATCGTCCG
>DATHJZ010000114.1:0-17378 GCA_035286365.1 Steroidobacteraceae bacterium | reverse complement strand
CCGCGACCAGACTCAATCGACCAAATGCGCCCAGGGGGCGCTTTTCCGCCGTTCGCGCAGCCATGACTGTCTCCGGATCGGGCCCACCGCGGGTCCGTTACAGAGGTGAACGTGGCGGGAGATCGGAGCGGGGTTAAGCGCTCAAACGACCGGATCAAACTAGTCGGATCGTATTTGCGGCAGATCGCCCGTGACCGGGGCTGGCGCGACCGAAATCTCGGGCAGAGTTTCGGCGACGCTTGGCTGAGTCGCGACGGGCGGACTCACCTCATCGTCTTCACGCCGCCGGCCAATCCACATCCCGATGCCGCCGCCCACGATGGATACGACAATGCCGTACGTGAACGACATCGAGAACAGACCCGCGTCGTTGTAGAACCCGGACAGATCCGCGCGAACTCCGAAGAACCCGAACAGAAGATTGGACAATGTACCGAGCACGGCGGTGAGCGGCGCCATCGTCATGGCCAGCGGCAGTCGAAACTTCGGCGCCTGCCTCGCGGTGACGAAAGCGCCCAGCCCGGCGATGTTCATGACCACCAGCAGCATCACGACGATGGCGGGCATAAGCCAGTTCACCCTGGCTTCGCCAACGATGAGCCAGAACAAGGTGAAATGGGCGCAAAACACGGCCAAAGCACCGGAAAACCAAGCCCTTTTCATTATTTCCATGTAGCAAAAAGCCAGCCCGCGCGTACCATAGCGCCCCCTCATGAGCCGCCGCCAGCCAAAAGTCGGGTTTGTCAGCCTTGGATGCCCCAAGGCCCTGGTGGACTCCGAACGCATCATTACGCAGCTGCGTGCCGAGGGTTACCAGGTCGCGCCGGACTACGACACCGCGGACGTGGTCATCGTGAACACCTGCGGGTTCATCGACTCGGCCGTGGATGAATCGCTCGATGCGATCGGCGAGGCGCTCGAGCAGAACGGCAAGGTGATCGTCACCGGTTGTCTGGGCGCGCGTCCCGAACGCATCCTCGAGCGGCATCCGAAGGTGCTGAAAGTCACCGGCCCGCATGCGTATGAAGATGTGTTAGGCGCGGTGCACGAACATCTGCCGCCCAAGCACGATCCGTTTTTCGATCTGGTCCCGCCGCAGGGCATCCGCCTGACGCCGCGTCATTACGCGTATTTGAAAATCTCCGAAGGCTGCAACAACAAGTGCAGCTTCTGCATCATTCCTTCGATGCGCGGGTTGTTAGTCAGCCGCCCCATCGATGAGGTGCTGCGCGAAGCCGAGAAGCTCGCGCGCGCCGGCGTCAGGGAAATCCTAGTGATCTCGCAGGATACCTCCGCATACGGCGTGGACATCCGCTACCGCGAAGCGGAGTGGCGTGGGCAGAAGTATGAGACGCGCTTTCTCGATCTGGCGCGCGGGCTTGGAGAGTTGGGCATCTGGATTCGCATGCACTACGTGTATCCGTATCCGCATGTGGACAACGTGATCCCGTTGATGGCCGAGCGGAAGATCCTGCCGTACCTCGATATTCCGTTTCAGCATGGAAGTCCGAGCGTGTTGAAGCGCATGAAGCGGCCTGGGCAGGTGGAGAAGACGCTGGATCGCATTCGCGCCTGGCGCGAGACGTGTCCGGATCTGACTTTGCGCAGCACGTTCATCGTGGGCTTTCCGGGAGAGACCGAGGCGGAATTCCAAGAACTGCTCGACTGGCTGGATGAAGCGCAGCTCGATCGCGTCGGTGCATTCAAGTATTCGCCGGTTGAAGGCGCGGCCGCGAACGACGTTGCTCCGCATATCGCTCCCGAAATTCAGGAAGAGCGGCTCGCACGGTTCATGCAGAAATCCGCGCAGATCAGCGCCGAGCGGCTGGCCGCAAAGGTCGGGCATCGCATGGAAGTGCTGGTGGATTCGGTGGACAAGAACTTCGCCGTGGCGCGCAGCATGGCGGATGCGCCGGAGATCGACGGCGTCGTGCGCATCGTGAAGGGCGGCAAACTACCGGTGGGCGAGTTCGTGGACGTCGAGATCACCGGGTCGAGCGATCATGATCTCGAGGCGAAAGTGAATCGGCCGAACTGAGGCGCCGAACCGCAACTCAGCGAAGAACAGGAAGCGCCGCTCGCATGAGTCGCGCCGCGGCGAAGCCGGCCGCGGTCAGTTCCGCGAAGAGCCCGGCGGCGGTGAATCCGGCTCTGGCGGATCGGAATCATCGTCCTCGGGCCGCAGATCCGGATACTCGCGCGCGATGCGACCGATGATCTCAACATCGAAGGCGTTGATGACTCTGGCGACGCCGCGCTTGTAGGCCGCGAATTCTTCGGCCGACGTTTCCGCTTCGACTGGGGGCAGCGTCGCGATCAACTGATCGACGCATCCGTTGACGAATACCACGATCTGCTCGGCCATCTTGCGTTCCATCGGTCCTCCCACATGCGATTGGCACGAGAGTAGCGATCTCAGGGCACGGTTGCTCGTGCGCGTAGACGCAGGTCCGGCCCCTTTTGCCAGCAAATGGGGTCTGACCCCATTTATCGGGGGAAGGGGCGGTGCAGGTCGCAGGCTGGGTTCAGCCGTACACCGAAGCCTGGTTTGTCGAGCGCTGAAGCCTTCATGCGCCCGTTGATCGGCACCGGCTCATCCAGCAACTGCGGCGCGAACATCGGCACGACCTTGTCCGCCTGCGGCGCCATCATCAGGAACTCCGCGAACGGACTGTTCTGCCGCGTAATCACGAAGTGGTAGCTGTACACCGACGAGCCGTGCGGCACGACCAGCTTCCCGCGGGCATCGGCGAGTGCGGAGATCTTCAACAACTCGGTGATGCCGCCGCACCAGCCCACGTCGGGCTGGAGAATGTCGCAGCATTCCATTTCGAGCAGCAGCTGGAATCCCCAGCGCGTCGCCTCGTGCTCGCCGGTCGTGACCAGCATGCCGCGCGGCACGTTGCGGCGCAGTTGCGCATATCCCCAGTAGTCGTCGGGCGGCAACGCTTCCTCTATCCACTTCAGGTTGTACTCGGCGGCGGCTTTCGCAAGCCGCGTGGCGTATTCCACGTCGAGGCTCATCCAGCAGTCGTACATGAGCCAGAAATCGTCGCCGACCCGCCCGCGCATGTCGGCCAGCAGCTCGAGGTTTTTCGCCAGCCCCTCCTCGCCTTCCACGGGCGCATGATGCAGCGGCAGCTTGCCACCGATGAAACCCATCTTCTGCGCCAGGTCCGGCCGTGCGCCCGTGGCGTAGAACACCAGTTCGTCGCGCACGGGGCCGCCTAACAACGCATGCACCGGCTCGCCGCGCACCTTGGCCAGCAAATCCCACAACGCAAGGTCGACGCCGGAGATCGTGTTGATGACGATGCCCTTGCGGCCGTAATACAGCGTCGCGTTGAACATCTGATCCCACAGCATTTCGATGTCGGTGACCCGTGCACCCTCTAGAAAACGCGCGAGGTGCTTTTCGACGATCCAGCAGCCGAGCTCCCCGCCCGTGGTGACGGAGAATCCCACGGTGCCGTCGCTCGCCTCGATCTCCACGACGAGCGTACCGAGCACATTGAGTCCAAAGCTCTGCCGGCTCTGCCGGTACTTCGGGTATTTGCTCATCGGGGTCGCGATGTGATCGTCGATCCAGTGCCCGCCGCCCTGGTCGTGATAGTCGGCACCGCCCCCACGCAGCGTGAACGCACGGACCTGCTTGATCGTCGGCATGTTCTGCATCGATCTGCCTCAGCGACTCTCAACGGGGGTGACAGGTACCGTGCGCTCACGCAAGCCCAGGAACAAGAAGGCGCCCAACAGCGTGGTGCCGGCTAGCAGGTACAGACCGGCCCGCGGCGAATCGAACGTGCTTTCCGCGAAGGTTCTGATATTGGGCGCCACGAATCCGCCCAGCGATCCCAGGGAGTTGATCAACGCAAGGCCGCCGGCCGCGGCAATGCCGCCAAGGTACGCGGTGGGAAAACTCCAGAACAGCGGCTGCACGGCGATAAAGCCCGCGGCGGCCAGGCAGAGCGCAAATAACGAGATCAGCGGCGATGACGAGGCGACCGACATCGCCATGCCGATGGCGCTCGCCACGAGCGTGACGGCTGCGATCACGGCGGTGTGCGCACTGCGCGCGGCAAACCGCGGCAGCAGGTACACCGCGACGAGCGCGCAGAGCCAGGGAATGGATGTGACCAATCCCACTTCCGTACCCACGGTGGTACCGAGCAGCGCAGCCACCTGCGACGGCAGAAAGAACACGACGCCGTACACGCTCATCTGGATCGCGAAGTAGATAGTCGAAAGGAACAAAACCCGCGGGTTCGTGAGCGCAGCGAGCGCGCCTTTGGGTCCGTGGCTCAACTTGCGGCTCTCTTCGGTCCGCATGGCCTCCGCCAGTGCGTCGCGTTCCGCGGCATCGAGCCACTGCGCGTCTTCTGGCCGATTGTCGAGGTACCAGAACGCCCATGCGCCCACCATGCTTGCAAGCGCGCCCTCGACGATAAACATCCATTGCCAGCCATGAAGTCCACCGACTCCCTGCATGTCGAGCAACACACCGGAGAGCGGTCCGCCGACAATGAACGCGAGTGGCGCGCCGAAGTAGAACAATCCGAGCGCGCGCGTGCGCGCCTGCGCCGGAAACCACTGTGACAGGAAGTAGATGACGCCGGGAAAGAACCCCGCCTCCGCAACGCCCAGCAGGAAACGCAAGCTGTAGAACGCGGTTTCGCCGCGCACCGCGAACATCGCCAGCGATACGAGGCCCCAGGTCACCATGATGCGGCACATCCACACACGCGCGCCCACGCGATGCATGAGTAGATTGCTCGGTATTTCGAACAGGGCATAACCGATGAAGAAGATGCCGGCGCCAAGCGCGTAAGCCGCATTCGACAACCCGGCGTCGAGTTGAAAGGCCTGTTGCGCGAAGCCGATATTGGCGCGGTCGAGGAATGCCAGCACGTACATCAGCAACAGAAAAGGTATGAGCCGCCGCATGGCCTTGTGAGTCGCGCGGTCCAGGTCGGCGTTCATATATATAAGGAGTCTAGGGCACGAACTTCACGGCTATCTCGACCGTGGATGGCGCGACCGAGTAGCGGATGCTCAGTGTCTCTCCCGCTTTGACGGGTCGCGGCGGTGTCAGCGAGCCAATGCTGATGAGGTCGCCCGCCTTGAGCGTTGCGCCCTCCTGGCGCAGACCGTCGCGCGCTGCGCGCACGATCTCGAGTGGATCGCCGAGCGTTTCAGCCGCGACGCCACGTGCGTGCACACTTCCCTCGGCGGCACCCTCGACCGTGACGTCGGCCGTGAGCTTCGCGAGGCCCGCGAACCCCGCGGGAGTTTGCGGCAACGGCAGTTCCCTTCCCATGACGCCGGCGCGCGCGTTGACGTTGAGTGCGATGAGTTGCCCGAGGTTCGGCGCGGGCGCGGGTTTGTAATTGAGATCCGGCAACTCCACGAACGCGCGGAAACCGCGCAGGTGACGAAAGACTTCTTCGCGCGTGGTCGCGCCATTGATGCCGGCGTCTTTCACGACCAGCAGGAAGTCCGCTTCGGAAACCAGCGCCACACCGCTAGACGCCGATACTTCCGCGCCCTCGTTCACGAGCATTTTCTGCAGCAACACGCCGACGGCGGGCGCCGATGCGCCGAATGACTTGCGCGCGGCCGCCGTATAGACGCCGACCTTGTAACCCACCAGCGGGCCGAGCGAAGTCGTCAGCCGCTTGACCAGGTCCTGGCGAAAACACAGCGCGCTCGCAGGGTTCAGGTCTTCCAATCGCTGCTGGGGTTGATGCTGTCGCCAGGCGGTCGTCACGGCATCGGCGCGCGGGTCAGGCTCACAGGCCGCCCTTGAGATCTGCGGCAACCCGAAGGTCGCGAGCGCCAGCAATAGAGGTTTGAAGAGATGCAAGCGCGCTCTCCTTTTCAATGGCGCAGCGCGGCCGATCGCGTCGTCACCGCATTGGAATCCGCGCCAAGCTCCGTATCCGGATCGATGAACAACCAGGCGGCCGCGCCGGCCAACGCCAGCGCGGCCGTGAACAGGAACGAGGCCGACCAGCCGAACTGTTCGGCAATGATCGGGGAGACGATGCCGACCGCGACGCCGCCGAGCTGGCCGCCCATGTTCATGACGCCCGAGACAGAGCCGGCGGAGGCTTTGCCCAAGTCTGCCGACAATGTCCAGAACGCGCTTTGCGCGAGATACAGCGCTCCCGAGCCTGCCGCCAGCACCAGGGCCGCGACGCGCGCGTCCGCGACCTGGGTAGCCAGGGCGACAAAGACCGCCGCGCCGGCCATGCCCAGACCTGCGATGGCGCAGCGGCCCTTGCGACGGCCCAGCCGCACGGACAGCCGATCGGAAATCCAGCCACCCACCGGCGACGCGATCGCCATGGCGATGAACGGCCACATGGCGTAATTGCCGCTCGCCTTGAGATCGAGCCCGCGCACCGTGGACAGATAATTGAAGAACCACGTGAAGAAAATGTACGCCACGTAGACGAAGCAGAAATAGCTCAGCGTCAGCAGGATGACCTGCCGGTTGCTGAAGATCGTTCGCCACGAGGCAATTTTCGGTGCGTCGTGGACTTGCGCAACCGGCGTCTCGAGGCCGGCGGCGATGTGATCGAGCTCAGGCGTTCGCACCCAGGGGTGCCGCGCCGGCGAATCGCGCGCGAGCAGCAGCCAAGCGACTAGTGCGACGATCCCGATCACGGCGGTCGCGAAGAACGCGGAGCGCCAGCCGTGCTCCGCCATGATGGTCGTCACCAAGGGCGGCGCGATGCCGGCGCCTACACCGACGCCCGCGAACACGAGCCCGTTTGCGAGCCCGCGTTCCTTGGGCGGAATCCAGTTCGCGACCAGCCGATTGCTGGCTGGAAAAATCACCGACTCGCCCACGCCCAGGATGAAGCGCACGGCCAGCATGACACCGAAGGCACCCGCGAACCCGGTGGGCACCAGCGCGGTTGCCACCGTGAGAGCGCTCCACCACACGATGCCGATCGCGATCACGCGATAGGCGCCATAGCGATCCGCGATGCGGCCGGCGAAGGGCTGCGTCAATGCGTAGCCCAGCACGAAGGCGCTGAAGACGACGCCCAATTGAACTTGCGTCAGCGCCAGGTCATGCCTCAGGTACGCAGCCGCAATCGAAATATTGACGCGATCGAGGTAGGCGACGGCGGCGATGGCGAGCACGAGGCTCACCATCAGCCACCGTATCCTTCCCGGTTTGCTCACTGACGCGGAGGAGACGTCAGATCGGACCGTCGGACTCGAAGTACCATCCCCAGCCTGGCTCGCGCGGCGGATGCATGTAGATGCCTTCCGGTCCGCGCGTGATGCCGTAGCGCTCTTCGAACATCTCGTACGCAGCTTTCGGCCCGCCCGGCGGCGGCATGAACAGTTCGCACCACGGCGCGTTGATGTTCGCGATCGACCAGTGGCTCGCGCCATTGAGGCCGCCGCCATGCGGAATCACCGGAATGTCGTACGCGGATGCGAGCGCGCCGATTTTCCGCAGCTCGGTGAGACCACCGCACCACGCGAGGTCCGGCTGCCAGATCTGCGCGCCATTCACCTGCAGCAGTCGCCGGAAACCGTAGCGTCCGTACTCGTGCTCGCCCGTGACGATACGCGTCGACTTGATGGCGGAGTTGAGTCGGCCGAAACCTTCGTAGTCGTGTGGCTGCAGGACTTCTTCCATCCAGTACACCCGATACGGCTCGAGCATCTCGGCCATCTCGATGGTGTAACGCTCGGTCCACGCCATCCAGCAGTCGAGCATGATCTCGCCATCGGGACCGAGCGCCTTGCGCGCGCGCTCCACGAGCTTCGCATTCTCGCGCATGCCCTCGCGGCCGCTGGCCGGGCCGTGCGGCATGGCGAGCTTGAGCTTGGTGTACCCGAACGCGACGTGCTGTTCGATGTCGTTGCCGGTGCAATAGGAAGGAATGCGATCCTTGGTTTCACCGCCGATGAGCTCGTATACCGGCAGTTTCAACGCCTTGCCGATGATGTCCCACAGCGCGTTGTCGAAACCGGAGATTGCGTTGAACACGACACCCGCGCGGCCGTACGACATCGTCGCGCGCCAGCAGATGTCCCAGTTGCGTTCGATGTCGAAAGGATCGCGGCCCATCATGAGCTTCGCGAGATGCCCCGTGACGATCGGGCCGCCGCCGGGGCCGCCCTGGCCGAGACCGGTGATGCCCTTGTCGGTGGTCACCTCGACCGTGAAGCTGTCGACCGCGGTGGCCGCGAACAGGCTGCGGGTCGGCTTATACTCCGGGTAGATAGACACCGGATTGGCGACTTCCACGTTTTGCGTCGACCACGATCCCGCCGACGGCGTGTACTTCGGCATCGGCTTCTTTTCTTTCGTCTTCACGAGCCGGATGCCGGTGATCTTGAGCTTCGATTTTTCCTGCGCCCAGGCGAGCGGCGGCAACGCGATTGCGCCGAGCGACGCGGCCGCGGCGGCGGCTCCGGCGTTTTGGATGAATGATCGTCTTTTCATGTCGTATTCCCCCGGCTACAGGTAACTGTCAGAACTCGTGTCGCAAGCCGACCGAGAAGGAGCGTCCGACCACGTCGTACAGCGTGCGATTGCCGAGACTGCTGGCCGAAATCAGGATGCCGGGTGTTTGCGGGAACACCCGGTCGAACAGATTGTTCACCGAGAAGAACGCCTGCGACTTCTCGTTTTCCCCAAAGCCGTATCTCACGGTCATGTCGGTATACGTGATCGAGCCCACGTAGTTCTCGTTGAGGTCGGTGGTGGTCCTGGTGTTGTCGTATTTGCCGCTGCCGATGTAGCGCGCCTGCACGTACAGCGAGGCCGGCCCGCCGTTCAACTGTGCCGAGAGTACTCCGCTGTATTTCGGCGTGCTGTTGACGCCGACGTCGCCCGCGAGTTTCAGCACGGGCGCGCCCTGCACCTGCGTATTGAACTCATCGAGGCGATTGGCCAACAGGCGGAACGTGAGCGAGCCGCCACCGAGCGAGAACACCTTGTCGATGGGCAGCGAATACGACACTTCCGCGTCGATGCCGGTGGTGGTGCGTTCCGCGACGTTGAGGAACGGAATGCGCACCCGCGAGATCGCGTTGGTCGAGTCGCGCTGGATGTACTGGCACAGATCCGAGGCGCCGGCGAAGCAGGTGTCGACGATCTGCTGCGCCGTGAGCGTCGCGATCGCATCCGCAATTTCGATCTCGTAGCGATCGATCGACAGCGTGAGGCCCGGCGCGAACTCCGGTGCCAGAACGAGGCCGATGACCGTCGTGTCGGCCTCTTCGGGCAGCAGCGTGGTGTTGCCGATGTTGCCCGTGAGGGCCGTGCCCGTGGCGCCCGCGCGGAATGGGTCGATGATGCTTGCGGTGCCCTGGCTCGAGCCCTGGAACAGTTCGCCCAGCGTGGGTGCGCGGATGTCGCGCGAGCGGGTGGCCCGCAGACGATATCCCTTGATCGGTTCGTAGACGAAGCCGGCCTTCCAGGTGGTGACACCGCCGCTGGTGCTGTAGTCCGTGTAGCGGATCGCTGCATTCACATTCAGCGACTCGGCGAGCTTCTTGCCCGCGATCAGCGGCAGATCGACTTCGGCGAAGGCCTCGCTGACGTCGTACTCGCCGGCCGAGGGTTGCGGATTCGTGCGCTCGAAGCCGCCCAGCGTGTTGACCAGCCCCGCGGGAAATCCCGGGATGCCGGCGCCGGTGCGAATGGTTTGCGAGATCGCATCCGTCGTCTGATCGAACTCTTCCTTTCGATATCCCGCGCCGAAGGCGAGACCGATCTGGCCACCCTGCAGGTTGCCGAGGCGGCCGAGGACGGTTGCTTCAACCACGTTTTGTTTGACCGTGACGTCCTGGATCGCCGTGCCGACGACATAAGCGCGCGCAGCGTCCGACGGCGCGCCGACGCCGAAGATGTTCATCGGTACGCAGCCGTTGTTCGGATCGGTGATGGTCGTACGGCACACGATCTTGCCGTTGCTCACGACCGCATCGACGGCGCGATAGAGGTTGTTCGAAATGGGATCGTCGGTGGTCTTGAAGACCGAGTGGTTTTCGCCGTTCTGGAAATAACCGCGGTACGTCCAGTTCTCGCTGAACGAGCCTTCGATGCCAGCGACGAAGCGCTGTGTGTCGCTGGTGCCGATCAGGTGGGGAATGGCGATGTCCGAGCTGATGCGGCCGACCGTCACCGATGGTATCGGCGCCATCGGGTCATTCATGACCGCCGCGACCGACTCTGGTAGATAGGCGTTGTCGCTGAAGATCGTGAACGCCGTGGCGGACAGCTCGAACGTCGGCAGACTGTTGTACTCGACGTCGTTCTCGGCGTAGTTGGCTTCGACGAACAATGACATGTTGTCGTTCACGTCGAAGCTCAGGTGACCGAAGCCGACCGTGCGCGTCTGGGCCGGCTGCAACACAAGCTCGAGGCTCGGGTTGTAGCTCGCCCCACCGCGCATCAGCGTGGCGGTCAGCAGATCGCCGTACTGGAACTGCAACGGGTTGCCGTCGGGGTCGAAGGTCGTGCCGCGCAGCGCGGTGTTCGTGATCAAACCACCCTGGGCGGCTACCGAAGAGTACGGATCGAGCACCACGAGCTGCCGCGGATTGGTCGGCGAGGCGGGATTGCCCGCCGTCACGTTCGGATTCGGAATCATGCCGAGGCCGTGAAACGCCCACGGGCGGCGATTGTTCGTCTCGACACCCTTGCTGTCGTAGTGCTCGAGGCTGCCGACGAAGTGCATGCGGTCGTTCATGAACGCGGTGCCGCCCGCGACGGAGAACTTGTAGTTCTCGTTGTCGTTGTAATCGGTGATGCCGTATTGGCCCGAGAACTTGAGGCCCTCGTACTTGGTGTCGAGCCGGTAGTTGACGACACCGGCAACGGCGTCGGAACCGTAGGCCGCGGAAGCGCCGCCGGTGACGACATCGACGGCCTTCACCAGCGCCTCGGGCATGATCGCCACGTCGACGCTGCCCGCGGAAGACGCGGCGACGACACGGCGGCCGTCGAGGAGTACCAGAGTGCGCTGGGTCCCTAACCCGCGCAGATTCAGATACGCCGCGGCGTTGTTGCCCGTCGTTCCCGTGCCCTGGCTCGCCACACTCGGCGAACCCTTGAACACCGGCAACTGCAACAGCGCTTCGGTCAACGTGCGGGGAGCAGCCAGGACTAACTGCTCCTGCGACGCGATCGTCAGCGGTGTGGGCGATGTCGTGTTGGTAGTTGGAAGCAGCGAACCCGTGACGGTGACGGTTTCCATGTCCTCCTCGTCCGCCGTCTCGGGCGCCTGCTGGGAAAACGCAGCACTGGATAGGGCAAGCGCATTGATCCCGAGTGCCGAGAGTCGAATCCAGCGTTGGCCGGATGTCTGGCCAGTGATCGACCGTTTCATTCAAACCCCCGTTCGTTGTAGATCCGCGCGACTCGCCCCTTCGGGTTGGGCCGTTTGGTGATTTCCTCACCCGGACTCATCGTCCCACTATTTGGAACGCTATCTTACATACTGGTCAACGTCAATCCCGTCTTTTGCTCAAAAGGTCGTCCGGCCGCCCGAGATGTCGAAGGTCGCGCCGGTGGAGAACGAGCATTCCTCGCTCGCGAGCCAGCAGACGAGCGCCACGCTCTCTTCCACGTCGCCGAGCCGGCCCATCGGAATCTTCGAGCGCATGTACTCGACCTGGCTCGGCGGCAATTGGGACAGGATCGGGCTCTCGAAGGTGGCCGGCGTAATGCAGTTGACCAGCACGTTGCGCGTCGCCAGTTCCTTGCCCAGCGATTTCGTCAGGCCGATCACTCCCGCCTTCGAGGCGGAGTACGCCGAGGCGTTTGGATTGCCTTCCTTGCCCGCGACCGAGGCGACGTTGACGATCCGCCCGTAACCGTTACGCACCAGCAGCGGCACGATCTCGCGACAGCAATAGAACAGGCCATTGAGATTCACGTCGATCACGCGTTGCCAGTTTTCAACTGGAAACTCGTGCAGCGGGCAGGTCGCGCCGGTGATGCCGGCGCTGGCGATGAGGATGTCGATCTTGCCGAGCGACTCGCCCGTGGTTTTCGCGGCAATGCTTACCGCTTGCGGATCCGCGATGTCGAGCACGGCTACGTGCTGCGCACCGACGATCTTGCTGGCCTCGGCGAGGGCCGTTGGGTTGATATCCCAGAGTGAAACCCGACCGCCTTCGCGCACGATTCGCATCGCGGTACGCAGGCCGAGTCCGGACGCGCCGCCGGTGACGATGGCCGAGCGGCCTGCGAAGCGGTTGGCGAAGAAGCTCACGACGCCAGCTCCGCGTAGGGACGATAAGCGATCACTTTCTGCTCCTGAACGCCTAAATTCTCGATTCCCAGGCGTACCCGGTCGCCGGCCTGCAGGAAACGCGGTGGCTTCTGACCCATCCCGACGCCGGGTGGTGTTCCGCTGGTGATGATGTCGCCCGGCTGCAGGACCATGAATCGGCTGAGGTAAACCACCAGCGTCGCGACCGTGAAGATCATCGTTGTCGTATTGCCGTTCTGCATGCGCTCCCCGTTCACCTCTAGCCACAGGCCGAGCCTTTGAGGATCCGGAATCTCGTCGCGGGTCACGAGCCACGGGCCCACGGGGCCAAAGGTTTCGCAGCCCTTGCCCTTGTCCCAACTACCGCCGCGCTCGAGCTGGAATTCGCGTTCGCTGACGTCGTGCACGACGCAATAGCCGGCGACATAATCGAGTGCCGAGGATTCGTCGATGTAGGCGGCGCGCTTGCCGATGACGATGCCGAGCTCGACTTCCCAATCGGTTTTGATAGAGCCGCGCGGAATCATCACGTCGTCGCAAGGCCCCTGCAGGCAGCTCACGGCCTTCGTGAATATGACTGGCTCTTTCGGAACCGCCATCCTGGATTCCGCGGCGTGGTCGGCGTAGTTCAGACCGATCGCGATGAATTGCCGCGTTCCGGTGAAAGGCAGGCCGTAGCGCATCCCGGCTGATACTTTCGGCAGCGTTTCGGGATCGATGGCCCGCAGCTTCGCGAGCCCCTCCGGAGTAATATTCGCGACGGTGAGGTCGTCGAGGTGACCGGCCAGGCTGCGCAGCCCGCCCGCCGCATCGATGATGCCTGGTAGTTCGTGCCCCTTCGTTCCGAATCGACAAAGCTTCATGGTTGCCGTCGCGGGTAAGATGTATATCCCGATATGTGAGATTGCATTTCTATATGAGAAACAATGCCGGGTCAACAGAGGGATCGTCCAAGATCGCCAAGTCGGCGGCTTCCGCCGGCAGCCAGACGCTTTTGCGCGGTCTCGACCTGGTGGAGGCGGTTACCGCCGGGCCGGTCGCTCTCGCCGAGCTCTCGAAAATGCTGAAGCTGAATCGCAGCACCGTGCATCGGCTTGCCTCGGCGCTCGTGGATCGGGGCTATCTCAAATTCCTGCCGCGCGAGGGCTACATGCTCGGCGCGAAATTGCTCGAGCTCGGCTACTCGGCCCGGCAGCAGATCAACTTGCCGCGCGTGGCACGCCCGTTCCTGGAGAAACTCGCGGAGCAGACCGAAGACACCGTTCATCTCGGTGTGCTCGACGAAAACAAGGCGCTCTATCTCGACAAGATTCGCGGCCAGCGTCGCGTCGAGGTCAGTTCACGCGTGGGTGAACGCCATCCACTGTGTTCAACGGGCCTGGGAAAAGCGCTGCTGCTCGACAGTTCGCGCGACGAATTGCGCGCGCATTTCGACAGCGAGGCCGGGAAAGGCCATCACCCTCCCGAGGCGTTCCAGCGCTGGGTCGAGCAGATGCGCTCGTACACCGCCGGCGGCTACTCGTTCGATCTCGAAGAGAACGAGGATCGGGTTCGCTGTGTCGGCGCGCCGGTTCGTGACGAGACCGGCCGCATCGTCGCCGCGATCAGTGTCGCAAGCGTGGCGCAGTACATGGATGACGCCCGCATGGCGGACCTGGTCGGCACGGTCACCGACGCCGCGCATGGCATCAGCCACGAGCTCGGCTGGGTGGCCGTGAATCGCTCGAAGCGGAAGTAGCGGGCTGACTACTCGACGGTGACGCTTTTCGCGAGATTCCGCGGCTGATCGACGTCGGTGCCCTTGAGGATGGCGACGTGATAAGCCAGCAGCTGCAGCGGTACCGTGTACACGGCCGGCGCCTGGAAATAACTCACGTGCTTGGGCATCTGGATCACGGTCACACCATCGGATGACGTGAAGCCGGAATCCGGATCCGCGAACACGATGAGCTCGCCACCGCGCGCGCGCACTTCCTGCAGGTTGCTCTTGAGCTTCTCGAGCAGATTGTTGTTAGGCGCCACGGTGATGACGGGCATGTCGGCATCCACGAGCGCCAGCGGGCCGTGCTTCAACTCGCCGGCCGGATACGCCTCGGCGTGGATGTAGGAGATTTCCTTGAGCTTAAGCGCGCCTTCCATCGCGATCGGATGCAGCGCTCCGCGGCCCAGGAACAAAGCGTGCTGCTTGTCGGCGAAGCGTTTCGCCAGGTCGTAGATGACCGGGTCGAGCGTCAGTGTCTTCTCGATCATCGAGGGAATCTCGATGAGGCGCTGCACGAGGTTGCGCTCGCGTTCGGCGTCCGCGGTGCGGCCCTTGGCGAGCGCCACGACCAGCATGCTGAGCGCGGTGAGCTGCGTCGTGAACGCCTTGGTCGAAGCCACGCCGATCTCGGGGCCGGCGCGCGTGAGCATCACCAGTTCCGACTCGCGCACCAGTGAGCTCTCGGGAACATTGCAAATCGCGAGCGAGGAGAGATAACCCGCCTGCTTGGCAAGGCGCAGCGCGGCCAGCGTGTCGGCCGTTTCGCCCGACTGCGAAATGGTCACGAACAGGGAATTCTTCGGCACCACGGGGTTGCGATAGCGGTATTCGCTGGCGATCTCCACGGTGCAGGGCAGCTTGCAGATCTGCTCGATGAAATAGCGCGCCACAGAACCTGAGTGGTAGCTCGTTCCGCAGGCGATGATGTGCACGTGCTCCGTGCGCTTGAAGATCTCGTTGGCGGTGGGGCCAAACGCAGCCTCCAGCAACCGGCCATTGGCGACGCGCTCGGCCAGCGTATCGGCCACGGCGCGCGGCTGCTCGTGGATTTCCTTGAGCATGAAGTGGCGGTACTGGCCCTTCTCGGCCGCATCCGCGGACAACTCGCTCTCGCGGATCGGGCGCTCGGCGGTGTCACCGTCCTTGTTCAGCACCTTGATCGACGTGCGGCGGATATCGGCGACGTCGCCCTCTTCCAGGAACATGAAACGGCGCGTCACCGGCAGCAGCGCGGCGACGTCGGAGGCGACGAAATTCTCATCGACCCCGAGGCCGATGACGACCGGGCAACCCTCGCGCGCCAGGATGATGCGCTCGGGCTCGGTCTCGCTAACTACCGCCAGCGCATAAGCGCCTTCGAGCTCGGCGACGGTGGCGCGCACAGCCTTGAACAAATCTTTCTGCGCGGCCAGGTGGTGATGCACGCGGTGCGCGATCACCTCGGTATCGGTTTCGGACGTGAACACGTAGCCGAGCTTCTTGAGGTCCTCGCGCAGCTCCTCGTGATTCTCGATGATCCCGTTATGGACGATGGCCAGGCCGTCGTGCGAGATGTGCGGATGCGCGTTGCGCTCGGAGGGCACGCCATGCGTGGCCCAGCGCGTGTGAGCGATGCCGATCTGCCCGTGGGTCGGGTCTGCGTCGATCGCTTCCTGCAGCATCTTCACCTTGCCGACCGTGCGCAGGCGTTTGAGGTGTGCCGTGCCATTCAGGACGGCGATGCCGGCGGAGTCGTAACCCCGGTACTCGAGGCGGCGCAGTCCCTCCATCAGGATCGGGACGACGTTACGCTCAGCGATGGCTCCGACGATGCCGCACATTTAGCAGTGTCCGGGGGATTCAGGGGGGCGCTAGTTTGCCTGACTAGCGGGCCGGATCGCAGGGGCAAACCGCCATCGAAGGCCCCTTCTGATACCTCGCTCACACGCGGTCGCCGGCAGACGCGCTCGGTATTGAAAATCAATACCTTAGGGGTGGATGTCAGAGATAAAGAGCCCAGGCGGCGGCCAGGCAGACGGTCGCGATGGCCGTACCGAGTACCGGGATCCGGAACCAGTACTTGAGGGCCAGCGAAAGGTACACGGCGCTTACGCCCGTGAGCGTCGGGAGCACCCACGGTGACATCGCCGCGGTGCCCAGCGTAACGGCGATGGCGCACGTGACAGCGCCGAAAAAGATGGCCCCCAGGCTGTGGCTGAAGTTGAACCCGACCCAGCCCTGCCACATGGTCGACTGGCCGCGAGTCAGCCGGATCTTCGAGTTCTGCATCGCGACGATCACCGCCGGGTCGTCGGGCACGATGCGCCGCGCCGTACGGATGTCGAGCGCGGTGTAGAGCGCATGCAGCGCGCCTAACAAGATGTAGACGGACCCGGCGATGCCGAGCAGCGTGGCGATGATCATCGGGTGCGGACGTCGATCACGGCACCTCCGCACGCACGTGCGCGCGAAACGCGGGCCGCACCGACAGGCGCTGGTAGTAGCCGTGCAGCGCGTCGAAATGCGGCCGCTCCATGGGCGTGTGCAGCCAGCGGTGGGTCGAGAGCCCGAGCACCACGTCGGCCAGCGTGAAGAATTCTCCCGTGACGAATTGCCCGCCGTGCGCGAAATGCGCATCGAGCATGCGCATGTGCTTATTCCACTCCGCGACGCTGCGCGCGATCGCCGCGGGATCGGTATGCGCCGTGCTGTGGCGCGCCAGTGCGAGAAAGCTATAGCGCCATGCCATGTTGAGGTCGGTGGCCTGCCAGTCCATCCACTGTTCGACAAGAGCGCGCGCCTGCGGGTCGGCCGGCAGCAACGTCGCGCGCGGCTGCCTGCCGGCCAGGTACCGGCAGATCGCGTTCGATTCCCACAACACGAACTCCCCGTCCTGGATCACCGGCCATTTGGCATTGGGGTTGCGCGCGAGCAGCTTGGGATCCGCCTCCACGTGCTCGAACGACAGGTCGAGCTCGGCGCAGGTCTAGAGCACCTTGCGCACGTTGATGGACGATGTGCGGCCGAGAATCTTCAAAGTCACTAGCTAGTACTTCCGGTCGATGCTCTTGATCTTGCCGTCGACGATGGTGACGACCATGGGCGGGGCGCCGGGGCCGCGATCGTAGGTCCAGGTTTCGATCACCGTTTCGCCGACTTTTCTCATGAGGCCATTGTTCTGGTTGCGGACCAGCACGTCCTGGGTCTTGGATTCGTGCGAGGTCGGCGCACCGCACTTCGTGCTGAACTCCGACAACGCCATGTCGCTGGTGACGATCCACTTGCCGCAGCGGAAGGGTTCATCGGCGAAGACTGTGAGAGGTGCGAGACTCAGCGCCACCGCGAGAATTGCCGTGGTTTTCATGCGGCGATGGTAGCAC
>DATHJZ010000113.1:0-5404 GCA_035286365.1 Steroidobacteraceae bacterium | reverse complement strand
GCTCCGCGGCGAACTTGAAGCTGTGCCAGGGCACGACACGGTCATCGTGATCGGCGGTCGTCACCAAGGTCGGTGGATAGCACACACCGGACTTGAGCTTGTGCAGCGGCGAGTAGGCGTATATCGCCTTGAACTCGGCCGGATCCTCTGAAATGCCGAAGTCGGTCGACCACTGGCGCGCGTTGGCGCTGGCGGTGTGGTAGCGCAGCATGTCCATGACGCCGACGGCGGGCAGCGCGGCGCCGAACAACTCCGGCCGCTGCGTCATCACCGCACCCACTAACAACCCGCCATTGCTGCCGCCGCGGATCGCGAGGCGCTTCGGATTCGTGTATTTCTCGCGAATCAGGTACTCCGCGGCCGCGATGAAGTCGTCGAACACATTCTGCTTGAGCAGCCGCGTGCCCGCGCGATGCCATTCCTCGCCGTATTCGCCGCCGCCGCGCAGGTTGGCAACCGCATAGATGCCGCCCATTTCGATCCACGCCTGGATCGAGGGACTGAACGTGGGCGACATCAACAGGTTGAAGCCGCCGTAGCCGTAGAGGATCACCGGTTGATTGCCATCGCGCGGCGCATCTTTCCGGCGCGTGATGAACAGCGGCACGCGCGTGCCGTCCTTGCTGATGTAGAACACCTGATCCGTCACGAACGGCGTGAAATCCGCGGGCACGGTCGGCGTGCGGAAATCGCTCACCGCATTCTTCGCGACGTCCAGGCGCAGGATGCGCGCCGGCGATAGATAGTCCGTGTACGAGAAGAAAGTCTCGGGGTCGGCGCCCCTGCCCTGGAATCCCTTGGTCATGCCGCGACCGGGCAATTTCACTTCGCCTGCCGGCGCGCCGCTGGTCTCGAACAGGCGCACGATGTTGTACGCGTCGCGCGAGTACTCGACCACCATGCGACCGCCGACGTAGTTCGTGTTGGTGATCGCCAATTCGTCCTGCGGCACGACGGTGCGCCACGCGGCAGGCGCGGGATTGCTGGCATTCACCGCGATCACGCGCCCTCGTGGCGCGGCATTCGTCGTCCCGAAATACAGCTCGTCGCCGTTGGATCCGAGGAAGTTGTACAACGCGTCCCAGGCGACGAAGACGGCCTTGGGCCTGGAGTCTTTCTTGCGCAGGTCCTGCACGAGAATGGCGTTGGCTTCGTAGCCGTACGACAGGTTGATGATGAGATATCGACCGTCTTCGGTGACTTGCACCGAGGGCACATAGTGTGGGTTGTCGGTCACCTGGTACACGAGGCGATCCGCCGCCTGCGCGTCTTCGAGCTTGTGGAAGTAGACGTCGGGCCGGCCCGCGTCGTCGCCGCGCTCGGCGGTCTCGGCGCTCTGCCCGGGCTTGAGCGGATAGCGGCTGTAGTAGACGCCCGAGTTGTCGCGCGCCCATGAAACGGCGTGAAACTTGCTGAACTTGAGGATCACCGGCAGATCGGCCCCGTCGGCGACCCGGCGGAAATGCCAGGTGTTCCAGTCGGTGCCGCCATCGGAGAGTGCGTATGCGAGGATCTCGCCATTGGGGCTCGGCACCCATTGCGACAACGCGATGGTCGAGTCTTCGCGCTTGCCATTGGGATCCACCAGCACGCGCGGCGGCGCATCGAGCGCCGCGGCCACATACAGCACGCTCTGCTCCTGCGTACCGTCGTTGCGCAGGTAGAAATAGTTGTTGCCCTGGCGCTCCGGCACGCCGAATCGTTCGTAGCTCCAGAGTTGCTTGAGGCGCTCACCCAGCCAGGCGCGTTGCGGCAGACTTTCGAGAAAGGGTTGTGCCAGCGCGTTTTCCGACGTCACCCAGTCGCGCGTGCTCTGCGCTTCCGGATCTTCGAACCCACGATATGGATCCGGCACGCGCACGCCGTGATAGTTGTCAATGACATCGCCACGCGTGGGCTGCGGATACTGGAACTTCGGCGGATTGACGTTCGGGGTGTACTCGACGCTGGGTTGCGTCGCGCATGCGTTCACCAGAACCACGAGCGAACCGGCAAGCGCCGCGCACTGGTAGCGATGACTCGTGACCATCCCTAAACTCCCGCCATGATTTTGAACCGCAGTGTAACAAACGGTGTGCGCGCGCCCGTCCGGCGCGACGTAATTTCTTTTCGCCTCGGCGCAGCCTGGTTGTGTGCCGGGTTGCTGTCCTGTGCCGCGTTGCCCGCGCTCGCGGGCAAGCTGCCGCTGGAACGGTTGTTTGCAGCGCCCGATCTGTCGGGCCCGACCTTGCGGGGCGTGAAGATCTCGCCCGACGGCAAGCTGATCGCCTATCTGCGCGCGCGCGAGGACGACAAGGATCGCTTCGATCTGTGGGCGTACGACGTCGCCGCGAAGCGCGATCGCCTGCTGGTCGATTCGCGCACGCTCGCGGGCGCCGACCGTGCGTTGTCTGCCGAAGAAGAATCGCGGCGCGAGCGCCAGCGCACCAGCGCCTACTCCGGCATCGTCGAATACAGCTTCGCGCCCGACAGCCACCAGCTGCTGATCCCGCTCAATGGCGACCTGTACGTCTACGACCTGGCGCGCAAGCCCGCGGACGCCGTGCGCCGGCTGACGACGACGGAGAGCTTCGAAACTGACGCACGCTTCTCGCCCCGATCGCATTTCGTGAGCTTCGTGCGCGACCAGAACCTGTATGTCATCGATCTCGCGAACGGCACCGAACGCGCGGTGACGCGCGAGGGCGGCGGATTGGTGAGCTTCGGCATGGCCGAATTCATTGCGCAGGAGGAAATGGATCGCGACACCGGTTACTGGTGGGCGCCCGACGAGCGTCACATCGCGCTCGCACGCGTGGACGAGACGCCCGTCGCGGAAGTCGAACGCATCGAGATCCAGGCCACGGGCGCGCGCGTGGTGCACCAGCGATATCCGGCCACGGGTGCCACCAACGCACGCGTCGACCTGTTCGTCGCGGATCTCGCGGCCGACAGCCGTCTGCAGCTCGACCTGGGACCGAATGCCGATATCTATCTACCGAGCGTCGACTGGTTTCCGGATTCGCGCGGCCTCGCCGTGCAGCGCCAGAGCCGCGACCAGAAGACGCTCGAGCTGCTGCGCTTCGATGCATTCAGCGGCCGCGGCCGCGCGCTGCTCACCGAACGCAGCGACACCTGGGTGCCGCTGCACCACGAGCTCACCTTCCTGCTGCGTTCACCGCAGTTCATCTGGGCATCGTCGCGCGACGGCTTTCAGCATCTCTATTTATACGCAAACGACGGCCAGCTGATTCGCCAGCTGACGTCGGGTGAGTTCATGGTGACGGGCGAATCTCCGGAAGCGGCGCTGCGCGCGGTGGACGAGCGCGCCCGCCGCGTGTATTTCACCGCCGGCCTGCCCTCGCCCGTCGAGCATCAGCTCTACTGGGTGTCGCTCGATACCCCGGCCAAACCCACGCGAGTCACCGAAGGTGCCGGCTGGCACAGCGTCGAGATGGCCATCGATGCCAGCGTGTTCGTCGACGGTTACTCGAACGCCGACCAGCCCAAAAGCGTCACGCTGCGCCGCGCCGGCGGCACGCCGCTGTCGGTAATGTTGCCTAACAAGCTGGACGCGTCGCATCCGTACGCGCAGTACCTGGATCAGCACGTGCAGACGGAGTTCGGAACGTTGGCCGCGGCCGACGCCCAGCTGATGCAGTACGAGCTGCTGAAGCCGCGCAACCTCGAGCCCGGCAAGAAGTATCCAGTGCTGATCGACGTGTACGGCGGGCCGGGCGTGCAGAGCGTGAAGAACACGTGGGGATCACTGTTTCATCAATACCTCGTGCAGCACGGCTACGTCGTGTTCGCGCTCGACAACCGCGGCAGCGGCATGCGCGGCACGCGCTTCGAAACCGCGCTCGGCGGTCGCATGGCCGGGGTCGAGGTGGCCGACCAGGTACGCGGCGTGGAATTCCTGCGCGGGCTGCCGTACGTCGATGCGCAGCGCATCGGCATCTTTGGCTGGAGTTACGGTGGCTACATGACGCTCATGTGCCTCATGCAGGCGCCGGATGCGTTCGCGGCGGGCGTCGCCGGCGCGCCGGTCACCGACTGGGCGCTGTACGACACGCACTACACCGAGCGTTATCTATCTACTCCCCAGAAAAACGTCGCCGGCTACGCTGCCAGCAACGTGCTCGCGTACGCCGACCGGCTGAACCGGCCGCTGCTGCTGGTGCACGGCATGGCGGACGACAACGTGCTGTTCGCGCACAGCACTGCGTTGATGAAGAAGCTGGAGGATCTGCAGAAGCCGTTCGACCTGATGACCTATCCGGGCGGCAAGCACAGCCTGATCCGTCAGAACGTCACCGGGTTGCATGCGCATGCGCACATCGTGCGGTTCTTCGACCGCGAGCTCGGGCCCGGCCCGCGTTAGCACCAGGTCTGGCCCCTTTTGCTAGGAAATGGGGCCTGACCCCATTAAAGCTTGATGCGGCCGCCGGCGGGTGGGGCGCCCATGCCGCCCTCGGGCACCACGATGCGCGACGCCTGTTCGCGGCGCATCTCGCGCGCCTCTTCGATCGCCTGTTCGATCGCGATCTTCACGGCCTCGGGGAATTTGTTGCAGGCGTCTTCGAGCGACGCGGCTTCCAATTCGAACGCCAGCGGCAACACGCCCGCGGGCGTCAGCAGCTGCGTCTGGCCGGAATACAGCACCGGGCGCGCGGAATCTTCCTTTCCGTCCGGCAGCACCGGGACGAGGCGACGCAGCGTGCCCGCCTTGCGATCGGTGAAGATCTCTTCGCGATACAACTGGGTCGCGTCGAGTTTGATTTCGGGGAGCTGTTGTTCCTGCGCCATGTCGTATTCCAGAAGTTAGTTTGCGTTCGCTGGTGATGATAACAACTGCAGGGCCGCGATGAACGGCTGGTCGGCCGGCAGCAGGCGCTGATCGCCCAGGGTCTGACACTCGACCCATTTCAATTGCTGACCGTCGAGCCCCTGCGGCGCACCGCGTTCGAGGGTCGCGTGCCACAACACGAGGTCGACGACGCGATCCGGATAGTCGTGCTGCAGCTGCATGACTTCGTAGTCGGGTCGGACCTCAACTCCGAGCTCCTCGCGCAGCTCGCGCCTGAGCGCAGCGGCATCGGTCTCGCCAGCGGCTACCTTGCCGCCCGGAAATTCCCACCAGCCGGCCATGTGTTTGCCCGCGGGTCGTTCGGCGATCAGCACGCGGCGCTCGGCATCGAACAACGCCGCGGCCACGACGCGCAGCCGCGGCTTCAAATTACTCGACTCCCTCGAGCACGCCGTGGCAGTTCTTGAACTTCTTGCCGCTGCCGCAGGGACAGGGCTGGTTGCGGCCGACCTTCGGCGCGGCGCGCACCGGCCGTTGCTGCGGCAACTGCGAAGGTGGCGGCGGCGGCGCCTGGCGCGCGCCCGGCGGCGGTGCCTGCGGCTCCTGCCCGGCGGC
>DATHJZ010000112.1:0-12064 GCA_035286365.1 Steroidobacteraceae bacterium | reverse complement strand
GAACCAGTCGTGGCGTTTCTTGAACTCGGTGTTCATGTCTTCGACGCACTTCTGATCGCCGTTCAACGCGACCACCGCAGCTTTTTGCGTAATGGACGAGGCATTGCTCGTGCTCTGGCCCTGGATTGTGGACATGGCGTTTACGATGTCCTTCGGCCCGCCGCAGTAGCCTAAACGCCAGCCGGTCATGGCGTACGACTTCGATACGCCGTTGATGGTGATCACGCGCTCGTACAATTCCGGCGCGACGGTGAGCAGCGAGCAGAACGGTTCCGCGCCCCACCAGATCTTTTCGTACATGTCGTCGGTGCCGATGATCACGCGCGGGTGCTGCAGGAGCACGTCCGCGAGTGCGCGCCATTCCGCGCGCGTATAGGCAGCACCGGTCGGGTTGCACGGCGAATTGATCAACAGCAGCTTCGTCTTCGTCGTGATCGCCGCTTCGAGCTGGCGCGGCGTCATCTTGTAGCCCTGCGACGCGGGGCAGTTAGGCGTGACGGGCAGCCCGTCGGCCAGCAGCACCATGTCCGGATAGCTGACCCAGTACGGGGCCGGGATAACCGCCTCATCACCCGGATCCAGAACCGTCATGCAGAGGTTGTAGATGGTCTGCTTGGCGCCCGAGCTCACCAGGATCTGGTTGCGCGCATAGTTGATCTGATTGTCGCGCTTGAACTTCGCGATGATGGCGTCCTTCAGCTCGACGATGCCGTCAACGTTCGTATAACGCGTGAATCCGTTTCTGATCGCCTCGACCCCGGCGTCGGCGATGTGCTTGGGCGTGTCGAAATCCGGCTCGCCGGCCCCGAGGCCGATGATGTCCTTGCCCTCGGCCTTCAGTTTCGCGGCGCGCGCGGTGACGGCGAGAGTGGGCGAGGGCTTGACGCGCTGAACGCGTCGGCTGAGCGAATTGGGCACGGTTGAGACTCTTAGTGAAGGACGGGTTGGGATTCGGAAAACGGCGCGTATATTACGCGATCCGCTTCCCCTCGACACAGCACACTGAGCGCCTAAACGCATGGAAACAAAGCCATTTGTACTGAAAGCCGACTATGAGCCCGCCGGCGACCAGCCGCAGGCGATTGCGAAGCTGGTCGAAGGCATCAATGACGGGTTCAAGTACCAGACGATGATGGGAGTCACCGGAAGCGGCAAGACGATGACCGCGGCGAGCGTCATCGCGCAGGTGCAGCGCCCAACGCTGGTGATGGCGCACAACAAGACGCTGGCCGCGCAATTGTACGGCGAATTCAAGGAATACTTCCCCGAGAACTCGGTGGAGTACTTCGTCTCGTACTACGACTACTACCAGCCCGAGGCCTACGTACCCTCGAGCGACACCTATATAGAGAAGGACGCCTCGATCAACGAGCACATCGAGCAGATGCGCCTGTCGGCGACCAAGGCGCTGCTCGAGCGATCGGACGCGATCATCGTCGCTACGGTGTCGGCTATCTACGGCCTCGGCGATCCCGCGTCGTACCACGCCATGATCCTGCACGTGAACCGCGGCGAACGCATGGATCAACGTCGCCTGCTGCGCCGGCTCGCGGACATGCAATACACGCGCAACGAGCTCGATCTGCAGGCGGGCACGTACCGCGTGCGCGGTGACGTCGTCGATATCTTTCCGGCGGAGTCGGCGCGCGAAGCCGTGCGCGTGGAGCTGTTCGACGAGACGATCGAATCCATCGCGCTGTTCGATCCGCTGACGGGCGAGATCCAGCGCAAGGTGCCGCGCTACACGATCTACCCGGGTTCGCATTACGTGACGCCGAAGGAGCGGCTGATCGGTGCCATCGATTTCATCCGCGAAGAACTGCGCGACCGGCTGAAGGTGCTGCGCGAGCAGAACAAGCTGGTGGAGGCGCAGCGCCTCGAACAACGCACCATGTTCGACATGGAGATGATGAGAGAGGTGGGCTACTGCGCGGGCATCGAGAACTACTCGCGCTATCTGAGTGGCCGCGCGCCCGGCGAGCCGCCACCGTGCCTGTTCGACTATCTGCCGGCGAACTCGCTGCTGATCGTCGATGAATCGCACCAGACAATTCCGCAGCTGGGCGCCATGTTCAAGGGCGACCGCTCGCGCAAAGAGACGCTGGTGGAATATGGATTCCGCTTGCCGAGCGCGTTGGACAATCGCCCGTTGAAGTTCGAGGAATGGGAGCAGCTCGCGCCGCAGATGATCTTCGTGAGCGCGACGCCGGGCAAGTACGAGGCGGCGCATGCGGCGCAGAAGGTCGAGCAGCTGCTGCGCCCGACGCACCTGGTGGACCCCGCGGTGGAAGTGCGACCGGTGGCTACGCAAGTTGACGATGTGCTCTCCGAGATCAAGCTGCGCGCGGCACAGGACGAGCGCGTGCTGATCACGACGCTCACCAAGCGCATGGCGGAAGACCTGACCGAATACCTGCACGAGCACGGCGTGAAGGTGCGCTACCTGCACTCGGACGTGGAGACGGTCGAACGCGTGGAGATCATCAGGGACTTGAGATTAGGCAAGTTCGACGTGCTGGTGGGCATCAACCTGCTGCGCGAGGGATTGGACATGCCGGAGGTCTCGCTGGTGGCCATTCTCGATGCGGACAAGGAAGGGTTCCTGCGCTCGGATAACTCGCTGATCCAGACCATGGGCCGCGCCGCGCGGCACGTGAACGGCAGGGCGATCCTGTATGCGGATCGCGTGACGGGCTCGATGCAGCGCGCGATGGAAGAAACCGATCGGCGCCGCAACGTGCAGATCGCGTACAACAAGGAACACGGCCTGACGCCGGTAAGCATCCGCAAGAACATCACGGATGTGATGGAAGGCGCGCGCGCCGACACCACTGACTTCGGCTACAAGATGGGCAGGAAGAAGCGCGGCGCCGAAGAGGCCGCGCCCCACTTGCGAATGCTGTCGCCCGCACAGCTCGTGCGTGAGATCAAGCGCATGGAAGCGGAGATGTACAAGCGCGCACGGAATCTGGAGTTCGAAGAAGCCGCCAAGCTGCGCGACGCCATCGAGAAGCTCAAGCAGCAGGAACTCGGCTTGCCAGTCCCCTTCGAACAACGCGGCTAATCACCGCGACGTCGAGACGAGAAAGCCGCCCCAGTAGTACGGATGCTCGTAGGGGCGCGTGGAACCGGTCCGCACGGCGCGCAGCTTCAATTGCGAGCGGCGCAATGCGGCGGCCGCATCTCCCCGTTGGCTCGACAACGCGTCGTACAACTCACGCATGAGCCGCGCGGTGCTGCGATCCTCCACGCGCCACAGGCTCGCAACGACACTTTCTGCGCCACGCCGCTGCACGATCGCACTCAGGCCCTCGACCTCGCGCCCGTCGTCGGTGGTCGCACCGCCCAGGCCGCTCTGGCACGCGGAAAGAGTCACCAGCCGCAGATCGTGAAAATCGAGCCCGGCGATGGTATCGAGGGTCAGCCGGTTGCCGTCGCCTAACAACAGGAACGAGCGGCGCGCATTGCCGGGACGCAGACTGAAATGCGTGCCGAGATGCAGCACGGAGAAGTGCCGCTCCTCAGTCAGGAGATCGGTGAGGCGCGCCTCGGTGAACGCCGCATCGGCGAAACCGGCGCCCGTCAGTGCGCCGTTCCCGAATTCTTCGCGCGGACACATGCGTCCACGCACGGCGAGTCCCTCGATCGGGCCGCGCACCACGTCGCAGAGCTCATCCGCCATGGCCGGAAGTGCGTCGTAACCCGCAACGGCACGCGTGAGGCCGAGGCCCCGCACCGTGAGGGCGGCGTTCTTCGCCGTCGCGCGCGGCGCAACAGCCAGGCCAGATGGTTCACTCGGCACGTACGATTCGATCGAGTAGCGATCGACCAGGTACTGCCGGCCGTCGCTCAATGCCGCGAACGGGATGTATCGCAGCGCGCCGTCCAGCCACAACACCAGGCGTTTCGCGCCGGCGCGCCGTGCTTCCTCGTCGAGAGGCTTCGCGACGGCGGCATACAACTCATGAGACATCGCGCTCACGTCCTCGCGGCGCGCGATCGCCTCGAGATAGCGTCCGATGTCACGGCGCAATCCCGGCGCGTCGACCGGCGATTCGTATTCGAACTGGCCGCGGCGCGTCGCGATCAGCACGCGCAACCGCGTGTCGGTCAATAGATAGAAGGCGAGGGCCGCGTCCGGCCCGAACGCGGCGAGTTCACGCGACAATCGATCGGCCTGGATGACTCGAAGCACCGGCGCGGGCGCCGCATTGGCGCCACCCGTCAGGAAATTCCTGATGCGCTCGGCACGCGCGGCTTCGCGCTGTTGTTGACCATTCAACAGCTGCTCGAGCGCGGCGCGTTCGCTGGCGCTGATACGATCAGCCTCACTGAGCCGCGCCAGCCGATCGATTTCGGTGCCGGCATTCGCGTCGGCATTCAGCAGCTGCAGGTAGCGTTCGCGCAGCGCGGCTTCCGCGGGCGTCAACTCGATGCCGTTCTCGCGATTCCACTGCGCGTCGCGCAGCACGAAGTCGAACAACTCCTCCGCCTTGAGCATGCGCAGCACCTCGAGGCCTTCGTCGATGCGCCCGGCGGACATCAACCAGTCGGCCACGATGCGATAGACGCCCACTTTGTCGGCGAGAAATCCGCGTTCGAGGCGGCGTTCGTCACCGACGAACCGCCCGCGCAGCCGCTCGATCTGCGCGATGGATTCCTTGCCGAAGAAGATCGCGAGTTTCGGGTCATTGCGACTCTGCAGCACACGCGCCAGCGCGAAGTCCGCGCGCCACAGCGGATCGGGCGTGCCGAGCGTGCTGGCCGCGGACAACGCGCGGATCGCCAGGTTGTAAGCGCGCTCGGGATCCCCGCGCAGGGCGCTCAGTTCGCTGCCGAGCGCATAAACGTCGTGGCGCAGGAAGGGATCCGCATCGCGCGATTTCTCGATGCGATCTCCTGCGTCGTCGCAGCTCCTGGCGGCGGCGGGGCTTGCCCTGATTTCGATCGCGCACTCCTCGGCAACCGCACGCAGGATGGCCGGATGAGACTCCGGCAAACGCGTCCGATACAGCGCGAGCGCCTTGTCGATCGTGGCGTGGTCGGCAGCCGCGTCGCCGCCGGTGCCGAGCGCGCCGAGTGTCACCAGCGTTGCGGCGCTTTCGATGACGAGTTTGCTGTCGTCGCCGGCGGCACGTGCGGCGGCCTCGAGCGAGGCGCGCGCCGACTCGCGTTCACCGAGCGCGAGCTGCAGGCGCGCGAGGCCGCGGTAATGCGCGACGATCAACGGACGTTCGATGTCCTTGGGATTTGCGGCGACGATCGCGCTGGCGCGGTCGTAGGTGCGCTGCGCGTCGGGCAACTCGCCGAGTGCGAGCTGCGCGCTCGCCAGATAGTGCAGCGGACGCACCAGCGCCGGCGCGTCCTTGCCGCGCGTGGCTTCGCCGACTTCAATGGCGCGCAGGGCGAAGGCGCGCGCTTCGGCCGGCTTGCCGCGCATCACCAACAATCCGGCGAGCTGGGTGAAGGCGCTGAACTGGTGTCGCTGCAGCGGCGCGCCTTCCTTGCTCTCGGAGATCTCCACCGCCTTGCGCAGCGCGGCTTCGGCAGCTTCGAACTCGTCGAGACGCTCGAGACCCTGGCCGAGCCAGACGTACGAGGGCACGCGCTGCGCGGCGGGCCCGCCCATCTGCTCCTCGATGCGAATGGCGCGCTCCGCATGCGCGCGCACGGCGGCGAAATCTTCTTCGCGCCAGGCGATGTTGATGTAGGTGTTCTCGATCGCCGCGGCCGCTTCGCTCACGGTTTCACCGTTCTCGACGAGGATCCCCTCGGCGCGTGCCAGCGACTTTTTTGCCGCCGCGAAATCCCGTACGAAGGACTGGTTTTGCGCGAGACCCACCAGCACTTTCTGCAGTTCGATTTTCTTCGCGCCGGGATTGTGTTCTCGGACGCGCAGCGCGCTCTGCCAGGCGGCGAGCGCGTCGGGATTGCGGCCCTGCCGCGTGGCGATCCAGGCGTACGCCACGTAGATATCCGCGACTTCCATCGAGTACGGACCCAATCGCTTCTCGAAGATCGGCCGCGCGAATTCGAGCAGCGGCACGGCTTCGGACATGCGATCCATGAACGCGATCAGCGGCGTACCGAGCGAGCCTACCCACCACGCCATGTCGACCGAGTCGGCGCCGCGCTCGCGTTCCACGCGCGGAATGACCTTGCACATCAAGGCGACCGACGCAGGCGGATCCGTTTCGATCAACTTTTCGACGGTCGCGCGCAAGGCGGGTAACGGCTGGTCGTCGGCGCCGGGAGTGAGCAGCTGCGCGAATTCCGCACACACCGGCGGCAGATCGAAGGCGAGTGTGGGGGCCGTCCATGACGCCGCGACTAACAACATCGCGCAGAGGCGTCGCAGCCGCTGCGTCATTCGGATCTCCGGATCTCGATCCGCAACACGCCGTCGGCCGGCGCGGGAATGCCCTGTGTGTCGAGGATGCGCTGCACCTCGGGCGACAGCGGCAGCGCGAGATCCGCATCGATGCCGTGCACGTCGAGTGCTTCGTATCCCGTCGCTTCCACGCCCGCGGCGCGCAGCTGCGCGAGGATGTCGCGCTCGAGGCGGGCAGGATCGGCGGCCGTCAGGCGCACGATGCCGCGTTCGTCGCCACGCACGACGCCGGAATCGTCCGTGACCTGCGGGCGGAAGAAGATGCCCGCCCCAATGGCCAACAAGATGCTGGCCGCGAGCGGCAACTGCCAGCGCCTCAAGCGGCGCGGCGCACGCTCAATCAGGCCTTCCTGCACGGCGCGTTCGATGAGCGCGACTTTACGCCGCGCGGCGCCGACTTCGTCCGTGGCGACTTCGGTCGTTGACTGGCGCGCATCGCCCAGCGCCGCACGCAGGACTTCCGCCTCGCGCCCCGTGGGTGAGGCCGCGGTGCCGCGGCCGGCGAGGGCATCGAGCCAATCCTGATCGTCATCCTGACTCATGATTCTCCTTCAATGCCGAAGGCGAGTTCGTACCACTCGGCCAGATGCACGCGCGCGCGTTTCCGACACTGCGAGATGAACTCGCGCGTCGCGCCCGGCGAGCGCTCGAGCAGCGCAGCGATTTCCTCGTGCGATAAACCGTCGGCGGCGATCCAGGAGATCACCGCCGCGTGTGAGGGCGCGGCCGCTTCGAAGCGCGCCCAGCATTTCTGGAAACAGTCCGCTAGCTGCTGGCGTCGCAGTTGATCGTCCGGGGTTGCGATGTCGCGTTGCGAGAGTTCGACCACACGCACCGCCAGCTCGACGTTCATGGCTTCGCCTTCGTCAAAAGGCACTTCGCGTCCACTGCGGCGCAGCCAGTCGAGCACGCCGTGACGCAGGATGGCTTCGATCCAGGGCAAGAGCTCGGAGTCGCCGTGGAAACTCGCGCAGCGCTGCCACACCTTTATAAAGGTGTCCTGCACGAGATCGCGGGCCGCATCGGGATTGCGGATCATGCGCATCGAGCGCGCATATAAAACTGCGAAAAAATCGCGATCGAGATTGCGCAACGCCAGCTCGATGGCGGCGCCCCCATCGCGGCACGCTCGTATGAAATTGTTCTTGTCCAGACGCACCCCGGGTCTGCGGCTGTCGCGCGTAGTCCGGCCTAAGCCTACCGCAGCCCATCCTTTGCGCAAGCGATCCGGGTTTCATGACCAAAAGACGCGTGGCGGCCGCCATCGTCAGGAGAAGAAGACGGGGTCAGGCCCCATTTCCTGCGGCACCACTCCTTCCTGACGTTTCGCAGCGGCCAACGTCTTTAGCGAAACAACCATAACCGCCAAGCGGAAGGGAGCTGCGATGAACCTGCGAAACGTCCTGTATTTCGACGCCATGCTGACGCCCAAGGTGATCACGGTCGTCTACTGGCTGCTGCTGCTGGCCTGCGTGGTCGCTGGCCTCGGCACGCTGATCTACACCGGCTTTCAGTACATGAACTTCGGCACGTTCATGCGCGCGATCGGCATCACGCTCGGCGGCGCGATCGCCGCACGCATTTGGTGCGAGCTGATGATCGTGCTCTTCAAGCTGAACGAGAACGTGCAACGCCTCGTTGTCGCTCCTGACCAGACGCGGAGATAGGCCATGCACGCAAGATTCGCAACCGCTCTCGCGCTCGCCGGGTTGTTAGCCGCCTGCGGTGGTGGCAACCCGAATCAACCGGGTGGATCTGCCGCTGCCAGGCCGCCACCGAGCGGCGACGCGTCGGCCGAGCAGGTCGCCGAGGAATCGCGCGGCGATGTCGACTGCCCGGCGGACATCGACACGCCAGCGCGCGCGGACAATGCGCCCGTCGACGACGTGGTCGGCGTGCGGCCGGGGCTGTCCTTCGAGGAAGCGACGAATGTCGTGCTGTGCTCTGGCGAACTGCTGGTGGCGACCACCGATACCTCGCAACGTTTCAACATCAAGACCTACGGCGCCACGATTCGCCAGGGCTTTGCCGCGAACTTTGCCGAACCGCGCGTGGTGAAGACGTCGCAGCAGATTATGAAAGAGATGCAGGACGATTTCATGGCGCGCTCCGGCAACGCGGTCCGCGAGGACATGAAGCCGGGTCAGTCGAGGTGGTACGTCTCGACGATGGGCCTGCCGGCCCAGGAACGCGTGATCGCCGCCGCCCGCCGCGAGTGGTTCGCGCAGGGCCGCAATCCCACCATGGAAAGCGTCGCGCAGGCGTTGATCAAGAAGTACGGCGCGCCGACGCGCAACCAGACGGCGCCCCACGTGATCACGCTCACGTGGATCCACGATCCCCAGGGACGCTTCGTTCCCGAGACGTCGCCGGCAGCGAATCAATGCACGGCGATGTCGAGTCCCGACGGCGGCACCAACTTCTCGCCCGACTGTGGATTGGTCGTGGCCGCGCAGGTCTGGCCGATGCAGGAGAACCCGGCGTTGGCCAAGTACGTCGAGGTCGGCGTCGCCGACCAGGCGTCGGGCTATCAGGCGATCACTGAAACGGAGAAGGCGCTCGAGAATGGCGAGATGGCGCGCCGCAAAGCCCAGGTCGATGAAGCCGCGAAGAATGCCGATGGCCCGCAGCTTTAATCGCGACGTCGCGCGGTTCGCGGCGGCAGGGTTGTTAGCCGTGCTGACCGCGGGCTGCAGCCGGACGGATGCGCCCGGCGCGGCCAGTGTCGCTGGCCCGGCGGCGGTCGGCTCGGGTAGCAACGCGGCGCACGTGCCGTCAACCGACCGCGCCAGTGCGCAGACCCCAAGCCTGCACGGCCGCACGGGTGAGCTGATCAATCCCGATGGCAGCACGATGGTGCTGCTGTACTACGACCTCGCCGGCATTGCGCCGCCGCTCGACCAATGGCTCGACGACGACATGCGTGTGCGCATGGCGACTGCGATCGAGAAGCCGGCGGCGCGCGACCTCGTGCGCCGCGAGCTGGAAGCGGGCGTCAAGGGCGTGCACGACGTCGGCTCGATTCGCCTCTCGATGCACGCCAACCTGAGCGAGTACGACGCGACGTATGGCGAATTCAACGTACGGGCGTTGGCGCCGAGCTCGGTGGTGGAGTTCAAAGCGTTTGGCCAGAAGGTCGCGCTCAAGTTCGGCAACGCTCGCAGCGCGCAGACCTGGAAGGTGCCCGCGGCCCAGGCGCAGGGAGTTCGCGACCGGATCGGGTTCTCGTCGGATGTGTCCATCGACGCGCTGCTGCAGATCCGTGACGTCCACGCCGCGCCCGAGGGCGGGACGATCACCGCCAACGTCATCGAATACGAATTGCGCGAGAACCGCGGCGGCACCTTGTTAGGCCGCGTGCAGCTTGCGCAGCAACCCTGAGGATCGTCATGAACAATCGTATCGCCTGGATTTTAGCGACACTCGGCGCGATGGCGCCGCTCTCCGCAAACACCGCAACGCCGAAATGCGCGCCACAGGCGAGCTGCATGGAAACGCGCAGCTTCGTCGCGACGGTCACCGGCCTGCGCAGCAGCAAGCAGGGCACGAATCGCGTCTTGACGGCGACCGTGCACTTCGAGAACAAGACCGGAAAGCCGCTCACGCTCGGATACGTGAGTGAGTCGGGAGTCGCGCTGGATGAGCTCGGCAATCGATACATGGTGCCGGGACCAAATGCGGTGCGGGCGATTGGCGAGATCGCAGGCACGAACTTCGATCCGAAGTTCACGCTGCCGCCGGGCGAGGGCAGTGACGCGCGCTTCGAGTTGTCGTGGGACGCGGGCAAGAACAAGCCGGGCGTGAGTTTCGAGTTGGATCTTGCGATTCGCGAACTGACGCCGACCGGCGCGGATCAATTCAAGCTCGGCCAGGAACACGCGGTGCACTTCGCATCGCTCGGGCAGAAGGCGGCGCCGGTCACGGCAGCCACGGGCACCACTGCGCCGGCGGCGAAACCGGCCGAGCCGTGCGGCGGATCGCCGCGCTGCTACAACGCGGGAGCATTCATCGCGGAGGTCATGCAGGTGACTCCGACCGCCATGGTGAAGGGTGCGCGGCACCACTTCGTGGCCCTCAACATCCGCTTTCGCAACATCAGCGACAGGCCCGTGATCCTCGCGTACCAGAGCGGATCGAGCGCGGCGGTCGACAATTTCGGCAACGGCTTCACCTGGGGACGGCCGGGCACTCACGACACGAGCGTCAAGGGCATTGGCATGGTGGCCGGGCGCAGCGCCGATACGCAGTTCGGTTTGGCGCCGGGACAGACGCGCAGTGCGACGTTCAATATCGTGCGGTTCAATGCGGTTCCGCCGATCGGCGAGAACTGGAATTACAACGTGGTAATCGAGGAGATCGAGATCCAACCGGGGCAGGTGGTGAAGTCGGTGCGCCAGAACAGCGTGAGTTACGAGCGGCTGGCGCCCGGGACGTTCTCCGGAGCGGCCGTTGCGGGTGGGGCTGGTGGCACGGCGGCAGGCAGCGCCGCGGCGGCGCTCAATGATGCCGGCGTGCCGACCGATGCAGATTCCGCGGTCAGCAAGATGATCGACATCATCAACAAGAAAACGAAGAAGAAATGATGAAATGTGCCGCGACCTAACGACGCGCCGCGCGCGCGCCGCTCCACATCCAGACGGCAATGCCGCACCAGGCGACGAAGAACCCCGACATCAGACCCACGGCGGCGAAGAACAATTGCGCGTCGTAGCGCGCATGCGCGTGCGGCAACCAGTAGGCCAAACCGGCGAGCAGCGAAAGCAGGCCGAGCAGGCGGACTGCCCCGATCCGCGCCTGCTCGCTGATCTCGAAGGGGCGGATCAGCAACTTCGCAGGCTGGCGGCGCAGGTGACGGGCCCACATGGCGAGAATCGCAAGCCCCGCCACCGAGCTCAATCCGTGCAGGAAATGATAGAGCGGCAGCCAGTCAAGGCCGGGCGTGGGTCCTAGCAGTGCGGGAAAGGCGTGCGTTGCAAACGTTGCCCGGTGAGTGAAAGCGTCCCAGAGGATGTGGGTAGTTGCGCCCAGGACTATGGCGAGCGATGCGCGTGCGATGAGCGCCGGCGTGACGGCCTCGGTGCGGGCGAAGCGCGCGTGCCAGGCATCGGGCAGCAGCGTGATCGTCGTCTTTTCGAGAATTCGAACGTAGAAGAGCCAGGTCAACAATCCCACCGGCAAGGCGAAGATGAACAGCCCGGCAAAGCTGTGCGTCACGTGACGGTTCGTCGCGAGCGAGAAGAAATATCCGAAGTCGGGCGCCATGCTGCCGATCATCAACGCGCTCAATGGCAACGGGTATTTGCCTTGGGCGTGCAGCGGCAGTACCGCGGCGGCGTGTGAAATGGTGAAGGGCACGCGGGCTCCTGGTTGACGAAGACTCACGAGCGTACCAAGCGGTGCCGGCTCAAGCGGTGCCGGGTCGGGGTTCCCGGGGTTCGGAACCCCGAGGCCGCAAATCCGGGATTTGGGGCATTGAATCGCTTTCCCCACTTTCCTCGTCCGGCACCCTCCAGTATCCTTCGCGGCCTCTTGCGGCAGTCGCGTAGCTCAGTGGTAGAGCACCTCCTTGACATGGAGGTGGTCGGTGGTTCGATCCCACTCGCGACTACCAATTCCCTTACAGGCTGACCCGCTCCAAATGGCTATCGTCTCCGTGAAGTCCTCGCCGGAGAT
>DATHJZ010000111.1:0-3056 GCA_035286365.1 Steroidobacteraceae bacterium | reverse complement strand
GTGCACACGGCCACGCTGCTGCACGACGACGTGGTCGATGGATCGCAGAAGCGCCGCGGCCGCGCCACGGCTAACAACATTTTCGGCAACCAGGCGAGCGTGCTGGTCGGTGACTTCGTCTACTCGCGCGCCTTCCAGATGATGGCGACCGTCGGCTCACAGCGCGTGATGGAGATCATGTCGGATGCGACCAACGTGATCGCCGAGGGCGAAGTGCTGCAGTTGATGAACGCACACGACCCCGAGACCACCGAACAACGCTATCTCGAGGTGATCTACCGCAAGACCGGCCGCCTGTTCGAGGCGGGCGCGGAAGTCGCGGCGGTCCTGGCCGGCGCGCCGGTCGAGCAGCAGGAAGCGCTGGCGCATTACGGCAAACATCTCGGTACGGCGTATCAGTTGATCGACGACGTGCTCGACTACCGCTCCGACCCGGCCACGCGCGGCAAGAATCTCGGCGACGATTTGTCCGAGGGCAAACCCACGCTGCCACTGCTGCACGCGCTGCGTCACGGCAATGACGAGCAACGCGCGCTGATCCGCTTAGGCATCGAACAGGGCGGGCTCGCGCAGCTCGGACCCATCGTCGATGCCATCGAAACCACCGGCGGCCTCGACTATGCGATCGACTTCGCGCAGCGCGAAACCACGCAGGCGCTGGAAGCGCTGCAGTCGCTGCCGGAGACGCCGTACTCACGCGCCCTCGCCGCGCTCGCGCGCTTCGCTCAGGAACGCACCAGCTAAATGGGGTCAGACCCCATTTGCTGGCAAAAGGGGCCGGACCTTACTTCAGCCGCTTCGAGTCGAAGACGTCGATCACCGGCTCTTTCGCACCGTCAGGCCAGCGAACCGTGGCCAGCGGCGCCGCGCTGCCATCCAGCACCGCGACGACAATGGGCTTCAGCGCCGCATATGAAGGCTGATCGCGAAACATCACGTAGTAAGAGATGTGCCCGCCCCGATTCTCGGCGACGAAGAAGATCGGGCTTTTCTTGGCCATCAGCGAGGCCATTGCGTCGTACAGCACCAGCACCTCTCGGCTGTCACTCTCGCTCGCGCTCACGAACTTGTAATGCAATGTCTGCTCGCCCTTCTCGAACGGCGAGTAGATAGCCGTGACCGGTTTGCCGGCAACTTCGAACTTTTCGTACGCACATTGGCTGGCCGGCTCGGCATACTTGGGTTTGAACTGCGCCTCGCCCTGCGCTTCGAGCGCCGCCAGGGCTACGATCAACGTCGCTCCGTCGAACAGTTGCCGCGACTTGCTCTTGATGTCCACAATGCCGGCGCAGTCGGCCAGGCCGACCGCCGCGGTTTCCGCGGCCATGCCGCTCGCGGAAAGCCACAACGCAAGACACATCGCCGCCACGTTCTCAATTCGTTTCATGATTCGCTCCGCGCGGGTTCCCGAGCCTCAGCGGCGGACTATAGCCGTATGTGAGCGCACGCCATACCCACTCCATCGGGCCGTAGGCAAAGCGTCCTAACCACCAACGGCTGAACAGCACCTGCGCGGCGTAAGTGACGACCACGATGCCAAGGATGGCCGTCGTGCCGATCTTTCCCGCCAGCGCCAGGCCCGGGCCCACGCCGAACAACACGAACGCGAACACGAGACTCTGCGCGAGGTAGTTGGTCAGCGCCAGGCGGCCTGCCGGCGCAAACCAGCCGAGAAGGCGCGCCGCGCCACCCTGCAGACCCGTCACGATCGCGGCAACGTATCCCGCCGCGAGCACCGGTACGGCGAGCAGATGCAGACATGCGGCGATCAATGGTTGGTGCTCGAATTCCAGCCAGTCTTCGCCGGCCATCAGGACGGCCGCCCCCTCCAGCACGAGGCCCAACGGCAATGCCAAGCGCATCAGGCGGCGCCAGTCGCTCGCGTAGCGCGCGGCGTGCGTGATCCAGCCCCGCCGCCCGACCCACGCGCCGATGAAGAACCGGCCGAGCGCGTAGGCCAGCCAGCCCAGCAGGAATCCCGAGAGCACGTAGTTGATCATCGTGATATCGAAGAAATGACGCACGAGGCCCAGGTAGTCGCCCTGCTCCGACAGCGCCTGACGCGCGAGTGCCTCCGAATCCGAGTAGCCCACGTCTCCCGCATCCGAGCCCGTGAAGTCGAGCAGCGCCTTGACCGCCATGCGGCCGAACGCGGCGAGCACGAGTCCCACGACGACCAGCGTGCGATCGCTGGCGCGGCGAAACGCCAGCAACACGAACCCCGCCAGCGCGTACAGGTGCAGGATGTCCCAGTTCCAAAGCAGGAAGTTGTGCGCGACGCCGATGATCAGCAGTACCGTGAGCCGGCGGCGATAGATAGTCTCGGCATCCCGGCCGCGCGCCTCGAGCCGCTCCATCTGCAGGTAGAAGCCGAGCCCGAACAGGAACGCGAAGATCGTGTTCGCCTTGTCCATCACCAGCCAGTTGAGGACGGCATCAACCGCGTGATCCAGGCCCGCCGTGGGCAGCGACAGCAATTGCAGCTCGGTCGCCATCACGGCGTCACCGGCAAAGGCGGTGAAGTTCATGAGAAACACGCCGAACAGCGCCATGCCGCGCAGCACGTCGAGCGCCTCGACGCGCTCGTGCGCGGCGGTCGGCACGGATTCCGGTGCCGTCAGAATGCCGACAAATCCCCCGTCCAGGACTGTTGCGCGAGATAGGCATCGAGTCGCTTCTGCAGTGGCGCGATGTCCCAACCCAGCGCCCGCGCCTTCCGGATCGCGCGTCGCTGGTCGCCTTGCGCCGCGCCGAAGTCACCGGTGAACGCGCGCGCCGCCGCGCGAATCTCGACCGCCGTCGGCAGCGCGTCGAAATCGGGTTTGAGGACTTCCACGAGGGTCAGCGCCCGCTTCGAATCGCGTAGCGCGGCATCGGTATTCGTGGCGAGCAGCGCCGCGAGGGCATAGGTGCCCTCGCGATTCCCCGCGGCCGCCGACTTCTCGAGCCACTGCAGGGCCAGCGCGGCGTCTCCCGGCACGGCGGTGCGCAGCAGGTAGTTAGCCAGCGCGGCCTGCGCGTCGGCATTGCCGTTCGTCGACGCCTTGTTGAGCCAC
>DATHJZ010000110.1:0-36271 GCA_035286365.1 Steroidobacteraceae bacterium | reverse complement strand
GAGCGCCAACGGCACCGCCACCGTCACGCTCACTTTCGATCAGGGCACCGACGCCGACATCGCCCAGGTGCAGGTGCAGAACAAGGTGCAGCAGGCGTTGCCGCGGCTGCCGCAGCAGGTGCAGGCGCAGGGCCTGGTGGTAACGAAGTCCAACCCCGACTTCCTGCTGGTCGTCTCCGTCTACGATGAGTCGGACGTTGCGCGCAGCGGTGACGTTTCCGACTACCTCGTCTCGAATCTGCAGGACTCGATCGGGCGCCTGGAAGGCGTCGGTGACATGAACGTGTTCGGCTCGCAGTACGCCATGCGCATCTGGCTCGATCCGTCGAAGCTCGTGAGCTTCGGATTGATGCCGGGGGACGTCATCACTGCCATCCAGGCGCAGAACACGCAGGTCGCGGCCGGCCAGCTCGGCGCGCAACCCGCCGCGCCCACGCAGATGCTGAATGCGACGGTCACCGCACGTGCGCGCTTCACCGACGCGGAGCAGTTCCGGCGAATCATCGTGAAGACACGCGGTGACGGCTCCACTGTACGGCTCGCGGATGTTGCGCGCGTCGAACTCGGCAGTGAAAGCTACGGCACGTCTAGCCGGCTCAACGGGCACCCAGGTGGCGGCATCGCCGTGCAGCTCGCGCCCGGCGCGGATGCGCTGCGCACCTCGGAGCTGGTGAAGGCGGAGGTTGCTGCCCAGTCGAAATCGTTTCCGCCGGGGTATCGCTACGCGTTTCCGCTCGACAGCACGGACTTCGTGAAGCTGTCGATCGAGGAAGTCGTCAAGACGTTGCTCGAGGCCATCCTGCTGGTGGTCATCGTGATGTTCGTGTTCCTGCAGAGCTGGCGCGCGACGCTCATTCCCGCGATCGCGGTACCCGTCGTCCTGTTGGGGACATTCGGGGTACTGGCGGTCTGCGGCTTCACCATCAACACGCTGACGTTGTTCGGCATGGTGCTGGCCATCGGCTTGCTCGTGGACGACGCCATCGTCGTCGTCGAGAACGTCGAACGTGTCATGCGCGAGGAACCGAGCATCTCCGCGCACGACGCCACCGTGCGCTCGATGCACGAGATCCAGACCGCGTTGATCGCCATCGCGCTGGTGCTGTCGGCCGTGTTCCTGCCGATGGCATTCTTCGGCGGTTCGGTGGGCGAGATCTACCGCCAGTTCTCCATCACCATGGTTGCCGCGATGCTGCTCTCGGTGGTCGTGGCACTGGTGCTCTCGCCCGCGTTGGCCTCAATGCTACTGAAAGCGCCGACGCCGGAATTGATCGCGCGGCGCACTGCGGTAACCGCGGCCATGCATCGCGTCGGCGATCGCTTTCAGGCTTGGTTCGAACGCATGGCCGATAGCTACCGCGCCGTCACCATTCGCATCCTCGACCACGGCCGCATGGCGATCGGCGTCTACCTGGTATTGGCGCTGGTGCTCGCCGGCGTGTTCCTGGCACTGCCGACCAGCTTCCTCCCCGTCGAGGATCAGGGCCGCGCGCAATTGCAGTTCACGTTGCCGGCCGGCGCGACCGAAACGCGCACGCTGGCGGCGGTCAAGGAAGTCGAACACTACTTCCTGAACGACGAAAAAGAGAATGTGCCGGTCATCTTCACGATCGTCGGCCAAAGCCAGGCGGGGGCCGGGCAGAATGCCGGCCGCGGCTTCATCGCGCTCGCGCCCTGGGATGTACGCGAGGGCAAGTCGCGCAGCGCTGCTGCGATCACGCAACGCGCCACCAAGACGCTGTCGCGCATTCGCGATGCCGAGTTCTTCGCTCTGAATCCGCCGCCGGTGCGCGGACTCGGACAGTCGAGCGGCTTCACGGTCGAACTGCTCAACAGCGGCGGCCTGAGCCGTGCGGACTTCAAGGCGGCGCGCGACAAGTTGCTGGCCGCGGCGCGCGCCGACCCCGTGCTTACCAACGTACGCACGAATTCGCTCGAGGACACCCCCGCCTTGAGCGTCGACATCGACCAGGAGAAACTCGGCGCGCTCGGGCTCGCGCAGCGTGATGTCGATGAGACGCTGTCGGCGGCCTGGGGTGGCAACTACGTCAATGATTTCATCGATCGCGGCCGCGTCAAACGCGTGTATGTGCAGGGCGACGCGCAGTTTCGCAGCCGGCCCGAGGATCTCGGCAGCTGGTACGTGCGCACCGCCGACAATTCGATGGCGCCCTTCTCCGCGTTCGCCACTACCTCGTGGCATCAGTCTCCGGTCACCGTCGGACGTTACAACGGCTTGAGTGCGTTCGAGATCCAGGGCGCCACCGCCGCCGGCCGCAGCACCGGCGAGGCGATGGAACGCATGGAGAAACTCGCCAGCGACATTCCGGGCACGTCGATCGCGTGGAGCGGCTTGTCGTTCCAGGAGCGCCTGTCGAGCGGGCAGGCGCCCTATCTCTATGCGATCTCGCTGCTCGTCGTCTTCCTGTGCCTGGCCGCACTGTATGAAAGCTGGTCGGTGCCGATCTCGGTAATCCTGGTGGTACCGCTCGGCTTGTTAGGTGCCGCGATCGCCGTCTGGCTGCGCGGACTCGAGAACGACGTGTACTTTCAAGTGGGCTTGTTGACGACCATGGGCCTCGCCGCGAAAAACGCCATTCTCATCGTGGAGTTCGCCGAGCACGCCGAGAAACAGGGCGCCGATCCACGCAGCGCAGTATTGTCCGCCGCGCGCCTGCGATTGCGCCCCATCCTGATGACGTCGCTGGCGTTCATCTTCGGCGTGTTGCCGCTGGCCATTTCCACCGGGGCGGGAGCGCAGAGCCGCATCGCTATCGGCACCGCGGTAATAGGCGGCATGACCACCGGAACACTGCTCGCGATCTTCTTCGTTCCGGTGCTGTTCGTGGGAGTGAGACGGCTGGCGCGCCGGGGTTCGCACACGCCAGCTCCGTAAGTCAGTACCCACCACCACCACCGCCGCCGCTGGCGACCGCGATGGCAGCCGCGCCTAACAATATGCCGCCGATGATGAGCGCCTTGTTGCCATGGACGCCGTCGGCACGCTGCGCATCCAGCGATGACATGTCGGCGTAGGCGATGCGCACGTTGTGCCCGACGAGCGCGTCGTCTTCCACTTTGAGCACCTTGAATTTCTGCTGCGTGCCGTCCTTCCTGGTGACCACTACGGATTCGCCGGCCTTGATGTCAGGCCGGGCGTTGTTTGCGCCCTGAGCGAGCGGCACGTTCTGCAGCGAAGTGCAGCCGGTGGTTAGGAAGGTCGCCACGGTGAGCAGCGCCACGGCGCGTTTCCAGGATCGCATGTTCATGATTGTCCTCACGTTCGGGAGCCGCGGGCGCGCGAAGGAATTTCGGCGCATCACTGCGGCCTCTGCTCATGAGTAGCGCGCAGGCCCACGCCGGTTCTGCACTCTTGCGTCCTGCGGCGTGAATTAATGATTGTCCTGCTCGCGTTCACCGCTGCGTTGCGCGCCGTCCATCGATGTCGATCTGACGAAAAGCCGCAGCCAATGATCCCGTACTTGCGCGTGGATTGGACGCGGCGAAACCGGAGTAAACTACCGGCCATGAAAAGACGAACGTTGCTGCAGTCCGGAGCCGGTGTGTTCATCGCGGCCCAGGCAGAAATCTCCGGCGCGAAAACCACCGCGGACCCGGGTGCGTCCAAGCGGCGCGAGGAGTTGTACGGCCTGTTGGGCAAGCTGCCGCCGCGCAATCGCAAGGTCGGCGTGCAATTGGTCTCCACCGAGGATCGGGGCAGCTACACGCTCGAAAAACTCATCCTCGACCTCAACGGCGAGGAAGCGGCGCCCGCCTATTTCGCGAAGCCGAAGGGCGAGACCGGCAAACTGCCGACGGTGTTATTCAACCATTCGCACGGCGGCGGCTACCAGATCGGGAAGACGGAGTTCATCGAAGGCCGCGAGTACATGAGCAAGCCGCCCTACGCGGAATTCCTCACATCGTTGGGATTCAACGCCCTGTGCTTCGATACCTGGATCTTCGGCGAACGCGCCAAACGTACCGAGCTCGACTTCTTCAAGGACACGCTCTGGCACGGACGCGTGCTGTGGGGAATGATGGTCTACGACGCGCTCAAGGCCGTCGACTATCTAGTCACCCGGCCGGACGTCGATGCGCAGAGGCTGGCGACGGTCGGCATGTCGATGGGTAGTTCGACCGCGCAGTGGGCGGGCGCGCTCGATCCGCGTCTCAAGGTCGTGGTCGACATCTGCTGCCTGACGGACTGGCACACGCTGGTGGAAGTCGGCGGCCTCAAGGGGCACGGCATCTATTACTACGTGCCGGATCTGCTCAATCACTTCACCACCACGCAGATGAATGCACTGATCGCGCCGCGCGCCCATCTATCGCTGGCCGGCAATCAGGATGCACTCACGCCGGTGGCCGGCCTCGAGAAGATCGATCGGGGGCTGCAAGAGGTGTACGCGTCCGCCGGCCATCCGGAGCACTGGAAGCTGCTGCGTTACGATGGTGAGCATCTGGAAACGCCAGTCATGCGGGAAGAAATCCGCAAGTGGCTGGTTGCGCATCTTTAGTGCGACGGCCCGCCTCTCCCCCTGCGTTTGTAGGAAGAGACTTACTACTCGTTCATCGGCGTGTAGACGTAATCTTGCGTCGAACATAACGAAGGAGTGAAAAACTCCGTACAGAGACGCGCGCACGCTGCGGTCATGTTTCCTGGTTTAGTATTCGCCGCTGATTTCCTAAGGGACGGGAACCATGCGAACGAACAACGTAAAGATAGTCGTGGCCGCTGCCGCACTGATCATCCCCGCGCTGGCCGGCGCACAGACTGCCACACCGACGGCGACGTCCGCCTTGTCGGATAAGCCCATCCCCAACCCGCCCAGAAACCTGCTCGTTCCGGACGGCGGAAAGTTGCTGCTCACCGCGGGATTCAGTGACGCGGAGGGCGCGGGCGGCGGCGGTCTCGTGCCGTGGGCCTTGATCACCGGTTACGGCAGCAATCTGAGCTACGGCGTGAACGGCCACATCACCGACGTGCGACTGAAGGACTTCGATCTGCGTACGTACGGCATCGGCATCGGCATCGCCGACCGGTTCGAGATCTCGGCCGCGCGCCAGAAGCTCGATGTCACCGGCACCGCGCTCAAGGGCGTGCGGGTCGAACAGGACATCTTCGGCGTGAAGGTCAAATTGGCGGGTGATGCCGTGTATGGCCAGGACACCTGGCTGCCGCAGCTGGCGCTGGGTGCCGAATTCAAGCGGCACGGCGGCATCGAGAACGCGGGTCCGCTCGTGAACCCCAGGCAGCTCGGCGCCACCGATGACGACGGCGTCGACGTCTATCTATCCGGCACGAAAGTCTTCCTCGACAAGAGCCTGCTCGTGAACGTCACGTTGCGGCATACGAAGGCGAACCAGCTCGGCCTGCTCGGATATGGCGGCGACCAGGACGACAGCGCGTCGCTCAACTTCGAGACGACCGTTGGCTACGTGCTGACGCGCAAGATCGCGATCGGCGGCGAATATCGCAGCAAGCCCGACTCACTCGGTGCCGACGACGAAGGCGCCGCCTGGGATCTGTTCGTCGCCTGGGCGCCCAACCGCCACGTGTCGGTCCTCGCGGCCTACCTCAACATGGGCAACATCCTCGGGCCCGCCACCACCGTCAACCACGACCAGGATGGTACCTATCTATCCGTCCAGTTCGGCTTCTAGGGAAACATCATGAAAATGAAAACATTGAGCCGCGCGCTCGCGATCGCCACCCTCCTGTGCACCGCCACCGTCGGACACGCGGAAGAAACCCTGTTCGAGCAGCTCGGCGGCGCAAGCAAATTGCACGCCTCGGTCGACAAGCTGGTGGAGATAATGCTGAACGACGACCGCATCAACTTCGCATTTGCGGAAACGGATCTCGCGAAGTTCAATGGCCTGCTGTACGACCAGATCTGCGAGCTCACGGGCGGGCCGTGCAAGTACACCGGCCGCGACATGTTCGAAGCCCACAAGAAGCTCGACACGACCAACGCGCAGTTCAATGCGCTGGCCGAGGATCTCTATATCGCTTTCGAATCCGTCGGCGTGCCATATCGCGTGCAGAACAAGGTGATGGCGCTGCTCGCGCCGATGCAGCCGCAGGTGGTCAAGTAAGCTAGTTGCTGCGGCTCGGCTCAGCGTTGTTCGAGTAGCGCCGCGCGGGTGCGGCCGCCTGCAACGCCGCGTTATCGGCGACCAGCGTGCCTGTCGATGCTCCCGCCTGCGTTGCGAGCCGTGTCTTTTCTTCCTTGCCCGCCAAAGCCTGCGCCTGCGCGAGCTGCGCGCGCAGCTCCGGCATTCCCGGCGCCAGCGCCTGCGCATGCTTGAGCGCGGCCAGCGCATCTGTCCCGCGCTGCAGAGTCAACAACGCCGAGCCGCGCGCCGCCCACGCGACGGCATCGCGATTGCCGCCCCCGTCGGTCAGCGCCACGATGCCGAGCGCCACGTTGCGATCGCCACGCTTGAGCGCATTCGCCGCGATATACGACGTGAGCGCCGCCGAGGGCTGATTGCGCTGCTGATAGATCTGCGCGAGGCGCGTCTGCACCGCGAACTCGTCGTCCGCGCCGCGCAGCAGCGCCGCCTGGCAGGCCGCGAGCGCGGCATCGTCACTGCCGGTCCGGCAGGTCGCGAGAGCCGCGAGCCGCTGCGTCTGCGCGGCCGCCAGTTGCGAGCCGGCTTTCGCGTTGTCCGGCGAGATCTGCTTCGCGCGTTGATAGGTCTGCAGCGCGTCGGCGGGCTTTCCGGCCTTGAGCTGCGCGTCACCCTTCGCGATCAACACGTCGACGTCGTCGGGCTTGAGCTTGAGCGCTTCGTCGCAGGCAGACAGATCGCCGAGCCGCGAACAGCGCAGCAGGTTGCGCGAGACGCGCGCGGCCACTTCCGCCTGTTCAAGCCCCGCAAAATAGCTCTGCTCGCTCACCAGGCTGCGCGTGGTACGCAGCTTCGCCGCCAGGGTGGCATTGCCAGGGTGAAGCGCCTGGCCGTCTTCGAGCGTATGCACTGCAGCGTCGTAGCAATTGTCTTCGAGCAAGGCATCGGCGAGCCGTATGCGGGTCTCGAGCGACGCAGGCGTGCTGACCAACGCCGCGCGCGCCGCTGCGACCTCGGGCGACGGATCCGCCGGACAGACTCCAGTGCCGTCGTGTGCGTGGCCGGGCGCGAATGCCGCCAGCAGCAGCAGCAGCGCCACACAGGCGCGGTAGACGTCGAAGCGAGTAGTTCGGCGCATCACTTGTACCCGTCGATATTGCCGCCGCGACCGAGCTTGTCGAACACCCAGCGGCCGTTCGGCAGCTTGACCAGGTTGAACAGGTACCACTGGTCGACCGTCCGGTACGGCGGACTCTCGCGCGCGATGATGCCGTCGAGCTCGGCGCGCAGCTGCTTCATGCCGAACTCGGCCGGTGCATCGCCGACCACGCCGTCCTTGTTGGCGTCCTCGCCATCGAGATTCGCCTGCGCCAGCGTCTGAATTTCTCCGGCGAGCAACTGCGCTTCCTCGACCGACGTGCTGGCAGCGATGTCCTTGCCCAAAAGGCCGATCAGCTCGCAACGCTCGACGACGCGCACCGTGTCGCTGGCGAATATCGGCGCGGACTTCTGCACGTTGGGTGAAGCGTCGGGAGAAGTCGCCGCGAACGAGATGTGGTTCGACGCCATGATGAGGGAGTGCTTGAGCCCGAACTCGTCGGTCGAATTGGTCGCGATCTCGGCGGCGGCCACGGCGGCCTTGATCTGCGCGAGATCCGGGTTGCTCTTCGCCTTCTGCGCCAGCGTCACGATGTCCTCCGCCTGCTTCTCTGCCACGAGTAGATAGCCCTGCTTGCCGGGTGTGACGTGCACGCCGGTCAGCGCATGGCCGAGATGCACGTGCGCGATGGTCGGCGGGCGGCTCACGCAGGCCCCCAGCAACAACGGCAGCAGCGGTAACGCGAGCACGAGCGCGCCGCGCATGAAGTCATTTCGCATCCTTGATCTCCCTGACTACTCTGAAACCGAGCGAGTTGCTGTGATAGTCGGCGTCGAAACGATTTCGATACGCGGGACGCACGAAGGCGGGCGTCGTGAACCAGGAGCCGCCGCGCGCTTCACGTTGCGCGCAGTCGCCATCCGTGACCGCCGAACCGTCGGTGGGCGCGGAGACGTAGTCCTCGCGCCAGCAGTCCTGCACCCATTCGAATACGTTGCCCAGAGTGTCCGACAATCCGAACGCGTTCGGCAGGAACGAACCCACCGGCGCGGACTGCACGTGGTTGTCCTCGCACGCAAACGCAATCCATCCCGGGTAGCGCTGCGCGGCGCTGGCGTCGGCGACGTTCGCGCTGGCGCAGGCTTGCGCCGGGTCTCCCCAGGGCAGCGAGTCCGAACCGGCGCGCGCCATGTATTCCCACTCCGATGCGCTCGGCAGCCGGTAGGTAGCCCCCGTGCGCGCGGACAGCCACGCGGCGTATTCAGTGGCGTCGCTGAAGCTCACGCAGCTCACCGGGTGCGTCGCCATCTGGGCGGGTATGGCGTTGCGCCAATCGACCGAGGCGCGCAGCGCCCATTCGCCGGCGTAAGTCATGCAGCCATCCGCCACGCGCGGATGTTCCTTCGCGAACTCCGCGTACTCGCCCACCGTCACCTCGGTGAGCGCGGCGGCCAGTGGATAGGCGATCCGAACGGCGTGAACGGGCCGTTCGAACGGGGTCGCATTGGTATCGCCCGCGGATGAGCCCTGCTCGAATGTGCCGGGCTTCAGCACGACCATGAGCGGACAGGTCGCGCAGTCGCGAAACACCGTACCTGCGGTGAGGTCCCGGGAAGCCGGCGCGTCGACCAGCAGGCGGCCCAGGAACAGCATCCCCACGAGCGCGGCGATCGCAACGGCCACGATCGCGGCGACCTGGCGCACCGAACGTTGGCGCGTGCCCATGAGCTCTTCGAGAAATCGCCGCGCGCTTGGAGTCCGCGCGGCACGCTCGAACTTCAGCGCGTTCTGGATGGCACGGTGTTCGTGCGCGCGCAGCCTGGGCGAGCGCGCGACCTGCATATTCTTGTCGCGCGCTTCGATCGACGGTCTGCGATTGAACGGATGCGTGCCGGTCAGCAGCTCGTGTGCGATGCAGGCGAGCGAGTACACGTCGTCGCGCGCATCCGGCTCGGCCCGGTCGTAAGTCTCAGGACTCGTATACAGCGGCGTGAACGCGATGTACTCGCCGGGCATCTCCTCGTGGAGGCCATCGTCCTGCGGTCGCCTGAGAAAACGCGCGATGCCGAAGTCGATGACTTTTACTTCGGCGGATTCCGTGACGATCACGTTGCCGGGCTTCAGATCGCCGTGGACGATGTGTTTGGCATGCGCGAACTCGAGCGCGGCCACCATGCCGGCGATGATCCGCTCCGCCTGCGCCCGCGGCGGACCCTGTTCACCGCCTTTCTTGATGATGAACTTGAGCGGCGTGCCGTCCAGGTATTCCATCGTCATGAAAACGGTCTGGCCGTCACGATCGCAATCGAACACGCGCACAATGTTCGGATGCGTCAGTGTCTGCAGCTTGCTCGCCTCGTGATGCATGACCGCGAGTGAGCTGAAAAAGTCGTCGAAGCCGACGGTGAGCACTTTGACCGCGAGATAGGGATCGCGCGCGCCCGCTTCGACCTTGCGCAGGTCGATGGCCTTGTACACGTCGCTCATCCCGCCCTCGCCCACGAGCTGCGCGAGCTTGAACCGGCCGAGCAGTACCGAGTTCACGTCGATGCGCGGGCGCCGGCCGGCGTCGTCTACCGAGTCCTCGTCGAGCAACTGCGTCGAGTCCGGGGCGGCACGCCCCAGCAACTGCGTTTTTTCCGGGTCCTCGGCGGGCTGCATGACCGTGTCATCCGCGGCGTCCGGGGGGATTGTCTGGTTCGTGGACATTGATCGGATTGGCGCTCGGTGGGGCGGTGCCGATCCGAGTTTACCGCGGTGTCCTTGCGCAAGCGTTGCGGACCGTCATAAGTGAAGTCCGGCCGGATCGCCTGAAACATAAGCGGGCGGGCGGGAATCACTGCAGCGTAGGCTTGAGCACCTCGACGACCGCGCGGTCGCGCAGTTTGACGCTGCCTCCCAGGAAACCGGAGGTACCGATTTCCATGGCGTAGAGCAACACGCGTGCGCCGCTCTCTTCGCGCATGGAGGTCGGCGGGCCGAGTGCGCTCAGCACCTCGAGTTCGCTCATGCCGGGACGCAGCTCGCGCCATTTCGCGGCGTTCAGCCATTGCGGCGAATCTGTCACGGGCGCGGCGGCGCGCGGCTCGGCAGGCTGCGACACAGGCCGGTTCGGCTGGGTCGTCAGCCCGTCCACCTGTCGTGACAACACCGCGAGCTGTCGCTGCACATTGCGCACTTCCTGCTCGAGGAACGAAATGCGAGTGTTGTCCGCGGCGGCGGCGGACAACGGCAGGATCAGCAACGCGCACAGCAGTCGAACCATGGAGTCCTCCTTATTGCCGCGTCACCACCAGGTTGTCGAACCCCGCCTCGATCAGGCTTTCTGAGGCGCCGTCGATCGCATCGATTCGCAGCTGAATGGTCTGTCCGGCCCAGACACTGAGATCGGCGGTACGCGTTCTCCACACACCGGCGACATTATTCGCCGTCGCGCCCAGCGCGGATACCGTCTGAACCTGGCCATTGTTACCCACCACGCGAACCCGGATGTAATCCGCCGACGTCGCATTGTTCAAGTAGGCGAAATAAAACCGGAATCTCAGGTTGATCGTGCTGCCGGCCGGGAGAGCGATGGGCGGCGATTGAATCGACGTCTGTCCACCGTCCACATCGTTGGAATTGGCCGCCGCACCTGCCGTCAGGCCCGTGACCAGGCAATTGACCGATCCCCCGTCGCAGTTTCCCGGTTGCAACGCGATGCCACTCGAAGTGGTGGGTTGTGGATCGCCGCGCTGCCAGTTCCCGGAAGTTGCGGTATTTGCGCCGCCCGTGAGCGTCCAACCCTTGGCCGTTTCGAAGTCGTCACTGAACAGCGTCGCTACCGCCGCCGGCTGAAACAGGGCGGTAAGGGTCGCATCGTCATTGGGCGTGACGACCTCGTGCGTCGCCGGACCGCCGTCGGACCAGGACACGAAATCGTAGGTCGTTCCGGCAGAAGCCTGTGGTGTCACGACGCCGAGCGTTCGAATGATGCCTTCGACGCCCGTGAACGTGTGAGGCGCCGTGATCGGGGCTCCATCCAGCGTGAGTTGCGCGTTTGGCACGTTGCTCTCGATGCTCACGACGGAGGTCAGCGGCCGTACGTCGACCGACGAGGTGTGCGGAAGACCCGCAGAGTCGCGCACCGTCAGGATCACGCGATAGAACACGTTCGCGGACGTCTCGCCGCGATTGGCAATCGTGAACGTGCCGGTCGTGATGCCGCTCGTGGGCGGCACGAACGGATGCGTGTGGTCGTCATGGTGGAAATCCACACTCCAGGTGAATGCGCTCGGCGGCAATGCGCCATCCTCGGGATCGTTGGCTACGCCTGCGAACGTGAAGACCTGGCCGCCTCGGTAGTTGGTCCCGTTGACCGGCGCCGTGATCGTCCCGGTCGGCGCGCCGTTGATCAGCACCGTCAGCGTCGCTGCGTTGCTGGTCGCGGAGCCGGCGGAATTGCTGACGACGGCGCGGAACGTCGCGCCGTTGTCCGCGCCGGTCGTGTTGAACGTGTAGGTCGGTGAGGTGGCGCCGGCAATGTTCACGCCGTTTCTTTGCCACTGATACTGCAGTGGCGCGGTACCTGAAGCCGTGACCGTGAAACTCGCGGATTGACCGGCCGCGACCGTGAGATTCGCCGGCTGCGACGAGATGCTCGGCGCGATGTTCGCCGTGAACTGCACGCGAAACACTTCGCCGCCACCGCGCGCGAGGTAGTAGAGCGAGCCGTCGGCACTCACCTCGATATCCACCAGCGAGCTGATGCCGGTGGCGAAGTTCGCCGAGGTCGAGTAATTCGGCGGACTCAGCATCCGGATGAAGCCACCGCAGTAATCACCGAAGAAATAGCGGCCGTTGTACGCGGCGGGAAACGTTGCAGTGGTCGGCCGGTAAAATGCCGCGCCGGTGATTGCGCAGGAGGTGCCGGCATTCTGATAGGTATGAATCGGGTAGCGCACGCCCGCGACACCGGGCGGATTGTTTCCTTCGGTCTGCGGCCAGCCGAAATTCGAGCCGGCGATCGCAAGATTGACCTCTTCCCAGGTGTCCTGGCCGACGTCATTCAGATGGATCCGGCCGGTCGTGCGGTCGACCGCAAAATTGAACGGATTGCGCAGCCCGCGTGCCCAGATAGCCTGGTTGATGCCGGTAGTTTGATTCAGGAACGGATTGTCCGCAGGGATCGAGCCATCCGGGTTGATGCGCAGGAGCTTGCCCAGCGGCGTGGTGAACGACTGCGAATTGGCGCTGTTGGCATTTTCACCGACGGCGATGTAGAGCTTGCCGTCATTGCCGAAGTGAATCGAACCACCGTTGTGATTCGTCGCCGAACTCAAGGCCGGCAGATTCAGCAGCTGCACTTCACTGCCGGCGGCGACGACATCCGGATTGGCGGCGCTCGCGGTGAAGCGGCTCAGGCGATTGTGAACGGGACTCGCCGAGGTCGTGTAGTACACGTAGACGAAGCTATTGGACGCAAAATTCGGATCGAAGGCGACCCCGAGCAGTCCGCGCTCACCGGAAGAATTCACGCTCAGATTGAGGAACGGCTGCGCGAGCAGCGCACCGTTCTTGATGACTCGCAACGCACCCGCTTGCTGAGCGACGAACAAGCGCCCGTCGGGTGCAAACGCCATCAGGGTGGGGCTCGCGAGCCCGGTTGCCACGCGCGTCTCCGCGAAACCGCTTGGCAGCGCGGCGCCGAGAGCCACCGGGCCCAGCCACAAAGAGCCAAGCAAAATTGCAACGAAGACCGGGCGGAACTTTGCCGACGGGTGACCGCCGGGGGATGAAGTCGCTGACATAAGTCCTCCCTGGACTCTCGTCTCACGCGGATATGCCAAGCTCGTATAGGCCCGTCCGATGGCCTTAACAAGACGGCTTTTTCCTACACGTGCCCTCGGAAAAAGGGCCGCTTCATGTCCCGCAGGCCGCGCCGGTGAATTCGTATCGCGGGCGCGCGAGCTTCGGGTAGATCGCCAGTAGTTTGATCAGAATCGCATTGGTCCAGCCGAACCCGTCCTGCACCGGGTATTCGCCGCCCGCCCCTTCACCTGCATCACGGACGTTGTATTTCTCGACCAGCTTGCCGGTCTTGCAGTACACGCGCGCGTTCTCCGCGACCCACACGGTCGCGATCTTTGCGGCCAGTTCCTGCTCGCCATGCCGTCGCAACCCATCGATCGCGACCCACTGCAGCGGTGCCCAACCGTTCGGCGCGTCCCACTGCTCTCCGGTGTCTTCGAGCGTCGTCGCGAGGCCGTGTGGCATCAGCAGCGACTTCCTGATCGTGTTGGCGACGCGATGCGCCCGCTTGGCATCGGCCAGATCGGCGAACAGGGGATAGGCGGTCGCGGCCGTCAGCTGTTCGATCTGCTTCTTGTTGCGCCAATCGTAGTCGACGAACGCCTCGAGCTTGTCGTTCCACATCGATTCGATCACGGCCTTTTGCCGCGCCTGCGAGTTCGCCAGCATTTTCTTGTTGCAATCGGCCCGCGCCGCCGCCTTGCAGCCGCGCGCGATGACGACCTCCAGCTTGTACAGCAGGCTGTTGAGGTCCACCGGCACGATGTCGGTGGTGCGGATCGAACTCAGCGTCTTGCCGTCCGCCAGCCACCGCGAGCTGAAATCCCAGCCGCTCTCGGCCGACGCGCGCAGGTCCCGGTACACCTCGGCTTCGGGCCGCCCGGATTTTCGCGCGGTCTGCATGTCTTCGAGGTAGGCCTCGTCGCGCGGCGTCGCAAGGTCGTCCCAGTAGCGATTCAACAGTCGTCCGTCGGCGAGGCGCACGACGCGGCGATGCGCCGAACCAGGCGCGAGGCCTTCTGCGCCCTCCATCCAGAAGGCGTATTCGCCTTCTAGTTGCGGCAGCCGCTTGATCAGCGCGCGCGTGCCCTCGTGCTGCGCCTGCAGCTCGACCATCGCGGCGAAGAACGGCGGCTGCGAGCGGCTCAGGTAGTAAGAGCGCGTGCCGTTCGGAATGTGTCCGTAGCTGTCGATGAGGCCGGCGAAATTCTCCACCATGGCTGCCACGAGATCGTCGCGCTTGCTGGTCTGCAGCCCGACCATCGTGAAGTACGAGTCCCAGTAGTACATTTCGCGAAAGCGGTCGCCCGGCACGACGAAACGCGTGCTGAGCGCCAGATGCGATGCCGCGCCGGACGCCGGTTGCGGCTCGCGCGTCAACTCGACCCACAGCCGTTCGATATGCGCACGGACCTCCTCGCGCGGCGCGGTCTTGAACCCACTGCCGGCGCCACTGGGGATCACGAAATTCGCTTCGACGAATTTCTTCAGCTCAAAGCCCGCCTGGCGCTTCTGCGATTCGTAATTTTGCAGAATTTGCTCGGGCGTGGACTTCGCGGTCGCGTCGGCGAAGGTCTTGCTGTCGGGAAAAAGCCGCTGCGACTGAACCCGCTCGAACAGCTCGCCGTACACCTGCGAGGGTTGCAGTGGCACGACCTCGCGCGCGGTAGCGGTAGCGGCGATCAATGCGAGTTGCGCGGCAACTACCGCGCTGCACAACGTACGGAAGAACCGGTGGATGTATGGCTGCATGGGGAGAGTTCCTGTTAGGCGCAGGGCCGCCCGATGTGTCGCGTGCGATGCGGATTCCACCACGTTCTGAAGCGCGTGAGTCGCGGCGAACACCATTTGTAGTCGAATGCTGACACGACGGCGCGCGCCATTTCAGAATCCTTTTCGCGGATCGAGGAGGAGACTTCCGCCATTGTCGTAATTAGACACCTTCTGGAAGGTCCGTATGAGCACGCAAATTTCCGATTTGTCGCAGAAAGTTCGCGCACGCCCGTCGCCGAGAGCGCGCAGTGCCGCAAAGTGGCTGGCCCTCACCGCCGCCGCAGTTCCATTTGCAGTCCAGGCGCAGGAGCAGGCCGAAACCCCGGATGACACTTCCGGCGACAGCGGCCTCGAAACCATCGTCGTCACCGGCAGCGCCATCGCCGGCGGCGTGAAAAAGCTCGAAGCGAGCTACAACATCGTCACCGCCAACGAAGAGGAGATTCGCCGCGCGAATCCCAAGAGCACGGCGGACCTGCTCAAGATTTCTCCCGGCATGTGGCCGGAGTCTTCGGGCGGCCAGACCGGCGCTAATATCGAGATTGCGGGCTTCCCGGGCGGCGGCGATGCGCCCTACTTCACCACGCAGATGATGGGATCGCCGCTGTACGGCATGCCCACGCTGTCGTTCTTCGAGACGACGAGTATTTTCCGTCTCGACGACACGGTGAAATCCGCGGAAATCCTGCAGGGCGGCCCCTCCGTCGTCTTCGCGGGCGGCCAGATGGGCGCTACCGCCAACTTCCTGCTCAAGACGGGCACCGACACGCCGACCGGCAGTCTGGGCGCCACCTACGGCGACGAAGGTCTCATGCGCGTCGACGGCTTCGTCGGCTTTCCGGTCGGCGGCGACTGGGTCGGCAGCTTCGGCGGCTTCTGGCGCTCGTCGGATGGCGTGCGCGATCCGCAGTTCAAGGCGGATGAAGGCGGTCAATTGACTGCCACGCTCAAGCACGAATCCGATCGCAGCAAGCTCACGTTCTACGCGCGCTATCTCGATGACAAGAACCAGTTCATCACGCCGATTCCGGTGATCCAGCGCGGCAGCGACAGTTTCAGCAAGTACCCGGGCTTCGATCCGCTGACTTCCACCTACAACAGCAATGCGATCCGCCGCGTGCGGCTCGACGGCTACCCGGGTGGCGGCACGAACGCGGATCTCGCGAACGGCCGCGGCGCGCAGATGGTCTTCCTCGGCGCGAACTGGGATCTCGACTTCGACAACGGCTGGTCGATCAGCGACAAGTTCCTGTACAACGCCGGTGACGTCGACACGAACGCGCTGTTCTCGGGCAGCAATCCCGCGACGCTCAACGACGAGTTGTACAACATCGAAACGGGGCTCGGCGGCTTCCAACTCCCCGCGGGTTCGGCGACCGCCAACTTCGTTGGCGGCGGCGCAGTGCCCGGCGATACCAGCGTCATCCACCAGGGCTGGTGGTTCATTCACAAAGAACTCGAGAATTTCAACAACGACTTCCGCCTGAGCAAGGAGCTCTTCGACGGCAACACGCTGACGGTCGGCCTGTACACCGCGTACTACACGATGGACGACGAGTGGGCGCTGGGTAACCAGATGTTCATGACGAACGAACCCAATGCGCAGCCGATTGCGGTGAGCTTCGTCAACGCGATGGGCCAGACGGCGCAGCTAACCGACGAGCAGGGATTCCTCGACAACGGCGGCTTCAACATCACGGAGAAGGGCCACGCATTCAACCGCGCGATTTATCTGTCCGACTCGTGGCGCGTCGACAAGTGGCTGCTCGACGCGTCCGTGCGCTTCGAGAATCAGGATGCAACCAACCGCGTCTGTAATCTGACGAACCAGGACACCGATGGCAATCCGCTGACGCTCTACAACAACGGGGTGCCCGTGTGTAACGGCACGTTCGCAACCACCGACTACGACGAGGACTTCACGTCGTGGACGCTCGGCGCCAATTACAGCTTCACCGATTCCAGCTCGGCGTATTTGCGCGTGAACCGCGGCGGACACTTCTCGGACTTCGACAACGGCATTCGCGGCAGCACCACGGGCAACTCGCCCCCCATCCAGGTGGTCAAGAACTACGAGGTGGGCTACAAGTTCCAGAACGACCTGATCTACGCGGACATCAGCGCGTACTTCCGCGACTTCTCGGGCCTGCTGTACACGCCCACGAACGGAGCTGGTGTTCCGATACCCGGCGCCCAGCTCATCTACGGCTCGGAGTCGAAGGGCATCAACCTGATCGGCGCGATTACGCCGGGCGAGCACTTCCGTTTCCAGGTCGTGGCCAACTTCCTCGACGGCGAATACACCGATTATGACGCCTGCGTCCCGTACTCCAACGTCGTCACCGGTCCCGGCTGCGCGGTCATCCAGGGCAAGCAGCTGCAGCGCCAGCCGAAGCTGCGTTACATGCTCACGCCGAGCTATCGTCTTCCGATCGGCGCCGGCGACCTCGATTTCTATGTGACATACACGCACGTCGGCGATCACACGCAGGATCAATCGGCACTGCAGCAGCTCGGGTCGTACAACACCTGGGACTTCGGCGTTACGGCCAACGTCGGCGACAACTGGCAGTTCTCCGTCCGTGGCTCAAACGTGACCGATGAGCTCGGCCTCACGGAGAGCAACTCGCGTATCTTCGGTGTGGCCGCGGATACTGGTGGTGTGTTGCTCGCGCGGCCGCTCGAGGGCAGCGAGATCAACTTCCAGGCGAAGTATCTCTGGTAGTTAGTGCGCCGCCGCCGGCGGCGCGAGCCCGAGGTACACCGTGCTCCAGAGCTGCGCCGCGTTGGATTCGTCCGCGTCGGCGCCGCTCGCCCCGAACGGCGCGATGCGGAACTGACCCGCGGAGTAGGTCCACGACCACAGCTCCGAGGTGCGCAGCGCCCTGGACTTTTCGATGACGGACCACAGGTTGCTGCGCGCGCGTGCCAGCCGCGCGCGGGTCGGCGCCGGCAGGTCGGTGCGCTGCAACTGGCGATCGAGGCCCGCCGCCAGCAGCGCCTGCTGCCAGGACCACACCACCGTGCCGTGATAGGCCGAGCGGGTGAAGTCGCGCTGGAGTTCTGTGCCTGCGAGCGCGGGATTCGCCACTAACAAGCCCACGTCGGTCACGAGCCCAGCGGGAAATGGCCGCATGATGGCGGTGAGACAGCGATCCAGTTCTGCTGGCGCCGGCTGGGTCAGCAGCAGCCGAAATCCCTCGTCCGAGTTCAGGATCGGAATGCGCGTTCCGGCTGAATCGAGCGACAGCGCGTGGAACGCGAGTGCGTCGTTGCCCAGCGCGCGCAGCGCCGCCGCACTGTCGACACCGATCGTCGCGGCATACGCGCTGATCGCGGCGCGCGCTGTGGCGGCGGGAATGTCCGTCTCGAACAGCGCCGGCGCACGCTGCGTCCATACCTTGGCCTGCGCGTTTGAGCGCGCCAATGCGCTGCGCTGTGCGCCCGTCAGGTATTCGTCGAGCAGCCCGGCCTCAACGAGCCGCGAAATGCTCCCGAGCGCGGCGGGGACCAATGCCGCATTCACGTCGTACGCATAGTGACCGCCGCCGAGCCCGCGATCGCTGTCGCGCCATTCGCCCGTCGTGCGTCCCGACTTGATCCCAACCAGATTGAGGGCACGCGGCGCATCCGCAAAGGAAGCCGTGCGCTCGACGACCCAGAGGAAATTGCGCGCCAGCGCGTCGCCGCGCCGCTCGCCGGCCGAATCCTTGAGGGCCAGGAATGCTTGCGCACGCTTGCGGCCGCGGGCGTCGTCCAGCAGCCAGCGCGCGGCGAGCGGTGCCAGCATGAAGTCATCGTCCACCATGCCGTAGTCGTAGATAGGCGTCGCAATCCTGCCGCGACCTTCGCGCGCGTTGCGCAACACCGCGAATTCGCCGATGTCTTCTTCGTGGGCGACTTCGCCGTTCGGTGCGAGCCGGTCGAGTACCGAGGAAATCGCGCTCTCCATCGCCGCCGGCTCGAGGACCGGCGCGAGCAGCAGCGCGGAGATCTGCGTGTCACGGCCGAAATAGGTGTCGAAACGCCAGGAGCCGGCGAGGAATTTCTCGCCGTAGCTCAGGAACGCGAGCGCATCGCGCGCCCGCGCGTCATCGCTCGCGGCGCGGGTCACGGTTGCCGGCAGCGGCGTCAGCGGCGTTTCGCCGGTCAGCGCCTGGATCGTGAGCCGCAGCGGCGCCTGCGCGGTGGCGGTGAACGCGTTCGCGCTTACACGCGTACCCGCGCTCGCGCGGATCGTCAGTTGATAGCCGCTGGATCCGTCCAGCCGATCGCGTGACCAGGAGATGCCGTCCCCTGCTGCGCGCGGCTCGATCAGCACTTCGGCGGGCGCCGTGCGCTGCAGTTCGTAATCGCGCAGCACGCGGATCGACGACAGCACCGCGGCGCGGGGACGCAGCTCGGCGGCATCCACCGAAACCTCGAACTCGATGCCGTGCATTGCGCGTCGCCGTGCGTCGAGCGTAGTGACCGGCTTCGGCGGCGTGATCAGAGTCCACGTGACCGGCGCCGCGGTTTTTTCGAACCACAGACCGACACCGCTGTTGCCGGCGGGAAAAGCGACGAGGATGCGCGGGTCGTTACCGGAACGCAGCAACAGGTGCGCCGCGACGGGGCCTTCGCGAAAGAAGCTGTTGATGTTCCGGCCTTCGTCGATACGGAACGCGAGCGCGGCCGGCTTCGGCGCGGCAAAAGCCATCGCCAATACCATGGAATTGGCGGCGGCAATCGCCACCGTTGCAATGAAGCTGCGGACAGGTGACGGCATGGCGGCAGTATGCCGCGGCAGGGACGAGCGCTCTGTAGGCTTAAATCACCTGCTATTTATGCAGGGACGAGCAGGTCGCGCAGGCGCGCGAGATCCGCATGCCGCGACGCAATGTCGGACCGGTTCGCCGCGACGCGCAGATCGCGCAGCACCTCGAGCGAACGCAGCAGCACCGGCAGCGGTGGTCCGCTCGCCGTGATGCCCTCGAGGCCTTTCGCACCCAGGGTCGTGGCCGGCCCTTCGATGAACCGCTTCACCAGCTGGTCGTGATGTTGCGTGGCGATGCGCCCGTAGAGCTCGCAGAGCGCGAGGTACGAGCGTGCGTTGCGCTGGAACCATTCCGCCTGCGCATGCTGTGCCGATAGCGCGAGCAGTTCGTCGAGGAAGCTCGTATGCCGCATGCACTCCCGCAGCCGCGCCTGGTCGTCCGGCGGCATGAACTGCATCTTGTCGACGAGCAGTTGCGCATAGTATGGATCGTTCGCGCGGCACAGGCCTAACAACAGGTCGAGCTCATTGATGCCGGAGAAATCTCCGGCGTTGGCGCCGCGGTACTCCTGCCTGCCGACCATATACGGCTTGTAGTACGGGCGCACCGAGTAGAAGAACCGATCGACGTCGAGCTGCGCAAACAACCGTTCATTCGATTCGATGACGGCTTCGAGCGCGTGCAGCGCCGCCGAGAACGGCACGTCGACGATGGGGCTCGAAATGCCGAGCGGCACCACCTTCGCCAGCGCATCCGCGGCCAGCTGCAGCAGCAGGATGCCGCGCGTGTTCTCGTCGATGAACAGGATCTCGTCCGGCAGCGACGTGAAACTCTTGCGCACGCCAGCGTTTGCGAAGTTCAGGTGCGCGATGTGCGCCGTGGAGAAGCGCGGCGCCATGCCGAGCGATGCGCCCACGTGCATCGCGAGTGACGACGCCTCGGGAAACGGCGAACGCTCTTCGCGCACGGGATTCGTGAGCTCATGGCGCCGCAGTGCGGCGAGGTACAACCCGACGTTGCCGAGCACGCCGAAGGCATTCTCGAAACCGTCGCCGGTGTCGCCCTCGGCCAGCAGCGCGACGACGTGCACGTGACCTTCGGCGCGCAGCCGCTGTTTCAGCGCGTCACCGCCGCGAGTGACATCCAGCCGGTCGTCCTGGGCAAAGTAAAGATTCTCAAGCGCCGTGTTGATCTCGGCGAAGGAACTGCGGATCCAGCGATCAAAGGCTTCGGAATGGGTAGTCATGCCGGCAGCGTGCCGAAACATGACATGCTCTGCAAATGAACGAGCCGCATGATTTCGACGGGTCGGGATATTTCCTGTACCACTCGATCGGCATGTTTCCGGGCAAGGCAGCGCGTATCGCCGACGCGCTGGCGCGGGTGGGCCAGCTGTGGGGAACACCGCACGACGAACAATGGGTACAGTCGCTCGCGCTGCGCAGTGAGTTCATCGAACGCTGGCGAGGTGTCATCGGTGCGCCGGCGGGCACGATGACGACGGCGGAGAACGTCACCACGGCGCTGTATTCCATCATCGGCGCCCTGCCCGATCGAAATCTGAAAGGCCGCCGGCTGCTCATCGCGGCGGATTGCTTTCCGAGCCTGCATTTTCTGCTGTCGGGCATGGCGGAGCGGCGCGGATTCGTCGTACACACGGTTCCCGTGCGACGCGGCGAATCCTGGGTGCGCGACGAAGATTTCATCGCGGCATGGGGAGCGGACGTCGGCGTCGCGCTGGTCACCTGGGTGACATCCACGGCTTCGCATCGCTGCGACCTGCGCGCGCTCGTCGAGCACGGCCGAAAAGCGGGCTCGCTGGTCGGCGTGGACATCACGCAAGGCGTTGGAATCATTCCGTTCGACGCCACCTCCGTGAACGCGGACTTCATGGTGGCTTCCACGCTCAAGTGGCTGTGCGGCGTCGCCGGCGCGGGCGTGATGTACGTGCGCGAGTCCCTGCTGCACGAGTGCCGCCCCGAGCTGCGCGGCTGGTTCAGCCAGGACAATCCCTTCTCCTGGGCGCTCGATTCGTTCGCCTACGCGGGCGATGCGCGACGCTTCGATCACGGCACGCCATCGATCCTTCCCTTTGCGGCCTGTTTGCCGGCGCTCGACTGGCACGCACGGCAGGATCGTGCGCACCTCCAGGCTCAGAATCGCCGGCTGGCCGAGGCTGCGATCGAGGGCTGCCTCGGACTCGGGCTGGCGTTGGTCAGCCCCCGAAACGCGGACGAGCGCGGCGGCAGCGTAATGTTCCGCCTGCCGGCCGGATCGGATCCGGGGGCGATCGTCGCGGGTCTGCGCGCGCAGAACGTGTTCACGGATTCTCGCGGCACAACGTTGCGCGTATCCCCTGGAAATGTGACCAATGACACGGGGCTCGAACGGCTGTTAGGCGGGCTTGGCGAAACCGCAGGCTGACACGCGGGCATGACGCTCACTCGGGCCGCGGCGCTTGCGACAGCCAGTGAACCAGGATGTTCATGTTGCGCAGGTACTCGGCGGTTGAAATCGACGGGGTGCGCGCCGTATCGGTGAACGGCGAGGTGTCGGTCTCATCACCGACATGCGTGGTCGCAAAATCGCCCGCAACGCTCGCGTTCTTCGCCGGTGTGCGATAGGGATAGCTAGTCTGCGGTAACGGCGCGGGCCAGAAACCGGTGGCATTCAGCGCCGCAAGAGTACCGCGCACCTGTCCTTCCGGATCCTTCCGCCCGGGCGGCGCATAGCGCTGCGCGAAGAAACGCGGTAGTTCGACGATGCCCGCACCGGGCGCCAATGGAGAGCTCCTGGCCAGCGCCGCCGCATCGGCTTTGCGGGCTTCTTCGTAGCGCCTGCGCAGCGCCGCGGTGTCTATCTTTCGCGTCGAGGAGTAGTGCCCGATGGGTCGTTTCGGATCGTAGTCGACGTAGTACTCGCCATTGGCGATGTTGGAGCCACGGCGGTGTACGTATAGCGGACGATTGGTCGATAGTTCGATGAAGGTGGGATGTGTCCGTCCGCCCGCATCCGGCGTCGCGAGCCGCACGCGTTCGAGCCAGTCGATACCTTCCGGAACGCGCGCGAGATATCTCGTATCGCCGGTGAGCTCATAAAAGGTGAGCAGATGCTCGAGGTTGCTCGCGGTCGTATGCGTCGCGAGCGACAGCGGTTCATAAGTACGGGCCGCGGCTGGCTTGAGATCGAGCGTGTACTGCAGTGCCCATCCCGGGTTTGGCGCCCCTTGCTGCGAGACCAGGAAGAAGTTCATGCCGCGCGTGATCGGATCGAGCAGGCGCTGATCGCCCAGCACCTCGTAGCACTGGATCAGGAACGAGACGTTCTCCCAGGCGACGTCGTCGTTGAACGTGAGATACGAGCTGTAGTCCGCGAGCCCGTGCTTCGCGAACTCGTGGTTCAGCGGAAAGCGCTGCGGCCAGCCGCCGATCGGATACTGACTGTCGACGACGAATGCGATGGCGCGATCGACCGGCGCCTTGTAGCGCGGGTCCAGCTTCTCGATGTAGAGACGCAGCAGAAACGTGGCGGCGTCCGTGCTCACCTGGTCGTCGAAGGTCGCATTGCCGTAGTAGTGCTGAAATTCTTCGAGACGCCAGGCGTTGCGGCCGACGGTCGCATACCATTCGCGCAGGCTGCGGTCACCGGCGAAGTCGACGACATAGTTCCAGCCGCCGCTCGGATGCTGTCCCCAGATCAACGCGGCGCCGACCTGCTCCGCCGCGCGGTAGTAATACTCATCTGCGGTCGCGTGATACGCATCGAGAAAAGCGTGACCCATGCTCGATGTGCCGGGCGGCTGCAGCCAGATCATCGTCTCGCGCGCCTCCATCTCTCCCCATCGGCGGGACATGTCCGGCAGATAGTTCCAGACGTAGCCGCCGCGATACGCCACTTTCTCCGTCATGAACCGGGTCGCGCGCTTCATGGCGGCTTCGACTTCAGCTTTGCCAGGCTGACCCTGGGCCTGTGCAAGTACGGCCGGTACCGGCAGCACGAGAAATGCCGACGCCAAACAGAGCCACGTGCGCCGCCTGGCGCGCAGCCGTGAAATTGCACTCATGTCCAACCCCTCGATACCGGCAATGGGAAAAAAAATGACGCGCGAGTATTCGCGAATCCGCGCCGGCCGTCATCCTGGCCGCGCATGAAAAGGCACGAATGGCGCGTCAGGTCAGCGCAACGACCGCTTCGTCCGCGGCGCGCACGCCACTGTCGTGCGCACCGTGTGCGGTTGAGAAATCGCCGACGCTGGTCGCTTCGCCCGCGAAGAACAGCCGGCCGTCGAACGGCTGGGCGAGTTCGCTCCGCGCGGACGCGCGTCCCGGCAGCGCGTAGCTGTAGGCTCCGCCGATGTGTTTCATCCGGCTCCAGCTGGAGCTCGCGAGTGGATGCAGCGCGCTGCGAATGCCGGCACCAAACAGTGCGCACAGTTGTGCAGTGGCGAAATCGAAGCCGGCCGCCGGCCCGCCCTCTTCAACACATCGGGCGCCTTCTCCACCGAAGAAGCACTCGATCACCGGTGAGCCCAGCGGCCGGATGTAGTACGAAGCGGTGCGCAACTCGCGCGGGTTGCCTAACAATTGCGTCTCGGTTTCGAATGGCGCTTGGCCGAGAATCTGCAGGAAGAACTTTTCGTTGCGGCCCAGCGGCAGCAGGCGCGCGGCCTCGCGCCAGGGTGCGAGTTCGGCGGGAAGCTTCAGTTCGTCACCGGACAGGACGGTGGTCGATACCGTGAGGATCGCGGCCTGCGCGCGAATGGCGCCCGACGGCGTAAGAATGGTCAGGCCTTTCGGCCTGAGCGCAATCGATTCGACGGGCGTAGCCAGGCGAAGAGTTACCTGCGCAGGGAGGCTGCTCGCGACCAACGACCCATAACCGGATGGCGCGCGCCAATTGTAGTCGGACGACGCTTCGTCGTAGGCCAGGTAGTCGGCTATCGAGAGTCGTTCGGGACTTCCGCCGCTGATGAATCCAACGATGGTGCGGAGGTAGTTATTCCACTCGCCTGCCGGATCGAGCGCATCGGCCGCGCAATCGCCGGGCGGTGGCGAGTGCTCGAGGCGCTGCATCCACGCAGCGAAAGCCTGCCGCGCTTTGACCTGGTCCGCCTTGGGAAACCCGAGATCGCGGTATTGCAGGCCCCATTGCGCGGGGCTGCGGTCGATGGGAATTCCGGCCGCCTCCGCGATGCGCACCCATGCGTTGCGGTCCGCGGAATGAAACCAGCCGCAGCCGAGATCGAGATGCAGATTCGAGATGTCGTGCGTCCACGCGCGGCCGCCGAGGCGCGAGCCCGCTTCGAGCAGAATGGTAGTGAGACCGGACTGCGCCAGACGACGGGCAGCGCCAATACCGGCCGCTCCACCTCCGACAATGACGACGTCGACGTCTGAATTCAAAACAGCTTGATGCCCGTGAGGTCAGCGAGCTTGGCCGTCAGCCGATCCTGGAATGCCGGATCGAGGGCCGGAGCCGCGGGTTTTTGCTGCTTGCGGTGATGCCAATAACCGCCGCTGAGTTTCGCGGCGGCGTCATCACTGGTCGCGAGCCAGGTCTGCGTGAGGTGACCCTCTTCGAGATCGTCAGGAGCGCCGGCGCCGCCCATCCTGGTCGGCACCCAGCCTGGATCGACGGCGCTGCTTACGACTTTCGGCCATTGCCTGGCGACAACCATGGCGAGCGCGGTGACGTAGAGCTTGCTGTCCGAGTACGCCTGGTTGGTGTCCCAGCGCCGCTCGGTCCAGTCGATGTCGCGCAGCGAATCCTCGCCGCCCCGATGCATGCCGCTGCTCAGGTAGATCAAACGACCGGGACGTTCGATGAGCCCGGTCAGCATATAAGGCGCCAGCACGTTCACCGCGAGAACCTTCGCGTGACCTTCCGGCGTCGGGCCGCGGTTTGACTCGCGATAAATGCCGGCGTTGTGAATGACCGCGTCCATGCGACCGATCTTGTTGACCTGGTTTGCAAGCGCGCGTGTCTCCGCGGCGCTCGCCAGATCGCCCATGACCACGCCCGCGGCGCGCGGCGCGAGATCCGCGAGCGCGGCCGCACGTTTCGTCGAGCGCGCATGCAGAACTACCTGGTGGCCTTCGTCGATGAGGGTCTGCGCCGCAGCGCGCCCCAAGCCATCCGTAGAGCCGGTGATGAAGATGCGACACATGGGACGATCCTTTCCGCTTGCCGCGCGCGAGCGGACTGCGGCCAACGGCAACGTCGCCGCACTCATCGCGGTGAGCTGCAGAAAGCGGCGGCGGGTTGACGTTGGCATGAGAGTGGCGACTATTGGTTGAGCTGCGGCGATCGGCAATCGGCCGGAAGACCAACCGAACAGGTGCGTTCGCTGACAGGAACGGATGATGCCCCGCCGGGCGCCCGCAGGCGAGGCCTGCAAGTCCATCAAGGTCGGCGGCCCGCGGCGATCCCGCGGGCCGCTTGCTCACTACTTGAGAACTACGACAATGCTGCGCGCCGCAAGCACGTTGGTATCGCCGTTGTACGCGCCACTCGATGTGAACCCCACCATCGCTGTCGAGCCGTTCAGGCGCGTGCCGAGTTCTGTGACGAAGTCACTGAAATCATGGAACGCGTGTGACATGCCCGGCATCACGATGAGATAGGCCGTGGGGCCTTCCACGGGCGGCACGATGCTCGGCGACGCGGGCAGCGTCTTGAGGTCGAGCACGCGCGGGCCGATCGTGAGGAAGTGCAGCCGCCCGATGGCCGTGTTGGCGAGATCGAGGACCAGCGAGGTCGTTTCCTGCGTGCTGAATGGTGCCGTCGTACCGTTCGCGCCCCAGCTGAGCGACAGCAGCGCCGGCAGCCGCGGGAAATCGACGAACGTGCGCGCGGTGAAGTCCGGCGGCGCCGCACCGAAGGCGGTGGGGAAGCCGAAGAGCTTCGTGGGCTCGCCGACGTTCAGGCCGGACAGGTCGAGCGCACCGCTCGTCACTTCGTAGTTAGCCGGGTCCGCGTCCTGCGCGGGCGTGAGACCGGTGCCCGTGAAGTCGAATGCCGACACTTTGCGACCCGCGATCGAGTCGAGCTGCAGCGTCAGCGAACCATTCGCCGCCTGTTTCACGAAGCCGTAGAGAGGTGTCACGTGCATGCGCACGCGGCCCGCGGTTGCATCGAGTGTCCAATCGCCCGACATCGCGGAACTCACGACGGGAGCGGCCGCGCCGAAGGCTTCGATCGACTGGCCGACCGAGATCGCCCCGGGTGTCGCCAATTGCGCGGGCACCGTGCCGCCCTGCACCACCTTGGTATTCGCACCAATCGTCACCTGCACGGCGCCGCGCGCGTAGCGCGCGCCGTCGCTGTTGCGGACGATCGTGGCACCGCGCACCGTGAGTACGTCGCCACTGCGCGCGACCACGTCGCCGATCACCGTGTCAATGCCAGCGCCGGCCACGCTGGTGCCGGCCCGCACTGTTTTGGCATCGAACTCGCGCGTCGCGGTCGTCAGCGTTCCGAACGCGGCGGTCAGCGTTCCGGCCCCCGCGGCACTCAGCGCGTCGAGGCCCGCGCTGCCGGTGTAGTCAGTGCCGTTCACTTCGAAGGTCGTGTTCTCATTCGTGTGAACCGTCACCTGGCCATACTTCTGGTGGCGCATGTTGAACGGGCGCAGATCGACCACGTAGGTCTCCGCGGACTTGTCGACGCTGACCAGCGGGCCGCGCACGCGCAGATCCTTCTGGTCGACGAGATCGAGCGACGCGACCAGCGCGGGCGTCACGGTGACCGTGGCGGGCGCCGTCGTCAGGTCGACGCTGTTGGTCGCCGCGAGATTGAAGTCGAGCGTGAACAGCGAAGGCTTGCCGGGCAGCACCACGAAGTGATGGCGGCTATCGAGCGTCACATTGACGTCGACGACGCCGAGCTCGTTGCCGCTGGCGTCGACGGCTTTCGCCGCGACGGGCGCACCGTTCTGCTCGACCGCGATGTCGGCATTGCCGAAATCGAGCCGCAGCGTCGCACCGACATAGTCACCGTTCGGAATCGTCGCTGCCGTGAAGAACTCCGTGAGATCGACGTACTGCGCGAAGTCGATTCGCGTCGTGGCCGGAAGCGTTTCGACCATCGCTCCGTTCGCGCGCTTGAGTTTGAGCGAGACGACGTCGACCGTGTACGTGAGGAAGTCGCCGTCCGCGTCGGTGATCGCGATGATCGCAGTGCCGCAATCCTGCGAGCACTGGCTGGAGGTCGAACCACCGCTGCTTGCGGGCGGGTCGCTGCTGGAGCCGCCGCCACCACCGCAGGATGCGAGCAGGAAAGCCACTGCAAAAACGCCGAGACGCGCGAGGGCGCCGCGAACATGGGAGATCGTGAACATAAAAAACTCCCCGATTGTTGGGTACTGGGGAAGCAAACGCACGATGACGCGAGCGGTTGACACCGGGCGTAACTCGTCGTCTGCGGGCGACAGTTCCGGCCGGCGATCGTGCCTGACAAGTGAATTCAAGACGCCTTCCCGGGCGTCAGCCCTCGCCGACACAGTCAATCTGGCTAGCAACTTCTGCCCCTAACGGGGGAGCTATCTAAGCCCTTTGTGTAATCGTTTTCCGAATCCCGTGATGCCAGCATTCCTGCAACTGGCAATGTGATGCGTGCGCGCGTCCATCGTCGTCGATCCTGGAGAGCGCGGTGAACGCAAAGTGGCTAACAGTCCTGGTCTTGTGTGTGGCAAGCGCGCCGCTGTCGGCGGCGAGCGATCCGGCATTCTTCGGTCTGTTGCGAGCCCGCGATCTCACGCCGTTCGGATATCTGCGGCTCGACATGCGCCCCGGCTTTCCCGGCTCACCAACGCCCGGCAAATGGACGATCGAGACGGATTTCGCCTATCAGAACACCTGGGCCACGAGTCCGAACGTCGAAAAATACCTCAACTCACTCGAGGGGCGCCGGGAGCTGGGACCCGCGGAACTGCAGGCGATTCGCGACCTGCCCGGCGAGAACTATCTACTCGACCTGGAGATGGCGCAGCTCGACGTGGTGATCAACTACCAGTTCTCGGAGCGCTGGGGTGCTTACACCATCGTGAGCGGCGCCGGTTTTGGCGGCGGATTCCTGGACAGCACCATCGAATCTTTTCACCGGCTCATCGATGCGCCGCGCTTCGGGCGGCCGGCCGCGGCGCGCAATGACTACAACGTGCTATTCGATCTCAAATCCAGCCAGTACACCGCATTCGATTCCCCCGGAGACGGCGGCCTGCTCGATCCCGTGTTCGGCGTCCGCTACACGCGGGGCTCCGCGGACGACCGCTGGCGGATGTCTCTCGAGACCGCCATCAAGGTGCCATTGTCGAGCCGCAGCGCTGCCCTATCTACCGGTCGGACCGACTATGGTGCCCAGATGAGCCTGCAGCGATTCTCGGGCAGGAATGCGCTGTACCTGAATCTCGCCGCGGTGTACTACGCCGGCACCACCAACCTGGTGGAGGAACCTGCGCGAGTGCTGCCCACCCTGGTCCTTGGCTACGAGCGCCGGCTGACGCCGCGCACCAATGTCATTCTGCAGGGCTACGTGAGCCGCAGCGTGTATGGGCGTGAACAGACGGATCTGCGTGAATTGCGCGGCACGAAGACCCAGCTCAGCGCCGGTATTCATCATCGCCGCGGTGCACATCTGGTTTCGGTCGCGCTGACTGAGAACATCGGCTACATCAACAACACGCCCGACGTCGGATTGCAGTTTGGCTATTCGTTCAATCCGGGATGGAATTGAGTGCCTTGCGCGAGAGCAGTCGATAGAGACCGGGCAGTACGAAAAGCGTAAGCAACGTCGACGAAATGATTCCGCCTATGACGACCGTGGCTACCGGTCGCTGCACCTCGGCCCCCGGCCCCACGTTGAGCGCCATCGGCAGGAATCCCAACGATGCGACGAGCGCCGTCACCAGCACCGCGCGCAATCGTCCCATGGCTCCGCCCAGGATTGCCGCGTCGATGCCGAGACCGCCGCTCTCCAGGGTGCGTATGAGCCCGACCATCACGAGGCCGTTGAGGACGGCGACACCCGAGAGTGCGATGAAGCCGACGCCGGCCGAGATCGACATCGGCATGTCCCGCAACCACAACGCGACGATGCCTCCTGTCAGAGCCAGCGGTACACCGCTGAAGATCGCAATCGCGGCGCGCATCGAGCTGAACGCGAAGAAGAGCAACGCGAAAATGATCGCGAGCGCAACCGGCACGACGACACTCAACCTCTGCGCAGCGGAAATCAGTTGTTCGAACGTGCCGCCATAGTCGACCCAGTATCCCGGCGGCGCGCGCAGCCTGCTGTCGAGACGTTCGCGGACCTCGGCGACGAATCCGCCCAGGTCGCGGTCACGCACGTTGGCGGTGACGACCACCCGGCGTTTGCCGTTTTCGCGATTGATCTGGTTAGGCCCGTTCGATTCCTCGATGCGCGCCACCTCGCGCAATGGTACGAACTGCGGCTCACCCGCCGCCCAGTTGGCGCCGCGTGAGGACTCATCTTCATTGGACTGCGTGGTGCGGGGAATCGGCAAGTCCGCCAGCCATTCCGGACTCTGTCGCAATGGTTCGGGCAGTCGCACGACGATGTCGGCGCGCCGGTCACCTTCGATGAACTGGCCGGCCACCGTCCCACCGACCGCAGTACTCACCGCTCGCTGCACGTCGCGAGGATTGAGGCCATAGCGCGACAAGGACTGGCGATCCGGAATGACCACCAGCATCGGCAGGCCGGACGTTTCTTCGACACGCACATCGGCCGCGCCCGGCACCTCACGCGCGATACCCGCCGCGCGCGCAGCGAGTCGGTTCAGAATGTCGAGATCGTCGCCGTAGATCTTGATCGCCACGTCCGCGCGAACGCCGGAAATCAACTCGTTCATCCGCATCTGGATAGGCTGCGTGAATTCGTAGTTGTTGCCCGGCAGTGATCGGGCGACCGCTTCTATCTCTTTCAACAGATCAGGCTTGGCTCTTTGCGGGTCAGGCCAGTCCGCGCGCGGCTTCATCATCACGAACGTATCGGTCATCGAGGGCGGCATGGGATCGTTCGCCACCTCCGCGGTGCCGATGCGACTGAAGACGCGCTCGGTCTCCGGTAGCTTGGCGAGGCGCTTGTCGAGCGCCTGCTGCATGTGCACCGCCTGGGTAAGACTCGTCCCGGGAATCCGCAGGGCATGCACTGCGACGTCGCCCTCATCGAGGTTCGGAATGAATTCCGTCCCCAGCCGTGTCGCGAGGAGCCCTGACAGCGCCACGAGCACTGTCGCGGCAACCGCGACCGGGACACGGTGCGCGAGCGACCAGCGCAGCGCAGGCTCGAATCGCTCGTAAACCGCGCGCAGCACGCGATTCTCGTGTTCGGCAATACGCCCTCTCAGAAACAGTGCCAAGCCCGCGGGCACAAACGTGAGTGACAGCAGCATCGCGCTCGTCAACGCGAGCACGACGGTGATGGCCATCGGATGAAACATTTTTCCTTCGATCCCCGTGAGAGCGAAGATCGGCAGGTAGACGGCCGTGATGGTGCCGATGCCGAAGAGGCTCGGGCGGATGACTTCCGCAGTCGCGCGCGCGGCCAACTCGAATCGCTCGTCGCGCAGCAGGACGCGGCCAAGCCGCGCTTGCTCCGCGCCGAAGCGGCGCAGCGCGTTCTCCACGATGATGACCGCGCCATCGACGATCAACCCGAAGTCGAGCGCGCCCAGGCTCATCAGATTGCCCGACACACCTCCGCGCACCATGCCCATGACGGTCATGAGCATCGACAGCGGAATCACCGCGGCGGTGATGAGCGCCGCCCGCAGATTGCCGAGCATCACGAACAACACCACGATGACCAGCAGTGCGCCTTCGACCAGGCTGGTGCGTACCGTAGCGATGGTGCGATCGACGAGGCTGGTGCGGTCGTACACCGCCTCGATCAATACGCCTTTCGGCAGGCTCTTCTGGATGTCCTTGAGTTTCGCGGCCGCGGCCCGTGCCACGGTGCGGCTGTTCTCGCCGATCAACATGAACACCGTGCCCAACACCACTTCCTGCCCGTTCTGCGTCGCGGCGCCGCTGCGCAACTCACTGCCCTCGCGCACTGCGGCAACATCGCGAATCCGGATCGGCACTCCATCGCGGCGATCGAGCACGATGGTCTCGAGAGCCGCCATGTCGTGCGCCTGATTGGGGACGCGAACGAGCAGCTGTTGTCCGCTGCGTTCGATGTAGCCCGCACCGACGTTCTGATTGTTCTCGGCAAGCGCATTGACGACGTCGTCGAGCGTAAATCCATGAGCGAGCAGGCGCGCCGGGTCCGGCGTCACATGGATTTGCCGCACGAATCCACCGATCGCGCTGACCTCCGTGACACCACGCGTGTTGCGCAACTGCGGCCTGACTACCCAATCGTGCAGCGATCGCAGGTCCATCGTGGTCCAGGCTTTGCCATCCGGGCGCCGGGCGGACGCATCCGCCGTGACCGTGTACATGAAGATCTCCCCCATGCCCGTCGCGATCGGACCGAGCTCGGGCTCGAGCCCGGACGGAAGCTGCGACTCGACCTGTGCGATTCGCTCGGCGACTTGCTGTCGCGCGAAGAAGATGTCCGTACCGTCCGCAAAGACGACCGTCACTTGTGAGAGGCCGTACCGCGACATCGAGCGCGTGTATTCGAGTCTCGGGAGGCCCGCGAGCGCGGTCTCGATCGCGAAGGTGACCCGTTGCTCCGTTTCGAGCGGCGAGTATCCGGGCGCCTCGGTGTTGATTTGTACCTGCACGTTCGTGATGTCGGGCGTGGCGTCGATCGGCAGCCGCATGAAGCTCCACGCCCCAACCGCGGTCACCGCAAGCGTCAATGTAAGGACCAGCCAGCGATGCGCGATCGCGAATCGAATCACGCTTTCGAGGCGCGAGCGCTCAATGTTCATGGGCCGCACTCTCTTTCTCGAGGTCCGCCTTGATGAGATAGCTCTGCTCGACGACGATCTCATCGCCCGCGTTCAGACCCTCGAGCACCTCCGCGTTCCGTGCGTCGCGCTCGCCGAGTTTCAGCGGCCGCGGCGCGTACCTGCCCGACTCATGAATGAAGACGACCGTTTCTTCCTCGAAGAGCTGGAGCGCACTGAGTGGTACGACGATCGCCGCCTGGCGCTCGGCTACTGTCACGCGCGCGCGCACGGCGGATCCGGGCCGCCACTGACCATCGGAGTTTTTGATCGTGGCACGCGCGACGGTGCTCTGACTGGCCGTCGCGGTCCCCGGCAGTATGCGATCGAGCGTCGTGATCGCCTGGGCGCCGTCACTCAGGCGAGTGATCTCCACCGGCAGCCCCGGCGTGATGTGCTGCGCGTCGCCGCCGAACAGGTGCAGATCCACCCACAGCGATGACAGATCCGCCAGTTCGAACAACGGATCATCGCCCGCGAGATCGCCGGGGCCCGCCCACACGTCGAGGATCGTTCCGGCGAACGGCGCTTCGATCGCATAAGTGGAGAGGCTGACGTTGCTCTCGACGATAGCGAGCGTTTGTCCACGCCTGACTGCATCGCCCACGCCAACGCGCACGGCCTGCACCGGCCCGGGGAAACGTGCCCGCACGCGCGCGTGTCTTCCTTCGATGGGCGTGAGCAAGCCTTGTACTTCGTGATCATCGCGCACCACGCCGGGGCCCACCCGCGCGGTACGAAGTCCGAGCTCGGCGGCGGTCTTCTCGTCGATAGTGACTTCGTCATGATGCTCGGCGGCTTCGCCATTGGCGTGGCTGGCTTCGTTGTCTTCGCAGCCAGTCAGCATCGAGCCTGCGAGCGCAAGAAGCGCAAACGCACGTAAGAAAGCGCTCATGGCTGCGTCCTCGTGTTTTCGGCGATGAATGGGTTTCCGGTCAGCCGCTGGATTTCGATCAACGCGCGCCGTGCCTCGATCGCCGTGAGCAGTTGCTCGCGGCGCGCGGCCATGACTTCCGTCTGCACCTGCGACCATTCGATGTAAGAGAGTGCGCCCGCGCGAAATGCGCGCTCCGCCGCCCGTTCCGCCAGATCGAGCTTTGGCAGCAGCAGATCGCGCAACGCGACGACTTCAGCGCTGGCGCCGGTCAAGCGCAGATGCGCATCGACCAGAGTGCTTTCCAATGTGAGCACCTGCGCTTCGCGCTCGAGCGACAACGCGGCAAGCTCCGCTTGCGCTGCGCGAATACCGGGCGCCGCTCGGCTCGCACTTCCGAGCGGAACGGAAACACCCACGACGGCCGCCCATGACCCGTCTTCCTCGAGGCGCCGCACCCCGGCGCGCCAATCGATGTCGGTGGTGCGAGCCGAACGCGCGAGCTGTACGCGCGCTTCCCGCACGCGCGTCGCATCCGCGAATTGCCGCAGTTCGGGATTGCGCTCGAGCAGCGAGCGCAGATCATCGAGTGACGGCACTGAAGGAAGTCCGAGCGGGTCTCCGGTGACGCGATCGAAATCCAGCTCGCGATGACCCCAGAGAATGGCGAGGCTGCGCATCGACGCCTCGATCTGAATCCGGTTGCGATCGCGCTGTATTCCGGCGCGGGTGAGAGCAGCCTCCGCGGCCAGGCGTACCGAGTCCGGCGTCGCGCCTGCTCGCACGCGCTGGTTCGCCACCCTCACGGCCGTCTCACGCTGCGCGACATCGAGTGTTGCGAGGTCGGCGAGCGATTGCGCGGTCAGCACGTCGAGGTAGCGCCGGGCAACTTCCGCCAGGAGATCGGCGCGTTCCTGCTCCTGCCGCAGCGTGAGTGCATCGAGATTCGCTGCGGCGACCGCTCGCCGCGCTGCCAATTTCCCACCTCGCTCGAAAACCGACGCCAGACTCAGCGTGGCTTCCGCGCTGTCGAATGATGAGGCCTGCCCGGACCTGGGAGCATTCTCGAGCTCGAGATCGACGCGCAGCGGTGGGTGCTGTGAATCCGCGTCGACCAGCGCGAGCGCGGCGTCGTGCAAGTACCCATAGCGCGCGAGCGCGGGGTGTTTCTCGAGAGTGCGCGTGAATGCCTCATCAAGCGTAACTACCCGAGGTGCCTGCGCCCAGACGAGCCCGCACAACAGGTTGACGGCGGCGATAGTCGCCACACTGCGGAATGCCATGTGAAATCCTCCAAACGAACCGAACGAACACCGGCGATGCCGGCCGCTGTCAGGCGAGGTTGTTTGGAGGCCTGAGGAGCGTCGGAGGCGTCCAGGTCTTGGACGCCGTGGTGGCAAAACCGATTCTTTCGCAGCCAGCGATGGCAAGCGCAATGAGGGTGTCGGCCGGCCGGAAAGTCACGGCGAAGCTGCAGCAGCCGCCGCAATACACGCAGCCGATGCATTGCGCGCACGAATCGTCGCCCGGTGCTTCGTCGGAGGTTGGCGAGGAACTTGCCGAGAGGGCCGACACTGGCGAGTCGGCGGCAATCACTGTTTGCGCCGCGTTATCGAACACGCAGGCGAGAGAATCTTGCGAAACAAGCAGAGCGACGAACACGAGCATCCCGCGCAACGCGGAGTGCCGTCGCAAACGATTGAATAGTGAAGCCGATGTGCCCTGAGCGATCATTCGCGGCGATTATGCATTGGAGGGCGTCAGCGCGCGACCCCCGGCGGATTGTTCTCCGAGAACCGCAGTTGATTCCCGAACGGGTCGATCACCTCGAACTCGCGCGAATCCCACGGCGTGAAGCGGATCTCCGTGGGCGCAAACTTGCCCTTGCGCGCGGCGAGCTCGCGATGCAGCGCGGTGAGACCGGTCATGTCGCGGAACAGCAGCGCGCCGGGTCTGCCGCCCTCGCTGTTCTCGGCGAGATGCAGTTGCACACCGCCGCGCGAGACCTGCGCATACGCCCGCGCTGCCTGCGGCTCGTCATTGCCCCAATCGAACTTGAAACCCAGGAAGTCCACGTAGAACTCTCCGGCGGCCTTGAGTGAAGTGATCCGCAACACGGGTATCGGCGGCTCGAGCGAGACGGGTCCTGTGCCTGCCTCGACCGGCGTCGTCTCGAGGCTTATTTTCCCCGCGAGTATGTTCCAGTCGTGGAAGCCGAATTGCTGCGCGACGATTTCGAGGCACTGGCTGTGGGTGAGTTCGACCCCCAATGCGGCCAGCGATTCGCGCAGCGACTTCGCCATGCCCTTGGATTGTAGATAGGTACGCATCCGATCCTCCGTCCGGACGAACGATTCGATCAGCGCTTGCATTGCCGATCCGTTCGCCAGGTGGTGAGGGATCAGATCGAGTCGACAATGGATGCGTTCACCGTCCCACGAGGGGCGCAAGCGGCAGGCCGCATCACAAGCCTGCCTCGATGCTAGGAGCCCGTCCCGGCGAAGTCAATCGATCGCTATCTACTACTTCAGGTACGCCACGACGTCCGCCACCTGCTGCGCGCTGAGCCCGAGCTGATCCGCGCTCAACATCAGCGAACGGCCGAGCCGCTTGCGCTCCTTGATGAGCCCGGCGGGAATCATCTGCGTTACGCCCCCGGTGCTCTGCACGACGAGTGGATTACCGCCGCTCAGCACCATGCCGTGAACCTTGCGGCCGTCCTGCAACGTGAGTTCCGCGCCTTCAAACCCGTGGGCGATGTCGTTGGACGGATCCACTATGGCGGTGATGACGACCTCGCGCGTCTGGCGGCTCGCGAAGCCATCGAGAGCCGGCGCGTAGTCCACGCCCTGTCCCTTGATGCGGTGACACATGAGGCAGGCTCCCGCGGCGACCGCGCCGCGCTTCGCATCGCCGCGGAGCTTCGCGATATCGGCCACGGCCGGTAGCGCGGATTTCTCCGGCGGCGCCGCCAC
>DATHJZ010000109.1:0-2532 GCA_035286365.1 Steroidobacteraceae bacterium | reverse complement strand
GAGTTTGCTACAGATATATACTCATCGATGTATCCATGTTTCGGGATGACGGGGGATCGAAAGCCATGCCTGCCACTACGCCCTGGTTTATCCGCGCGCGGCTCAAAACACGACAACTCATGCTGCTCACCGCCATCTGCGACGAGGGCAACATTCACCGCGCGGCGGAAGTTTTGAATATGTCGCAGCCGGCGGCATCCAAACTGCTCAAGGATCTCGAGGACATGCTCGGTGTGACACTGTTCGAGCGGCAGCCGCGCGGCATGCGCGCCAACTGGTACGGCGAAACGATGATCCGCCACGCGCGCATCGCGCTGTCCAGCCTGCGCGAGGCGGGGCAGGAGATCGAAGCGCTGAAGTCGGGGCTTTCGGGCCACGTGAGTCTCGGCGCAATCACCGGCCCTGCGCTCAGTCTCATTCCGCAGGCCATCATGATCGTCGCGCGGGAGAACCCGAAACTGCGGGTCGAGCTGCACGTGGAATCCAGCAACGTGCTGATCGAATCGCTGGCGCAGGGCAAGCTCGATATCATGATCGGCCGACTGTTCGAACGTCAGGACAAGACCGTGCTGCGTTATGAGCGGCTCGCGGAAGAACCCGTCTCGGCGGTGGTGCGTCCGGGCCATCCGCTGCTGAACGTCTCGGGATTGAATCTCGCGGCGGTTGAGAAGAAGGCCTGGATCGTCCCGCCGGCCGGCAGCGTGCTGCGCCATCGCTTCGACCTGATGTTCCGCGAGGGCGGACTTGCCCCGCCGAGCCAGCTCATCGAAACCGCATCCCTGCTGTTCGTGACGAAGATGTTGCAGCAGACGGATTTCATCGCGGTCGTGCCGACCGAAGTCGCGCGCTACTACGCAACGTACGGAATGGTCGCGCTGCTGCCGATGCAGCTGTCGTGCTCGATGGATGCGTTCGGCATCATCACGCGCACCGACTGGTTGCTGTCGCCCGCGGCGAACGTGCTGATGCGCGCGATCAAGACGTCCGCGGTGAGTAGTTATGGCTGCTCGTGGAAGCAGGCGTCGTGAGCGCGTGCCGCGTGACTGTGCCTCGTGAATGTGTGACAGGGCGTCATGCCAAAGCAGGTATCTTTCCGCGGTAGAAAATTATTGTTCGCGTATGTTCGCGCCTTGTACGCTGATCGCGAATGGACGATTCGAAAAAACGCACGCGTCGCAGCCAGGCCTGGTTCGGGCGACCGGGCAAAGACGGATTTCTGCATCGCAGCTGGATCAAGAATCAGGGATATCCGGACGATCTCTTCGATGGCCGTCCGGTCATCGGCATCTGCAACACCTGGTCCGAGCTGACTCCTTGCAACGGGCATTTCCGCGAACTCGCCGAGTTCGTGAAGCGCGGCGTGTACGAAGCCGGCGGATTTCCACTCGAGTTCCCGGTGATGTCGCTCGGCGAGACGCAGTTGCGTCCGACGGCGATGCTGTTTCGCAATCTCGCCAGCATGGACGTCGAAGAATCGATTCGCGGCAATCCACTCGATGGCGTCGTGCTGCTGATGGGCTGCGACAAGACCACGCCGGCGTTGCTGATGGGTGCCGCGAGCTGCAACCTGCCGACCATTGGGCTCTCGGGCGGGCCGATGTTGTCCGGGCATTTCCGCGGCAAGCAGATTGGCTCGGGCACGGGCGTGTGGCAGATGTCCGAAGACGTGCGCGGCGGCAAGATGAGCCAGGAAGAATTCACCGCCGCGGAATCCTGCATGCATCGTTCGAAGGGACACTGCATGACCATGGGCACGGCATCGACGATGGCCAGCATGGTCGAAGCGCTCGGCGTGGCGTTGCCCGGCAATGCGGCGATTCCCGCGGTGGACGCGCGTCGCTATCGCCAGGCGCAGCTCACCGGCCGGCGCATCGTCGAGATGGTCGAAGAGGACATGCTGCTGTCGAAGATCCTGACGCGCTCCGCGTTCGAAAACGCGATCCGCGTGAACGCCGCCATCGGCGGATCGACCAATGCGGTCATCCACCTGCTGGCCATCGCCGGGCGCATCGGCGTGAAACTCGAGCTCGACGACTGGGACAGGCTCGGCTCGCAATTGCCCTGCCTCGTGAACCTGCAGCCGTCGGGCAAGTTCCTCATGGAAGATTTCTATTACGCCGGCGGTCTGCCGGCGGTGATGCGCGAAATCGCCCACGTGCTCGATGGCAACGCCCTGACGGTGAATGGACACAGCGTCGCGGACAACATCGCCACGGCGCCTAACTACAACCGGGAAGTGATCAGGCCGCTGGCGCAGCCCTTCAAGGACCAGGCCGGTATCGCCGTGCTGCGCGGCAACCTGGCGCCCGATGGCGCCGTGATCAAGCCCTCGGCGGCCTCGCAGCACCTGCTCAAGCACACGGGCCGCGCGGTGGTGTTCGAGAACATAGAGGATTTCCACGCGCGCATCGACGACGAGAATCTCGATATCGACGAGAACTGCATCATGGTGCTCAAGGGCTGCGGCCCGAAGGGTTATCCGGGCATGGCCGAGGTCGGCAACATGCCGCTGCCACCCAAACTACTGCGCCG
>DATHJZ010000108.1:0-100223 GCA_035286365.1 Steroidobacteraceae bacterium | reverse complement strand
GTCTGGTACGGCGCGAAGCGCTTCTTCGAGTGGCTCGAAACCAAGGCCTACAAGATGCACGTGCGCGTGCTGCTGTCGCGTTATCGCGCGTACACGCCCTGCACTGCCTGCGGTGGTTCGCGGCTCAAGCCGGACGCGCTGTTGTGGCGCATCGACGGGCGCAACGTGCACAACCTCATGCTGTTGTCATTGGACAAATCGCGTGCGTTTTTCGCGGACCTGCGTCTGCCGGCACCGATGGATGAAGCCGCGGATTTGTTGTTAGGCGAGGTGCGCTCGCGCTTCTCCTATCTATGCGAGGTGGGGCTGGGGTATCTCACGCTGGACCGCCAGTCGCGCACTCTGTCGGGTGGCGAAGTGCAGCGGATAAATCTGACTACGGCCCTGGGCACATCGCTGGTGAACACGCTGTTCGTGCTGGATGAACCCTCGATCGGCCTGCATCCGCGCGACATGCAGCGCGTGACGCAGGTGATGCATCGTCTGCGCGATGCCGGTAACTCCCTGGTGGTGGTCGAGCACGATCCGCAGATCATGCTGGCGGCGGACCGGTTGCTCGACCTCGGACCCGGCGCCGGCGAACGCGGCGGCGAGATCGTCGCGTTCGACACGCCCGCGGCGATTCGCGCAAATCCGAAGTCGCTCACGGGTCAATATCTGTCGGGCGCGAAGATCGTCGCGCCGCGCGCCGCGCAGCCCAAGGCGCCCGACAACGAACCGCGCGCGCGCATGGTGCCCGCGCAGAAGTCCGTGCGCCTCACCGGCGTGCGCGAGCACAATCTCAAGAACGTCACGGTGGAGTTCCCGTTGCGGCGCCTGGTGTGCATCACCGGTGTATCGGGCTCGGGCAAATCCACGCTCATCGAAGACGTGTTGTACAAGGCATTGCGCAAGGCCAAGGGCCAGCCCAGTGACACGCCGGGCGATTTCGACCGGCTGGACGGCGCAGAGCTGGTCGACGACGTGGTAATGATCGACCAGAGCTCGATCGGCCGAACTACCCGCTCGAATCCGGCCAGCTACGTCGGCGCGTTCGACGTGGTGCGCGAGTTGTTTGCCAACGAACCGGTCGCGCGGGCGCGCAAGTACACGCCCGGGACGTTCAGCTTCAACTCTGGCACGGGGCGCTGCCCGACCTGCACCGGCAACGGCTTTGAACACGTCGAAATGCAGTTCCTGTCGGACGTCTATCTGCGCTGCCCCGATTGCGACGGCCGGCGTTATCGCGCCGAGACGCTGGAGATCAAGCGCGAAGGACCGGACGGCTTGCGCAAGAGCATTGCCGACGTGTTGGACATGACCGTGACGCAGGCGCTCGCGTTCTTCCGCGGCAATTCGAATATCGCCGTGCGCCTGCAGCCGCTGGTGGACGTGGGACTCGAGTACGTGAAGCTGGGCCAGCCGGTGCCGACGTTGTCGGGCGGCGAGGCGCAGCGCCTGAAACTCGCCGGACACCTGGCGGAAGCCGCGGCCGACGATACGCCCTCGATCCGCGGCAAGCTGTTCCTGTTCGACGAACCGACCACGGGCCTGCACTTCGACGACGTCGCCAAACTACTGCGCGCCTTCCGCAAGCTGCTCAAGATCGGACATTCGTTGCTGGTGATCGAACACAACCTCGACGTGATCCGTTCGGCCGACTGGCTGATCGATCTCGGCCCCGAAGGCGGCGATGCAGGTGGCCAGGTGGTCGTCGCCGGTACACCCGCGCAGGTCGAGGCACATCCCGCGTCGCATACCGGCAAGGCATTGCGTGACTACGAAGCAGCGGTCGGTGCGAACTCGCTGCCCGCCCCGACGCGCATGGTCGCGGATGCCCCCGAGCGCTACGGCGTCGCTGCCGCGCGCAATTCGATCGTGGTGCACAACGCGCGCGAACATAACCTGCGCAACATCGATGTCGAGATTCCGCGCGAGGCGTTCACCGTCATCACGGGTGTGTCCGGTTCCGGCAAATCCACGCTCGCGTTCGACATCATCTTCAACGAGGGCCAGAGACGGTACCTCGAATCGCTGAATGCCTATGCGCGCCAGTTCGTGCAGCCGTCGGCGCGGCCGGACGTGGACGCCATCTACGGCATTCCGCCCACGGTCGCCATCGAGCAGCGCACCAGCCGCGGTGGCCGCAAGAGCACGGTGGCCACGCTCACGGAGATCTACCACTTCCTGCGCCTGCTCTACGTGAAGCTCGGCACGCAGTTCTGCCCCACCTGCGACGTCGCCATCGAACCGCAAACTGCGGCGAGCATTGCCGAGCGACTGCTCAAGCAGCACAAGGGTTCGCGCATCATGTTGCTGGCCCCGCTGGTAGTGGCGCGCAAGGGTTACTACACCGAGCTCGCGAAGTGGGCCAACGCGCGCGGCCACAAGCAGCTGCGCGTCGATGGCGAGATGATTTCCACCATCCAGTGGCCGCGGCTCAACCGCTTCAAGGAACACACCATCGAGCTGCCGATCAACCAGATCAACGTGCAGGGCGACAGCGCCGACCTGCTCGAGCGCAACGTGATCCGCGCGCTCGACATGGGCAAAGGCCTGGTGCATGTGCTGGATCTCGACTCGACCGCGAAGAAGCCAAAAATCCAGGTGTTCAGCATCAAGCGCGCCTGCCCTTCCTGTGGCACCAGCTTCTCCGAGCTCGATCCCCGCCTGTTCTCGTTCAATTCCAAGCACGGCTGGTGCGAGGACTGCTTCGGCACCGGCCTCGCGCTCGAGGGTTTCGACGAGGAGCAGAGCGGCGAGGAAAACGCCTGGAATGAATCACTCGAGGGCGAAGCGCATAGCTGCGAGAGCTGCCATGGCCAGCGCCTGAACCAGATCGCGCTGCACGTGCGTTTCCGCGACTTCAACATCGCCGACCTCACCCACCTGGCGATCGATGCGACCGTCGCGTTCGTGCGCAAGCTGCGGCTCAACAAGCGTGAAACCGAGATCGCGCGCGATCTGATGGCCGAGATCAAGTCGCGCATGTCGTTCCTGCAGCGCGTCGGCTTGGGTTATCTACCGCTGGATCGCTCCGCGCCGACGTTGTCGGGCGGTGAGGCGCAGCGCATTCGCCTGGCGGCGCAGCTCGGCTCGAACCTGCAGGGTGTGTGTTACGTGCTCGACGAGCCCACCATCGGCCTGCATCCGCGCGACAACAAGGTGCTGCTGGATGCGTTGTCGGAGCTCGCGAAGAACCGCAACACGCTGGTTGTCGTCGAGCACGACGAGGACACGATCCGCCGCGCCGATCACGTTATCGACCTCGGGCCCGGCGCCGGCGTGCGCGGTGGTGAAGTCGTGGCCGCCGGAACCATTGAGCAGCTCAAGGCGAATCCGAATTCCATCACCGGCCGCTTCCTCAAGAATCCGTTGATGCATTCCGCCGAGCCGCGGCGCGCGACGACCGCGCGTGCGCCGCATCTGCGGCTCGACGGGGTCGAGTTGCACAACGTCCACAAGGAAGACATCGGCGTACCCCTGGGGCGCCTGGTCGTGGTGACGGGCGTGTCCGGTTCCGGCAAGTCCACCGTGGCGCGCGACGTGCTGTACACGAACCTCAAGCGCCTGACCACGAAATTGCCGCGCGGCGCCAAACTACCCGCGCTGACCGGACTCGCGCGCGTGCGCGGCGCGGAGCTCGTCGACCGCGTGCTCGAGGTGGACCAGACGCCGATCGGCAAGACACCGCGTTCGTGCCCGGCGACGTACATCGGATTCTGGGACGACATCCGCCGCATTTATGCCAATACCACCGAGGCGAAGATCGCGGGCTACAGCACGAGCCGCTTCTCGTTCAACACGGGCGAAGGCCGCTGCCCGGCCTGCGAAGGCCAGGGTATGCAGACGATCGAGATGAACTTCCTGCCGGACGTGAAGGTGCTGTGCGATTCGTGCCGCGGCCGGCGATTCAACAGCGAGACGCTCACGATCCTGTGGCGGGGCAAGTCCGTCGGCGACCTGCTGGCCATGAACATCGACGACGCGGTGGAGTTCTTTGCGGCGCATCCGTCGATTCATCACGCGCTGCGGCTGCTGCAGGATGTCGGCCTCGGCTACCTGACGCTCGGCCAGCCCAGCCCGACGCTCTCGGGGGGTGAGGCGCAGCGCATCAAGCTCGTAACCGAGCTCGCCAAGGTGCGCGGCGAGGAACGGCGCGCGCCGCGCCAGAAGGCACAACACACTTTGTACGTGCTCGACGAGCCCACCGTCGGTCTGCACATGGCCGATGTCGAGAAGCTCATTCACGTGCTGCACCGGCTGGTGGACGCGGGCAACTCCGTGGTGGTCGTCGAGCACAACCTCGACGTGATGGCCGAGGCCGACTGGATCATTGATATGGGTCCCGAGGCGGGCAATGACGGCGGCAAGATCGTAGTCGCCGGTCCGCCGGCTGCCGTGGTTGCGAAAGCTGCGCAGTCGCATACCGGCGAAGTGCTGCGTGAATTTCTGCGCGACCGGCTCGCGTAAAGGGGTCTGACCCCAATACCCGCCACGGGGTGTCAGGTATTCCCGCGTACAACGATACGCATGTACGAAACCCGCAGATCAATCCTCGGCGCCGGTATCGCACTGGGCGCGGCCTGGCTCGCGAACGCGAGGCGCGCACGCGCGGCAGACATTCCACCCTTTGAGCTCGATCCGATTCCGCCGCTGCCCACGAGTCCGACGCCGGGCAAGCCTGGCGACTTCAACTGGCTGTCCGGCGAATGGCGCATTCGCAATCGCCAGCCGAAGCCCAAAACGGAGGGGAAGGCATGGATCGAGTTCAGGGGCGAAGCCACCGTGCACGGCATCCTCGCCGGCATCGGCTCGGTCGAAGAGCTGCGCATACCCGAGAGAAATTTCAGCGGCATGGGTTTGCGCCTGCTCGACGTCGAGAAGAAGGTCTGGTCGGATCACTGGGTGAACGCGCAGAGCGGCGTGATCGCCTCGCCCGGTGTGACGGGCAGCTTCGAGAACGGTGCCGGCATCTTCGTGTCGGACGACGAAGTCGAGGGCAAGTCCGTCAAGTGGATAGGCATCTGGGATCTGATCACACCGAAATCCTGCCGCTGGCGCCAGGCGGTTTCGCGCGACGGCGGCAAGTCCTGGGACCAGGGCTGGATCATGGACTGGACGCGCGCCTGAGCGCGGCGCGGCCCAGCGCCAGTCCCAGCGGAAAACGTGGCGTCGTGACGCGACGGAGATAACCCGCAAACCCTGCTAGGGTATGTCAGGAATTCCCGCTGCCCGACAAGTGAACGCGTGCGATGCGCGCCAGCAGACTCCTCACCATCCTGATCGTCCTTCAAGCCCGCGGCCGCGTCAGCGCCGAGGCCTTGGCGCGCGAGCTCGAAGTCTCGGTGCGCACGATCTATCGCGACGTCGATCAGCTGGGTGCGGCCGGCGTGCCCGTCTATGCCGAGCGCGGCCGCAATGGAGGCTTCGCGCTGCTGGGCGGATTTCGCACCAATCTCACCGGGCTCACCGCACCCGAAGCCGATGCGGTGTCCCTGATCGGCATGGCGCAGGCCGCGGCCGACCTCGGCCTTGGCGAGGATGCGGAATCCGCGCGCCTCAAGATCCTCGCGAGCATTCCGCCGGGCAAGGGCAAACTCGCGCAGCGCGTCGCGACGCGATTTCATCTCGACCCCGCGCCCTGGTACGAGCGGCCCGCGCCGCCGACAGTGCTGCGGACGCTGGCGGAAGCCGTGTGGTCCGACCGCCAGGTGCGCATCAGTTACGAAAGCTGGAAGGGTCTCGTGAAACGCCTGATTTCGCCCCTCGGCCTCGTCATGAAGGGCGGCACCTGGTACGCGGCCGGCGCCGCCGCAGGGACGACGCGCATCTACCGCGTGGCTGGCATGCGCACGCTCGAGATCACGGACGAAGCCAATGCACGCCCGCGCAACTTTGATCTCGCAAAATTCTGGGTCGCAGCCGCCCGTGATTTCGAAGCCGGTCTGCGCAGCGAGATGGCGCGCGTGCGGCTGTCGCCGCGCGGCGTGCAGCTGTTGCGCGATGTGAATCCGGCCGGCGCAGATGCAGTGGCGGCGCAGCATCCCTCCCCACCCGCGAACGAATGGATCGAAGCGACCATTCCCTTCGAACGCCTGCCACACGCGGTCCGCGAGGCGCTGCGCATGGGAGCTGACATGGAAGTAATCGCGCCCGCCGAGCTGCGTGCCGCGATCGCGAAGGAAGCCGCAAAGCTCCAGCAAATGCATGCAGGTGTGGCGCGCGGCAAAGCGATTCGCTAATTTGGGGTCTGACCCCATGGCACACGGACTCACCTGCTGGAAATGCGGCGCTTCGCTCGAAGCGCTGTCGCTGCCGTTGCGCCGGCTCGATGAGTGCAAGGCCTGTCACTCCGAGCTGCACGTCTGCCGGCTGTGCGTGGAGTACGACACGCGCGTCGCCAAGCACTGCCGCGAACCCACCGCCGAAGAAGTGCGCGACAAGATCCAGGCTAATTTCTGCGATCACTTCAAGCCGAAAGTCGGCGCCTACGTGGCGCCCAACATCGCGGAAGTGGATGCGTCAAAGGCTGCGCTCGAAGCGCTGTTCGGCAAGAAGTAACGAGGGGTTGAAATGAGATACGCACAGTTCCTGTCGATGCTGCTGCTGGCGCCGCTGCTGGCAGCGGCCGCCGATCAGCCGCTTTCCGCCATCGACCAGGTGAAGGAGATGAAGCGCGGCGTGAACATCGTCGGGTACGACCCGCTGTGGAAGGACGCCGGGAAGGCGCGCTTCCAGCCGCGGCACTTCAAGATCATCAAGGAAGGCGGCTTCGACACCGTACGCATCAATCTGTACGGCTTCAGGCCCATGAACGAACGGCTCGAACTGCCGGCAAGCTGGTTCGCGATCCTCGACGGTCTCGTTGACGAGGCGTTGAAGCAGGACCTGCACGTAATCCTCGACGAGCACGACTACGAGCACTGCGGCCGGGATGCGGCCAGCTGCCGCGCGCGCGTGCTCGCGTTCTGGACACAGGTCGCCGAGCACTACAAGAACGCGCCAGATAACGTGGTCTACGAGATCCTCAACGAGCCGAGCGGCGCGATGGACCAGCACTGGAACGCGCTGTTTCCCGAAGCGCTGGCCATCATTCGCAAGACCAACCCGACGCGCAACGTGCTGATCGGCCCCGCGTTCTGGAACAACATGTCCTGGCTGCCGAAGCTCGAGCTCCCGGCGAACGACCGGCACATCATCGTCTCGGTGCACTACTACGAGCCGCATCCCTTCACACATCAGGGGGCGAGCTGGGCCCCCGAATACACCAAGCTCTCGGGAATCAACTGGGGCACACCGGCAGATCTCGCCAAGATCGACCGGGACTTCGATACCGCGCAGGCCTGGGCGAAGAAACAAGGCCGCCCGATCCTGTTAGGCGAGTTCGGCGCCTATGACAAGGCGCCGCAGGAGGCTCGCATCAAGTACACCGCTGCCGTCGCGCGCGCCGCGGAGAAGCGCGGCTGGGCGTGGACCTACTGGCAGTTCGACAGCAACTTCATCGTCTACGACATCGACAAGGACGCATGGAATACGCCGATCCACGATGCGCTGGTCCCGCCGGCCGGGACTCGCTAGCGCTGCGCACGCGCTGCCCGGCAGGAAGTAGTCAGGCGCCGATCGCCCCCGGAACCAGGACCGGAGCTGGCGCCGCGGCGGCCGGAAGGTCACTTGCCCGCTCCGGCCTGATGAAGGTGGCGCGGACGCGTTGCGAAACCGCCATGTAGGTGATCCACAGCAGCGACGATACGCCACGGGTCGACAACGCGACGACCGCCTGGTGGCGTTCTTTTGCCAAGTGATCTCCCTGCAACCAGATTGCAATCAGATCCAGCACCAGCATCAGCAATCCGCCCGAATGCAGCACGATGAATGCGAACGGGAAGCTCCGCAGGCGGCGGAACATGAACCACAGCGTGAACAGGCTCATGACGAGCAGTGCGCTGATCGTCAGGAATTCCAGTAACAGGAACGCCTGCACTTTCGTCGCGATGCCGTCGAACTGCTCGGCGGTCCCGATATCGCCGAACCATTTCCAGATGTTGAAGCTCATCAGGAATGGCGTTATCAGCGCGCCGAGAATCGGCAGTACGAGCCATCCGCCGAAACCGACCGGCGCGTCGGATTCCGCCGCGGGTAGTTGCCAGGGTACGCGTGCCAGCGCCAGCGACACAGCTACGCCGACACCGAGCCCCAGGAGCAGTGTCACGATCATCTCGATGCTCGGACCGGCTGGCCTGGCAGCGGGCTGCACGACCGGCGCCGGCGCCTCCTCGCCATCGGTCAGACGGTAAAACGCGTCGTCGTGCGCCTTGTCGAGTTGCGCAAGGAAACTCTTGAGGTTCGCGAGCGGCACGTGATCGGCGGTGTTGTGCAGCTCATACGCGAGCTCGAGCTTGCCGTCGTGGAATTTTCCTTTCGACGTGTACTCGAACGCCGGATCGGAGATCGCCACATTGGCGGTGGTGATGTCCCACTTTCCAGGTAGATAGGCCACTATTTCGTGGCGCACGTGCAGCGGAAACGAGCGCGCCAGCGGCGTCGTGCGCACAGTCTCCTTCGGAATACCGGTGCGATCGGTGATCAGGAACGCCTCCATGTAGAACTGGCGCGTGCCCTCGTCATCCTTTTCAAACGGCGTATCGATTTCGTAGGACTCGTCGAGCGTCAGCAGATTTGCGGCGCGGTCGTCCTCGATGCCGAGTGGTTTGACGGCACGGATGCCGCTGTAGGTCTTGCGGTAGTAATCCAGATAATCCTTTCCGATCTGGGTCGCGGTGACGGTGCGCAGCCGCACCCGCATGTCATCCGCCTGCTCGTCGCGGTACTCCGTCTGCACGCTGAAGGACACGGCCTTGTCGGTTCCCTTGCGGAAATCGTAAGTCTCGAGCACGTGGCTCGCGGCGGCCTTGCCCTCGCGCGGTGGAATCGGCTCGAGAGCGCCCGCCTTCGCATCGAGCACGAGTGCGAGGCCAAAGTCCGCCTGCACCAGCGTTTCGAGCGCACCTCCCTGGCCGCTTGCGGTCGCGTCAACCCAGTAGTCACGATCGTTCCAATGGATGCGCGCGATCACGTGATCGAAGGCGCTCGGCATGGGCAGCCGTTCCGCGATCCCCCGTCCGTGGCCCGCATTCACCAGCGCAGGAGTCGCCTCGACGCCGAGGGCGCGCAGCAGCGTGACCAGCAGCAGCACCTTGTCCTTGCAGTCGCCGTAGCGGCGCGCGAGCACCACATCGGGCTGCGTCGGCCGGTACGCGCCGGCGCCGATTTCGAGCCCGGTGTAACGAATGTCGTCCTGCACGAAGCGCACTGCCTTGAGGATGCGCGCGGCGGGGGCCGGTTCGGCCGCGAGCTCGGCGAGCAGCTCGCGCATTTCCGCGCTCGGCCCCGCCTTCACTGCGTACAGCGGAATGGCCCAGTTACGCACCGCGTTCCAGTCCGCGAACTCGCTGATCTCGATACGCGGGTAGTAGAAGAACCACTTCGGACGTTGCGCCTCGTCGGGCAGCGGCTTGATGTCGTGCGCGTCCCACACCGTTTCCAGCCATTCGCCGTTACGCGCCTGCGCCGGAGCCGCGAACTGACTCTCGTCCTTGATCTGCAGCGGCCGGTCCTGCGGGCGCACTACGCGCAATCGAAAGCGCCGCACCGGCGTCGACCATTGCGTGCTGAACCATTCGTTGTAGCCACGCTCACGGATGGGATCGGTGCGCTCGACGCTGTACGCATAGTCGAGGACGTCGCCCACGCGCACGTCGCGCAACAACACGTGCAGGGTGACGCGCCCGTTGATGAGCCCCTCGTCGAGCCCTGCTTCGCGATTCAGGAGTGATTTGCGCGCGTCACGCAATTTGTCGAGCACGCGGCCGGCGCGGAACACGCGCACCTCGTGCAGCAGGACGCGCTCATGGTCGGGGTCGATTTCGATCGAGATCTGCGCGCCTGCGTCGACCGACGCCTGGCTCACCAGCCGCTCGACGAAACGCGTGTAGTGCGTGGTCACGTGCGTGAGCCGCACTTGGTGGTCGACCAATAGATAGTCGGCGTCGCCCCGCTCGACCGGCGCCGTGGCGGCCGCCAGCGGCGCGTCGTCCGCGACCTGGACCCAGGCGGGCTCGGCCGCGACGCGGTACGGCTGCGGCGCCGACCAGGCGGCTGATTGCAGTACGGCGACGAAAGCGCACGTGGCGTATGTTCTTGCTGTTTTCACGCAGACCGTTCCCTGACGTGAAAAGAATACCGGCAATGGCGGCGGTTACAAGCGATGGCCTGTGTTTCCGGTCCGCGACTGGCAATCCGGGGGATGCTCGGAAAATCCCCCTTATGTCCCCTATTTCCAGGCGTTCGGAAACAGCCGCAGCGCGTTGCCGCCGTAGATCTTGTCGATGACTGTGCGTGGCAGCGCCAGGCCGCGGAAAGTGCCGTCGAAATCCGTCGAGGTCAGCCGGGAATTGCCGGCCAGGAAGCGCCAGTCCGCGATCCACGAGGCGTGAACCTCATCCGCAAACGCGGCGTCCGGCTGTTCGCCGTTGGCGAGGTCGGTGCCGTAGAGAATGCGGTCCTGGAACTCGATAAAGAACGCGCGCACTTTCCCGCGCTCGGCAACGGACTGCAGCTGCAGGTGCACCAGGCGTGCGGCGAGATCGACCGACGCCGAGGGATGTTTGCGCAGGAATTCGCCGATACGCGCGACGTCCCATTCGAGCGACGCCAGGTGCACGCCGACGAAACACAGGCGCGGGTTTTGCTCTAACCACCGGTCGCGCGCGGCAAGCTGCTCTTCATAGCTCGGCCACTCCGGATGCGCGAACATGTGGTACTGCGGATGCTCGGTGAAGTACTGCCGGTCGCCGTTGATCGTCATCTTGTCGAGCGGCAGCCACGCGTTGCGCGGCTCACCCTGGTGACCGAGCACGCACACGCCGCGCTCGGCGAGCGTCGTGAAGATCGGCGCAAAGCGTGCGTCGTCGATCATGACCGCGCGGCCATCGGCGTCGCGCCACTGCATGCCGATGTCCTTCCACACTTTGACGGCAACGGCACCCTGCGCGAGTGCCTCGTCCAGCTTGCGCTGCGTGCGCGGCAGCCAGTCCGGGCTCTCGCTGCCCTTGGCATCGAAGGTCGCAGCGAACGCAACCACCGACGGGTACGCCGTATGCAGCGCGACGGCATCGCGCAGCTGCAGGTCGAGCGGCGGGAAGTCCCCGTAGTTCACGTTGATCGTCAGTATGCGAAAGTTGTCGGCCTGCGCGCGCGCCATGAACACGGGTAGTGCGCCGCGCAGATGCATGTGGGTGTCCACTTTCTCGACTCGCGCGAAATCGGATTCGCGGTAGGTGGGCGGCGCCGCCGACGCGAGCGTGGTGACACCGAGAGCCAACAAACACAACACTGCATGCTTCATGACGGCAACCTCGCTTCTGTGCAACTCACCCGCAGGCTCGCCAACGCCGCGGCATCGAGCGGCGTGCCGGCCAGCCGCGCCGCGTACAAGGCTGCGCCTACGACCGGTGGAAACTGCGGCACGCGGCACTCGAACGGCTCCGCGGCGCCGGCCAGCGCCACCTTGAACGCATCGACCAGCCATGCCGATCCCGAAAATGCGCCGCCCGAATACGACACGGGCAGCGATACGGACGGCGGCACCTCGAGCGCGCGACGCACCGACATGACGGTGTCGACCAGTTCCGCGGCGGCACGCATGAAGATCGCGCGCGCCCCGGCATCGCCACGGTCCGCGGCTTCGTGCACCAGCCGCGCAAACTGGGCAAACGTACCGCGCGCATTGGCATGGCCACCATAGATCCGCGCGCACAGATCGAGATCGACGTCGAGCCCCAGCCGATCGCGTACCAGGGCGAGCAACGGCCCGCGCGGCGCGCGCCCATCGCTCATGCGCGAGAAGAGATTCATGCCTTCGCGCGCGATCCAGTACGCCGAGCCCTCGTCGCCGATCAGTTCTCCCCAGCCGCCCGCGCGCGCGGATCTGCTGGCGTACTCTCCATAGGCCATGGAGCCGGTGCCGGCGATGACGCTGATACCGTCCTCGCAGGCCAGCGAGCCCGCCCAACTGGCCAGCATGTCGTTGCCGCAGCGAAAGCGGCCCGCATCGAACAGACTTCCGGGCATGGCATCGAGCCGCGCGGTCACAGCGCTGTCTTCGCCGTAGGAGCCGAGCGCGAAAAACGCGAAATCGATCTGGGTGGTGGCGGTGCCGGCACGCTCGATGGCGGCGCGCGTGCCCTCCGCGAGCAGCGCGGCAGCCCGCTCGAATCCTTCCGACAGATGACTGACGCTGCCGATCACGTGGCTCGCGCGGATTCCGCCGCGTGCATCGACCAGCACGAATGCAGTCTTGGTTCCGCCACCGTCAACGCCGAGAAACATCGGCGAGCTCACGCGACCATGGATGAACCGTGACGCCCTGTACGACGCGGCTGACGACCCCGCTGGCGTTGGGGTTGTCGGGTGTCAAACCGAACCGCAACGACTGGTTCAAGCCTAACAACTGCGCGAATACGACATCGACCAGCGCGAGCGCCAGGTCGTTCATGTCGTCCGTGCCGGGTAATTCGAGCCGGTCGCCTTGGGCCACGCCCGTGGGCGCGCCCACTGCGACAATGGCGCCGGCGCGCGCTTCGCGGCGCAATTCATCGAGCAGATCCCGGTCGTAGGCGCGGGTGTAGGGATCGTTCGACACGAACATCACCACCAGCGTGCGCGCGTTGACGATCGTCTTCGGGCCATGGCGGAACCCGAGCGTCGACTGCGACACCGCCACCGTACGCCCGTCGGTGAGCTCGAGCATCTTGAGCGCGGACTCGGCCGCCAGCGCCTGCAAGGAATTGCTGCCCAGGTAGACCACGCGCTCGAAACTCCGCGCGGCGAGTTCCGTGGCGAGCAGCCGCGCGCGCGGCAATGCGGCGTCGCCGGCACGCGCCAGCGCCGCTACGGCGCTGGCGGGAATCGCGCCGAATATCAGCGCGGCCACCAGCACCATGGAGGTGAAGCTCGAGGTCATCGCAAACGCGCGATCGTTGGTCGCATCGGGCAACACCAGCACGCAGGCATTGCGCGCCGCGGTCATGCGTTGCGCGAGCGCCCCGGCGGCGTTGCAGGTGATCACGAGGTGATGCACATGATCGAGCGCGCGGTCGGCGAGCTCGACCGCGGCGACGCTTTCCGGACTGCCGCCCGAGCGCGCGAACGACACCAGCAAGGTGGGCACGTCCCGCTGCAGATACAGATGCGGCCCGGATACGAGATCGGTGGTGGCGACGGAGTCGACCCGCCTGCCCAGCTTCCCTGCCAGGCCGGGAGCGAGGCAGCCACCGATGTACGAAGAAGTACCGGCGCCGGTCAGGACGATGCGCACTCCCGCATCGGCCAGCAGCGGCGCAATGAAGGCATCGAGCCGGGCGCGTTCACGCGCCACGAGATCTGCAACCTCGAGCCACACGGCCGGCTGCTGCGCGATTTCCCGCGCAGTCCACTCGCCGCCCGTCACTTTCATTTCCGCGCTCATGCTCCGCACGCCCGCACGTACGGCCGGATCGACTCGGCCACGCCATCCCGCAGCAGCGCATCGACCGACGGGTCGAGCCCGCGTACACGGATCGCTGCATATTGGCGCGGCAGGTATTGGCTCACCAGTGTCAGCGGCAAAGAACGGCTCCTGAGATTCTCTAACAATCTTGCGCACGATTGGGCGACTTCGGGGTGCGGCCAGTAGTAGCGAATACGGTCACTGAGACTGTAGGCCAGGTCCAGCGACTCATTGGCCGCGTCATGGTAGTGCCCGCGCCATTGCGCGGGATTCTCGCGCATCACGCGCAACGCCACCTCGGGAAGTCTCGAAGGATGTGCGAGTCCGGGCAGCTCGCTCTCGATGGCCGCGAGCGCCCATAATGTTTCGCGCAGCGCGAAGGTGGCGCCCGGCCCCACTTTCAGGATCGCGAAATGATCGCGCACGAGGGCTGCCAGATTCTCGGCCGTCTGGTAGTCGGTGGAATGGGCCTCGAACACGAATTGCGGATCGCGCTCGATGCAGGCCGCAAGCGTACGCGCCTTGTCGGGTTGATAGTCCACGACCTTGTGCAGGTCGAACTCGACGCCCGGCTGCACCACGAGCGCGATCACGCGCGGCCACGCGGAATCGAGCGCCGCGGCGGCGAACGCCTTGCGATGCGTTTCGATCGTGAACGCTACGGCTTCGGGCGATGTCACCGTCAACTGCTGCAGCTCTTCCGCCGCACCACCGGGAATCGGCACCTCGGTACCGATCACGTAGACCGGCGCCTCACCACCGGCGCGCTGCCAGGCGCGCTCGGCAATACCTGCGAGCCGCGCCGCGCGTGACGCGATCAGCGCCTCCGGCAGCGGCGCCGGATCGTCGGCGCAGGCCATCGAACAATCGAGATGGATTTTTCGGAAGCCCGCGGCAACGTACTGGTCGACCAGCTCGTCGGCACGCTGCATCGCGGCTTCGGCCGGCTCCTTCTGCCAGACGTTCGGCCCGAGGTGATCGCCGCCTAACCACACGCGCTCGCGTGCGAGGCCCACGCGATCGGCAATCGCGTGCACGAAGTCGCGAAAGGCTACCGGCGTCATGCCGGTGTAGCCGCCGTACTGGTTCACCTGGTTGCAGGTGGCTTCGATCAGCAATGGCGTGCCGGTGTTCTTCGCCTCGTGCATCGCCGCTTCGATCACCCACGGATGAGCCGTGCACAGCGAGTAGATTCCTGCGCCCTCGCCGCGCTTGTGCCGCGCCAGGATGTCGACCAGGGCCTTCATGCCTTCTGCCCTTTCGTCGGCTCTTCGGGTTGCAGCGCCAGCAACAGCGCCGCCACCAGCGCGAGTGCGATCCCTGCGAACTTCAAGGGGCCCGGCATCATGCCGGCCAATCCCAGCGAGATGCAGGCGGTCAACAGCGGCGCGCCCGCATTCACCAGCGGCGAGACGATGATGGCTTTGCCGTAGCGGAATGCGAATACCAGCGTCAATGCGCCAACGGCGTTCAGCGACTGAATGACCGCGGCAAGGCCCCAGCCATCCACGTGGCTATTGATCGGCTGCGAGAAATCCGTCATTGCCAGCGCGACCGGAATGAACAAGAGGCCGCTCAGCGTCATGTAGAAGAAGATGCTGGCAGCATCCATCGTCGCGTTCGCCAGCTTGATGAAATATGCCTGCGCACCCCAGGCCACGAGGATTGCCACCGCCATCAGGAACCACAGGCCGTATCCCGCCGCCTCGCCGTCGGCCCGGTAGTCGAACAGCGGCAGCGACAACAACGCCAGCGCGATGCCGAGCAGGCCGAGCTTGCCGGTGCGTTCGCCTAACAGGCCGAACGCCAGCGCGATCGTCAATGCGGGTGACAGCGAGATGATAGGGAAGATCAGATAAGGCGGGCCGATGCGTACGGCGTGGAACAGCAGCAGCTGACCGCCCGCCCCGAGCACGCCGATCGCGAGCCCGAGTGCAATCGAGCGCGAATCGCGCTTGAGCGCCTCGCCGCTCATCTTCATCACGATCAGCGCCGGCGGGATCATGGTCAGCGCCCAGATCACGTAGTTCACCGTCTCGGGGATGCCGTGCTCGCCGGGCAACCCCGCGAACGCACCCCACACGCCCCACAGGAGCATCGTGATCAATGCATGAGTCAGCCAGTGGCGCATGGTCTACCTAGTGTGCCGTGGCATCGGGCTGCAAGCGGCCATTGACGCTGGTGGCCAGCTGGCGGATCAGGAATACGCGCGCCTCATGGCTTTGCACTTCGGTCGTGAACGCGGTGTCGTGCGAGCCCAGGTCGGTATGCGCCCACAGGTCGCGCACGGAAAAGCGATCCATCGGCGCGCCGAGATCGCGCCTCGGCAGGAAGGTCATGTCGGCCGTGGCCGCGCCGCGATTGAGCAGCAGTACGGCGACGCTTCCATCTTCCAGCTCCTTCGAGAAGATCTGCTGCTCGCCGTTGTCCACCACGCGTTCCGCGATCGAGCCGCCCTTATCCTGGTTGAGCGCGATGATCTCTTTATTGGTCAGGGTCGCGAGCGTGTACGCGTCGAGATGCCGCACGTCGGAACCCACGAGCAGCGGCGAATCCACCATCGCCCACAGGCTGAAATGCGTGCGGTACTCCGTGTTCGACGCGCCCGTGCCGACCAGCTGGCGGCTCTTGCCGTTCAGCCCGACGATCAGCATGTCGTAGTCGTTCCAGTGGCCGGGGCCTGAGTACTGCTCGAGACCCACGCCGCGATCGAGTTGATCGAGCACGTCGAAATAGTACTTCTCGCGGTTGCCCGGGTAGTTGAAGTCGTCGGAGATGTCCTGGCCGATGCGCCAGTGATTCACACCAAGGTCCGCGGCCCATTTCCAGATGTCACCCCAGCCGCAGTGGCAGGCATGCAGCACGATGCCGCGCTTCTGCTTCATGAGCTCGTTCGACATGGTGCGGAAGACTCTTTGCAGTTCGGCCTGCGGTGCGGCGCGGTGCGAGCAGCAGCTGTCGTACTTGAGATGATCGATGCCCCAGGATGCGAATAGCGCCGCGTCCTGGGCTTCGTGCCCTATGCTTCCGGTGTAACCGGCGCAGGTAGTTTGCCCCGGGCCCGAGTAGATACCAAGCTTCATGCCGCGCTCGTGCGCGTAATCGGCGAGGTACTTGATGCCGCGCGGAAACTTCACCGGGTCGAACTCGAGCGGATGTTCCTGGCGCGCGCCCTTGTAGCGCTGCCAGCCGTCATCCAGGTTCGCGAACACATAGCCCGCATCCCGCATGCCGTTCGCAACCATGGCGTCGATCGTCTCGAGCACGATCTGCTCGGTGATTTCGTCGCCGAAGTCATTCCAACTGCTCCAGCCCATCGGTGGCGTCAACGCCAGACCGTTGCTCCTGGGCGCGGGCGGCTTCGGCTGCGCGCGCAGCACGGATGTCACGGGCAGCATCAACGTAAACGCAAGCAACATGAGCCCTGTCAGTTTGCGCACTGCTGATGCTTCAGAATTTCATGCTGACGCTGGCGATCACGGTCCGGCCCCAGGTTTCGAAGCCGGCGAGAATATCGGAGCGGCCAAGGTTCGCACGGTAGCGCGCGTCGGTGAGATTGCGCCCCTCGAGCGACACGCTGAGCGCGTCGTTGATCGCGTACTGCACCGAAGCCGTCACCCAGGTAATGGGCTCGGCAATCTGCGAGAGCCCGCCTACCGCGTCGGTGACTTCGGTGTTCTCGCCGTTGTAGTCCGCGGCCAGCTGCGCATCCCACGGCCCCTGCTCGTACATGAGCGCGGCAGAGATCGCGGTCTTCGAGACGCCTTCCAGCTGCCCGACGTGCACGCCGTCGATGTAGGCCTTTGTGTCGGTATACGTGTAGCTCGCGCGGAATCCGAAGCCGCTCGGGAAGAAATGCTGGCCGCCGAGCTCGAAGCCCAGCACCTTGGCCTTGTCGCCGTTGATGGGCCGGCTGACGTCGTAGAGGATGGGCGCATCGCCCGCGCCGCCGACGTTGCCGATCACGCCGATGTCCTGGTTCTCCAGCAGTTCATAAGTGATGAAGCCCTTGATGTTCTTCCAGAACACCGCGGCGTTCAGCACGGACTTGTCATCGAAGTACCACTCGAGCGACAGGTCCGCCTGGTCGGCGAACACCGGTTCGAGATCCGCATTGCCATCGTAGAACACGGAAAAAGTACGATCGAGCGTGTTGTCGGTGCGCGTCGGCGCGAGCTGGTTCAACGATGGGCGCGCCATCACGCGTGCAACGGCGCCGCGCAGCACCAGGGTCTGACTGAACCAGTAGCCCGCATTGAACGACGGCAGCAACTTGCTGTAGCTGCCCTTCTGCGTCAACGGCTCGGCCTCGCTGTAGGTCACATCGGGACTCGAGGTCGGGACTTCCGGCGTCGGGTCGTCGACGAACACGATATCGTTGATGGCCGTGCGCGCGGTGGTATCCGTCGATATCCAGCGCACACCGGCGCTGGCATACCAGGAGTCGGCACCCAGCTGCGCCTTCACGAACAGCGCATTGGTGTCTTCCTCCACGTCGTACGACTGCACCGGGTTCAGTTCCGGCAGCGTGTTGTCGGCATCGTAGAGGTCGCCGGTCGGATCGCCGTTCTCGTCGAGCATCGGCTGGCCGTCGAGCGCGTGCAGCGCCTGTAGATAGGCCGGCACATCGAATCGGATGAAGGTCCGCGGGAAATGCCCGCCCCCGTTGCGCATGAAATTCGGCAGCGACACGCTGCGCACCACGTCGGCGCCCAGCGAGGTAAACGTCGTGGCGTACTGGTTGCAGTACTGGCAGGAGCCGCCGTTGGTGTCGTTCTCTACCGTATTGCGCACCTTGGTGCGCTCGGTGCGCGCCGCACCGAACGACAGTGATTTGAACGCGCCCGCGTCGACCTCGAACGTGCCGCCGAGCGTGAAACCCGTGACCGTGTCTTCGACGTCCGTGCCGGACAGCCCGATGTAATGCAATCCATAGTCGTCGTTGCCGAGCTCGCCGGCGGCGAGTGCGGTCGCGAGGTCGCGCCCGTCTTCGAGCGTGACGGTGATGTCCGGCAGCCCGTTGCTGTTCATGTCGACGCGCGCGGTGTTGTCACCGGCAATGCCCGACACCACCCAGGTGTCCTTGCCGCCGGAGTCGCGCACCGACTTCGATCGATACGCATCGAACGTGAACCCGAGTTTGTCCGTGGGTTTCCATTCGGCGTTCCAGCCGAACTGCGTCGTATCGACGACGCGGTATTCCGTGATGGTGGAGATCTCGGGAACGAGCTCGGCGACGGTCATGCCGTTCACCCAGTGATCGTTGATGCTCACATCGCTCCAGCGATGCAGGCCGGTATCCTCATCGAGGATCGAATCTTCGACGTAGTAGGACTGGTGATAGCCGACGGTCGGCGCGTCGAGCCGCGTGAACATCGCGTCGACACTGGTACTGAACGTATCGGAGGGCTTCCACTGCCACACGCCGGTGACGCCGGTGCGCTTCTTGTTCTGGATGCGCGCGCCGAAGCTCGTGCAGCACAGGCCTAACAAGCCGCTCTCGTCCTCGGAAATCTCGCCATCGCCGTTCGCATCGAACTCCCCGGGTGAATCCGGGTTGATGGAAAATTCCTGCACGGCGTCGGAGCGATCCGTGACGTCCTGGTAGGTCGCCGTGAGCATCAGGCCCATGGTGTCGCCCGCGAATGTGTCGCTGAACACCGCGCTCGCCTTGTAGCCGTTTTCCTCCGACAGGTCGTTGTAGTCGCCGTCGATCGAGAAACGGATGTGGCGGCCCACCTGGTCGAGCGGCTTGGCGGAACTGAGGTTGATCGTGCCCCCGATGCTGCCTTCGAGATGCGACGCGTCGGCGGACTTGTAGACGTCGGCGCCGGAAATCACCTCGGAGGGCAGCACGTCGAAGGCGAATTCGCGGCCGTCGCCGTCGGTGGCGAGGATGCGGCCATTCAGCGTCACGATGCTGTACGAGGGCCCGAGGCCGCGAATACTGACGTACTGGCCTTCGCCGCCGCGCGTGCGCGAAATCGTGATGCCGGTGACGTGCGACAACGAGTCCGCGACATTGGCGTCGGGAAAGCGGCCCAGGTCTTCGGCCACGATGGAGTCCTGCACGATGCCGGCGCTCTTCTTGAGATCGCGGGACTCGACCAGCGCAGCGCGCGTACCGACCACGACCACTTCGTCGAGTGTCTCGCTGTCGTTCGCGGGACCCGCCGGCGCGGTGTCGGCAGCGTAGAGGCCTGTGCTCGCGAGCAGCGCGAACGCCACCGTGATGGTTTTCTTATTCATGAAAGCGCGTCCCTGATTAACGAGTTCGCAAAGAGACTAGTTGCCAATTTTCGCAAGAACAAATAACTTTCGTTTGCTTTCGTATTGAGGGGTGGCAGTGAAACAGGTACTGGGACTCGAGGAACGACGCCGGAAGATTCGCGGCCTGCTGCAGGAGCGTGCGCAGGTGGGCGTGGCGGAGCTCGCGCAGAAATTCGCGGTCTCGGCCGTGACCATCCGGGCGGACCTCGCCGCGCTCGACGACATCGGCGCACTAGTTAGAGTGCACGGCGGCGCGCTGCCGCGGCAGGAGAGCGACGAACTGCCGATCGACATCAAGCAGAGCATGCATCGCGCGGAAAAGATGCGCATCGCGACGGCCGCGATCGGGCACATTCACGACGGCGAAACGGTGATCCTGGATTCCGGCACCACGACCGCCGAAATCGCGCGGCTGATCCGCGGCCTCAAGTTCGAATCGTTGAACGTGATCACGAACGCGTTGAACATCGCCGTGCTGCTGGCGAGCGCGCCGTTCATCAACCTCGTGATTCCGGGCGGCGTGCTGCGCCGGCGTTCCTGGTCGCTGTCGGGGCCGCCGGCCGAGAACGCGATCCGCGACCTGCAGGCTGACACGCTGTTCCTGGGAGTAGATAGTCTGGACCCGGCAGTCGGCCTGATGACTCCCCACGTGCTCGAGGCGCAGCTCAACGCACAGATGATCCGCATCGCGCGCAAGGTGATCGCCGTGACGGATTCGTCGAAGCTGCTGCGCCGGAATCTTTCGGTGATCTCGCCCGTGGATGCGGTCGACCTGCTGATCACCGACAAGGGCGCCGATGCGCGCGCGATCGAAGCGATTCGCGCGCGCGGCGTGGAAGTGGTGCTGGCCTAGCGCGTCTTGCCGGACAGGCGTTCGATCAGCGACGCGAACTTCGAACCTTTCTTGTCGACCTTGACGCGCAGATGCCGCACGCCGGTGTCGCGGGTGCTGTCGTTGGTGATTTCGAGCGTGTTTGCGCCGAGGATTTCGAGGGTCTGGTCCAGCGTTTCTTCGTCGACACGGGCATGCGCATCGCGCTTCGCGCCACGCGCTCCCGGCTTGCGGGCCTTGGAAGCCGGCGGTTTCTTCATTTCCGGGGCGGCGGGCGCGGCGGCCTTCGCGGGCGCTGCCGCGGGTGCGTTTGGCTGCTTGCCGAAGCGCGGCGAAGTCTCGCCGTCGATGTCCTGCTCGATCATGGCCGGCAGGTCGTCCTCGAGCAGCTTGAACACGCCGCTGGCGTTCGACTGGGACATGGAAGCCGGCGTCGGCGCGGGGCCTTCCTTGATGGTCGCGGCGCGATGAATGCCGCTGCGCGCGGCGTTGAGGTCGTTGGCGCGTTCTTTTTCGAGAGTCGTCACGGGCACGACGGACACGGTCTTGAAGTCGGAGCGCACGTAGTACGCCACCTGCTTGGCGGAGACGGCATCGCTGAAGAACCCGAGACGCAGGCCGAACCAGGTGCGGCCCTCGCGATTGGCCTCGGTGGTGTAGAGCGTATAGGCGTTGAAGATGGCGAGCGGCGCGACCTTCGCCATGTCGAATGGAGTGACCGACCAGTCGAGCTGCACGGCAAACAGCACCGGAGCGTTGCGCTTCACTTCGCTCTTGATCGCCTGCATCGATTGCTTGTCTTCGGGCTTGATGACCCGGATCGCCTCGTCGACCGACGCTTCCTGCGAGCCCTCGCGATAAGGCGAATGACGCTCGAGCAGGCGAATCGTCTGGGTGTCCGAAAGATCGTCGAGCTCCTCGATCACCTGGCGCATGTTGGTGAGCGAGGGCGTCGCGGACATCGTCGGCATCTGCACGGTCGGCTCCGGCGGCGGAGCTTTCGGAGCCGTCGTCGCGACCGGGAGCGCGGCAGCCTGTACCGGCGGCGGGGCCTTCGGTACACCCGGCGCGGCAGGCTTCAGAGCGGGTGCCGCGGCATTCAGCGCGGGCGCGGAAACTTTTGCGGCAATCTTCGGCGCGACGACCGGCGGCTTGGCCGGCGTGGTCGCTTTTGGCGCGGCCGGCTTCGCAGCGGCGGCCACTGCGGGTTTGGGTGCCACCGCTTTCGCGACCGGCTTGGTGGCGGGCGCCGCGGGTTTCACGGCAGCCTTGGGGGGCGCAGGCTTCGGTGTCGGTGCCTTCGCTACCGGAGCCTTCACCGCAGGCGGCGCTGCGGCCCGGGACGGCGGGCTAACTACCGGTTTTGCCACCGGCGGATGGATGACCGGCACATCGACCGGCTTGAATGAGGGCTCTTCGTCGGGGAGGACGAACGGTTCTTCGAATTCGGCCGTGGCGGCCGGCGGCGGGGTCGAAGCGAAAGGATGACGAGTTTCCTCCGGCGCGGGGGCGGCGGGTGCAGCCGCCACGGGCGCAGCGGCCGGTGTCGGCGCAGGAGCGGCGGCGCGCGGCGCGGCCGGTGGCGGCGCCGTGCCTTGCGGCGCCGAAGGGTTGTTAGCCCGCAGTTTCTTGCCGGGCGCTTCGCCGGCCCACGCCTGCGGATAAATCTCGCGCACGATCTGCAGCATCTCTTCGGCGGCCTGCTGCGTCTCGAAGTAACCCATGTGCAGGCGGAATCGTTCGCGGCCATCTTCACGGCGGCGACTGACAAAGAAGACGTATTGAGCGAGCGTCGGGTCCTTCGGCTGCGACAGCGCCATCGGCGTCGTCGACGAAGTCAGATTGATCACGAAACCGCCCGTCGCGGCTCCTGCTGTGGGTCGCGTCAGTGTGTTGACGACGAAATCTGGCTTTGCGCTCATGTGGTGGATTCTTTCCCCGAATGCCCTGACGGAACCGCGCCCCTTCCCGGACGCGATTCATTACTCACTCGCCTTGGAGTGTGCGAACCATCGCATATACGGTCAACGGCGAAACTGAGCACGCTGTCGCAGAACGCAGACCGAAATATTCATCCCACTAAGAGAAATACGACATAACAGCTGGTTTTCTTGCGTCGCAATATCAGCGCGGCAATCGGTCCCAATAGCGGCCGGCGGAAAAAAATCTGGTCGCATAGAACTCGTCATCGAGGGAATTGATCGTCACCGGCTTGCCGGCGCCCGGCGCATGCACGAAGCGTTTCTTCCCGATATAAATTCCCACGTGATTCACGCGGCGGCTCCCGACCTTGAAGAACACCAGGTCGCCGCGGCGCAATTTTCCAGGCTTCACGTTCTCGGCATCTTCTTCCTGTTCGCGCGAGGTACGCGGCACGCGCAGGCCGAGCTGCCGATGCGCATAGAACACGAGTCCGCTGCAGTCGAATCCATCGACAGATGCGCCGCCGTAGCGATAGGGCGTGCCGCGCAGGCGCAGCGCGAAGTCGGCGAGGGCCTCGCCGCGATTGCGCATGTTGACGGCGCCGCCGCTGCCGTCCCAATCGTCGTCGGGTCTGGCGTCGACGCTCGGGGGAGTTTGCGTGGGAGCGGGCGCGGGTTGCGGCGCTGGCGCGGAGGCGCAGGCGGCGAACAGGAATGCGGTCAGCAGGCAGGGGACCGATTTATTTAGCGACGATATGTGGCGAAGTTTCGGGCTCATATCGTTGCTAAATACATCTGTCCCCTCTCAGCTCGCGGCGCGCGCATCTCCGATCTCCGAGTCGGGCCGCCGTGATTCGAGGATTTCGGTCATCGCCGACGCCGACATCGGGCGCGCCAGATAGAAGCCCTGCGCCGATTCGCAGCCGCGCGAACGCAGGAATTCGAGCTGCGCGCCCGTTTCCACGCCTTCGGCCGTCACGCGTTTTCCAAGGGTATGTGCCATGGTGATGACGGATTCGACCAGTGAACCGGCGGAATCGTTCTGTGGGACGTCTTCCAGGAAACTGCGGTCAAGTTTGACGGTATGCACGGGGTAGCGGCGCAGATAGTTCAACGACGAGTATCCCGTCCCGAAGTCGTCCAGCGCGAGCTTCACGCCGAGCGCCGCAATGGCACGTAGCGGCTCTTCGACCTCGGCATCCGCCAGCACCGATTCCACGATCTCGAGCTCCAGGCTCGCCGGTTGAATGCCGTGCTGGTGCAGCGCGCTCTGCACCATGCGCACGAAATTGCCGTCCTTGAGCTGCTGCACGGAGACGTTGACCGAAAACATGCGCGGCGCGATGCCGGCGCGCATCCATTCGGCGTATTGGCTGCAGGCCGAATCGAGCACGAAGCCGCCGATGTCGGTGATCAGGCCGGAATGTTCGGCAGCGGGAATGAATTCGCCGGGTAGTTTGATGCCGTCGTAACGCGTCTGCCAGCGCAGCAGCGCCTCGACGCCGCACAGGCGGTTGTCATTGAGCGAGAACTGCGGCTGGTAGAACAGCGACAGTTCGCGCCGCCGCAGCGCGCGATGCAATCCGCTGTCGGTGAAGCTGGCGCGCCGCTGCGCCATCTCGCGTTCGAAGAAGATGGCGCGGCCGCGCCCCTGCGCCTTGGCGCGATACATGGCGAGATCCGCCTGGCGGATGACGTCTTCGAGGTCGCCACCGTCGTCGGGGAACAACGTGACGCCGACGCTGGCGCGCATCTGGTAATCGCGGCCGCCGATATTCGCGGGCAGCGCCAGCGAACGGATCACGCGATCGGCGATGTTCCGCACGGTGTCCGGATCGCCGACATTGCGCAGCAGCACGGTGAACTCGTCGCCACCGAGGCGCGCCACCGTATCGCCCTCCTTCGTGCAGGCCTTCAGGCGATGCGCCACGATCGACAGCAACTGATCGCCGGCGCTGTGGCCGAGCGTGTCGTTGACGCGCTTGAAGTGATCGAGATCGACGTACATGAGTGCGCCGCGCGTCAGGCCCGTAGTCGCGGCCGCGAGTTCCTGCGCCAGACGATCGCGGAACAAGGCGCGGTTCGGCAGCTGCGTGAGCGGATCGTAGTGCGCCTGGCGATACAGCCGCTCGTCGCGCGCAGAATTGGATAGCGCAGCGCGCAGGCGTTCGGCGAAGGCCGCGCCATAGGTCGCCACCGCCGGATCGCGCGCCGGTTCGCTGTGATAACCCACGATGAGCAAGGCGCTGAGCCGATCTTCGTCGACCACCGGCCAGAGCCAGAAGAATTCGGCGCCGGCATCGCGCATCGAGGCGAGGAACGCGTGCCGCGCTTCTTCGATACGCGCAATCGTCAACCCCTCGGGCGCTTCGCGCACGGTGGAAATCATCGCCGGGTCGAAGGTCACGCGTTGCACCGGCAGCTCGTCGGCGCCGAGCGCGGCCATGAACATGCGGCCGTGCGCATGCGCGGTCGGGTCCAGCAGGATCACGCCCACGCACTGAGCGCGTGTCAGCTCGCGAAATTTGGGAAGAATCACATCGAGCGCACGATCGATTTCGCTGGCGGCCAGCAACGCGCGATCGACTTCACCCAGCACTTCGAAGGCGCGCCAGTCGCGCTGCAGCGCGAGCGAAGTGAGATTGAACTCGCGTTCGAGCGGCGCGAATTCCTCCACCATGCTGCGCGGCAGGGATTCGAATCGGCGCTCGCGCAGCCGTGCGAGGCCGCGCTGAATCGAACGCAGCGGCGGCAGATAGCGCTCGCTGATGATGGTGGCCACGGCGAATGCGACGGCGATGGCGAGTGCCGTGAGGCCCAACGAGATCGACGCGAGTTCGGTGAACGTCGTGCCGAAAGTCGCTTCCGGCGCGAACACGATCACCGTATTCGCCGACAGCAGATCGCCCGGTGTATTCGCCGGCACATACGTCATCGCGCCGCGCCACTCACGGCCCGCTGCATACCAGGCGAGGATGGTGGTACCGCCGGGCGCGTCGACCGCATGCGGCGCGCGCCGGCCGAACAACTGCACGAGATCCTCGGGCACGGTACTGCTGCTGAAGCGTGCGTTGCCGCCACCGTCGAGCACAACCAGGTAGCGCCCATCGAGACCGCGCGCGTAATCGTCAGGAACGCCGCGCGAGTTGAACAGCAGCGTCGAGGCCTTCTCGCGCGACAGCGTGGTCAGTTCCTGGTTCTGCTGGGTCGCGCGACGCTCTTCGGCATCGAACCAGCGCGACAGTACCGCGAGCCCTACCGGAATCAGCATCGCGACAGAAATGATGAGCCACAGCCGACGCGTGAGGCTGCTGCGCAAGACCGAGCTGTACGGATTGCCGCTCATCGAATTCCCATGGGCTTAGGTTGCGTCCATGCAACGCGTGACGCGCATCCCTGATGTCGGCCCGACTTTACGGAATGCCGGTCGTGGCAAATGCGCGCCGCGTCACGGTTGCCGTTGCACTTGGGTTCAGGCGGGCTTCTTTTTGGCCGATTGTGCGAGCGCGGACTGGGGCGGACGTATCTCGGCCAGCTGGCAGATCGCCCCGTAGGTGTAGCGGTAGATGCCCCGACCGCCACGCCGCGCCGCGCCCAGCATGCCGCGCGCCACGGTCTCCGCGGGGATTGCGCGGAACTGTTCGCGCGACCCTGTCAGCAGCGGATTGATCAGCGGCGCGAACACACGGCCGGCGATCTCGAGCGGCCGCACCGCCTTGCGAGGTCCTAACAACAGGCTGGGCTGCAGGATGTCGACCGAGGCGAACCCCAGGCCCGACACGGCTTCTTCCATCTCGCCCTTGGTGCGCAGGTAGAACTTTTTCGAATCCGAGTTCGCGCCGACCGATGAGATCACGACGAAGCGGCTCGCTTGCGCGGCGCGCGCCGCCTGCGCGAACAGCAGCACGGCATCGACGTCCGCTTCGCGAAATGCCTCCTGCGAACCGGCATCCGCGATGGTGGTGCCGATGCAGCAGAACGCGTCGTGCGCGACCAGGCCCTTCAACTGCTGCGCCATGCGTTCGAAGATGACGATGCGATTGGCAAGCTTTGAATGGTCTTTGGCAAAAGGGCGGCGCGTGAGCGCGTAGACGCGCGCGTATTCCGGCGCGTTGATCAATGTGTTGATGAGAAATCCGCCGACGAGGCCAGTGGCGCCCGCGACGAGAGCGATTCTTGGTGTTGTGCTCACGCGGGGCAGCTTAACAAGAAACTCCGCGGCGAGCTTTGTGAGGCGTGCGTCGTGTAGCTGGGCGATCGCGGTGCAAATGCCGACTGGTCACCCGATCGGGTGATGCGGCCGATGCTGCCTGGAATAAGCTGCCGGCTGGGGACGAACTCCCCTGCCATCACTAGCAACCGAAGGAGCGAACACATGCACGTCGAACGGAATCGTCATCATTACCCGGGAATCCATCATCCACGGCATCGACCGCCCGTTCGTCGGGGATTCGCCGCGAGCCTGCTGCTACTGCTCGCGAGCGCGGGCGGAGTCGTGCTGGCCGCGGACTTCGACGAGAAACTCAAAGCGCCGCTCATGAAGGACGCGGGCACGCTGCGTACGCAGGCGCAATCGTTCTCGGCGCGCTTCAGCGAGCTCGAGGGCGCCGGCGCCGAACAACTCATCACCAACCGCACGCTGGCGGGGGAAAGATTCGACCTCGCCTGGCAGATCCAGCAGGCCATCGACACTCACCGTCCGCTCGGCGATGTGTCGGTCATCGGCCTCGTGAGCCGCGGCGATGGCAGCTACAAAATCGATCTCAACAAATTCCCGCAATGGAATCGGCTGGACCAGTCATTTGTCGCCATCCTGCCGCAGTTGAATTGGGACGCCTTCGCCCAGCAGCTCGTCAATCGCGGCATGGCGCCGAATGAAACCGCGAAACTCAGACAGTACGTCGCCACCCACGACGCACGAGCGGCCGCCGGTGCCAGGATGCTGCCAATCTCACTGAGTTTCAGCGGGCTCGTCCGGAAGTACGACAAGATCAAGCGGCCGGTGCCCGACTCGGTGGTGCTGTCATACGTGTACCAACGCGCCCGCGCCGATGCGGAGGCGACGCGCGAATGGACCGAAGGTCTGCTGAAGTCCGTGGAGGCACAAAGCGCGCGGGTGCTGTTGTCAACTCTCAGCGAGGGCGAGGCCAGCTCCATCTGGGCGCCGAGCGATCAGGCCGCGGGTATCGCGGAAATTCTCAAAAGCGTTCGTTTGCCCAACTTCGAAGAACTCGCAACCGCCCAATCCAGGGGAGAAATTCCATGAGCACTGCCGATTCCACCGTCCGGCTCACCGCGTTCCTCGGCGCAGCGCTGGTGCTTGTGATGCCGTACAAAGCACTCGCCGTTACGCTCTCCACCCAGGTCACCGCCATTCACCAGGTGGGTGTCGGCGCCGGCGTGTCGCTCGGCCACGCGGTCGTGGCGTCGACTAACTACAACCGCCTCACGGCCGGCGGCACCTACATCGCCACCTGCGCCAGCTCCTTGATGCTGCCCACCTCGGGCGCCCGCACCCTGTCGCGCGAAGGCGCGATCGGCGGGCTGTCACTCGTCACTACCGTGCCCGCGGTCGTGCCGAGCATCGTGAACATGCCGGGCTACAACCAGTTGCCCGCCGGCACGGTGGTCGACTGCACGTACTCCTGGACCTCGAAAGCAACCGAAGCCTCCTACAGCGTCGGCCCCGGAGGCGTCGGTTTCACGACCGGCGCCGGCGAGCGCGCCGATGGCAACACGCAGCTGTTCGTGATGATCGTGCCGCCGTCCTCCAGCGACGGAGACGACGGGCAGACCTGCCACCCCTAGCAATCTTCTGTTCAATTTAATCACTGCCAAGGACGGTAAGCATGAAACACCTCAAACGAATTCTTCTTGGAGGCATCGTGGCGCTCGGTGCGGGTAATGCCAGCTATGCGCTGATCAACTGCGATCCCATCGTCATCGATCTCGGTCGCGACGGCTTCGATCTCGGCGCTCCCGGCACCGGCGTGTACTTCGACGTCGACGCCGATGGGGAGCGCGATCACGTGCAGTGGGTACGCCGCGGCGGCGACGAGGGTTTTCTCGCGCTCGATCGCAGCGGCAATGGCCTGGTGGACGACGGCGCGGAGTTGTTTGGCGTCGGCACGCCGCTGGTGCTCGACGGCCGCAGCGCCCCCAATGGCTTCGTCGGGCTGGCACAGTACGATGCCCGCCAGCTCGGTGGCAACGACGATGGCCTCATCACCGCGGCGGACGCCATCTGGCCGCAGCTGCGCATCTGGGTCGACATCAACGCCAATGGCATCTCCACGCCGGACGAGATGCGCACGCTCAGGAATTACGGCATCACGGCGCTCGAAACCATTCCGAAGCTGCGCAAGCACGTCGACGCCGCCGGCAACATCATTCCCTATTGGGCATGGGCGACACAGCGCGGGTCACCCGGACGTGTCGTCATGGTCGACGTGTTCTTCCGGCACCTGCCCAATTGAAATCTACGGACACAGCCGGCGCACCAGTGCCACGCGCGTTTCGACGTTGAACTTGCGGAAGATCTGTCGCACCTGGGACTTCACGGTATTGGCCGACACGCCGCGCAGACGAGCGACCTGCGCGAGCGTGCGGCCCTCGCATAATTGTTCGGCGACGGCGCGCTCCGCCGTTGTCAGCGTGCGCAAGGAATCCTGGTGCAACACGCAGGTGAATGAATAGTTGGCGTCGCATTGGTCCGCGGCCGCGGTTCCGTCCGACTTCAACAGGAACGCGATGCCGCCGGCCCGCTCCTCGATCGAGACCGTGCGGCATGCGCCGAGCAGCCGGGCGACGAGCGGCGCGACTTCCACGACGCGCGCGCGTCGAAAGCGCGGGTTGCCGAGGCGGCGCAGTTCGGAAAGCGTCTGGTGGATAGTCCTGGCGGGCGGCATCGCCGATTTGTGCCATGGGTGCCCGGCGAGGCGACACTTATATATCTGCCCAAAAAGGGCAATTTCGCAGCGGGACCGCGGTGGCTCAATTTGCGAGTGTGAGCCGCTTCACCCAGGCGACGTACTTATCCATCCACGAGTGCAGGAATTTCCTGGTTTCCGGAATGGCGAGGTTGCCTGCTTCGTCGAAGAACCCCTCCTTCACCTGGAGGTAGGCTTCCGGCTGCCCCAGTGTTGGCATGTCGAGATATCCGAGCACGCCGCGCAGGTGACCTTGCGCCACCGCCGTGCCGATGGGGCCGATCGACGTGCCAATGATTCCCGCGGGCTTGCCCGCCCAGGCGCTCTGACCGTACGGCCGCGAGGCATGGTCGATCGCGTTCTTCAGCACGCCGGGAATCGAGCGGTTGTACTCGGCCGTCACGAAGATCACCGCATCGCAGGCGCGCAGCTCGCTCTTCAGGCGCTGCACTTCAGGCGCCTGCGATTTGTCGTCGTCCTGGTTGTAGAGCGGCAGATCGCCGATCCGCAGTTCCTTGAAATTGAAATCCGGTGGCGCGAGCTTGATCAGCGCGTTCGCCAGCTTGCGGTTGTTTGAGTCCTTCCGGAGGCTCCCGACGACATAACCGATCTGCTTGGGCATTCATCACTCCTGTGTGCGGCGATCATCGCAAATTCATTGGCGCGATCTGTAGGAAGGTGAGCAGCCCTGCGGCGGCGCATCCAACCCCTGACCCCCTCCGTATCATCGACAGCCTCAACCCCTGATCTCCGCGATGCACAAACGCAAGCTCCAGCTCCTGTTCGGCTTCATCCTGGTCTCGCTGGCGGCGTACACGGCCTGGGCGAGCACCCGGCAATCCATGTTCGACTGGGGCGGCCTTGCGAATCCGCCCGACAATCTCTGGACCATTGCCACGCTCATCGATGCCTACTACGGATTCCTAACTTTCTACCTCTGGGTGATGTGGAAAGAGGCCCGGGGCCTGCCGCGCGTCCTGTGGTTCATCGCGATCATGGCGCTCGGCAACATCGCCATGTCCGCCTATGTGCTGCGGCAACTGGCGCGCCTCCCGGACGCAGGCTTCATGGGTACTCTGCTATCGGCGCGCAACAGCTGACATCCCGATGCGCGATTTCCTGCAACGACGACTGGTCGCCCCGCTGCTTGCGCTGCTGCGGCAGGACGTGACGCCGCGCAAGCTCGCCTTGAGCCTTGCGCTCGGCATCGTCATCGGCCTGGTACCGGTCCTCGGCGTTCCGACGGCCCGGTGCGCGCTCGCCGCGCTGGCGTCGCCGCTCAACCGGCCGGCCCTACAGCTGGTGAACTATCTACTGACGCAGTTACAGCAGCTGCTCGCGCCACTCGCCGCGTTCGCGCTGTTTCGAATCCTCGAACCCGTGTTCCGCCATCCGACCCCGGCGCAGGCAACCAGCCGATGACTTCTCTTTCCATGCGCCTGCTCGAGCGCGACCTCGTCCCGGACTTCCTGATCCGCCGCCGCATCCGTTCGCTGCTGACCGCACGCCTGCGCGAAGAAGACCAGGCCGATCCCGAGCGCCAGCAGCAGCGCCTCATGGATTTCGTCGGCAAACTCAAGGAGCCCGGTGGCAATCGAAACCGCGGCGGCCAACGAGCAGCACTACGAATTGCCCACCGGGTTCTACACCCGCGTGCTCGCGCTCACCTGCCAGAGGGCGCGCACGGCAGATGGTGAGCGCATACTCGAGCTGGGCTGCGGCTGGGGCTCCCTGAGCCTGTGGATGGCAGCTAACTACCAGAAGGCGCGGATCACCGCCGTGTCCAATTCGCGCACGCAGAAGCAGTACATCGACGCGCAGGCGCGGGCGCAGTCCCTGAGCAATCTCGAGGTGATCACCTGCGACGTGAACAAGCTCCCGCCGGGCACCTTTCAGCGCGTGGTCTCGGTCGAGATGTTCGAACACATGCGCAACTACGAAACGCTGCTGGCGCGCGTGGCTGAGTGGATGGCGCCCGGCGCGACGCTGCTCGTTCACCTATTCACGCACGTGAAATATGCCTACCCGTTCGAAGTTCGGGACGAAACCGACTGGATGGCCCGGTACTTCCTTACCGGCGGCCTCATGCCGAGCGACGACCTGCTGCTGTACTTCCACGCGACGTGCGGCCGCTCGAGCACTGGCAGGTGCCCGGCTGGCACTACGCGCTCACCAGCGAAGCCAGGCTCGCAAACATGGATCGCCATCGTGCGGAACTATTTCCCCTGTTCGAACGTACTTACGGTGACGCCCAGGCGTTGCGCTGGTGGGTGTACTGGCGCGTCTTCTTCCTGGCGTGCGCGGAGCTGTGGGCGCATGACGGAGGTCGCGAATGGCTGGTATCGCATTACCTGTTTGAAAAGCGGTAGAGTCGCCCGCCATGGCAGTACGTAACTATTCAGGCTGGCTCGCGGCCGCCGCGCTCACTTTCGCGGTCGCGCCGGCGTTGGCCGTCAGCGATGCGGACCGGCTCGCCGTCTACAAGCAATTCCTGGTCGAATATCAAGCGAAGAAATATGCCGAGGCGCAGCCGCTCGCCGAGCAACTGGTCAAGCTCACCGAGCAGCAGTACGGTCCGGACGAACTGCAGCTCACCAATCCACTGACCAATCTCGCCACCATTCACTACAAGCTCGGCAACTATCCGGCGGCGATCGAAAACTATCAGCGTACGTTGCGCATCCTGCAGGCGAAATCGACCATCGCGGACAAGCAGCAGATTCGTCCGCTGCATGGCCTCGGCGTCAGCTTTCTTGCCGCGAACGACGCAGAATCGGCGGTGGTGGCGTTGAAGCGCGCCACCGACCTGTCGCGCAATACCGATGGACTGTTCAACATCGGCCAGGTGGAATTCATCGACGCGCTGATCGACGCCTACGGCGCGACGGGACGTTTCGTCGAGTCGGAAAAAGAAGCCGGCTACGCCTTGCGCGTCGAGGAAGCCGCGTACGGCCGCGCCTCGATCAAGCTGCTCGATCGGCTCGACAAGCTGGCGCGCTGGTACGAGAACGATCGCCGCTACACCAGCGAGCGCAACACGTACGAACGTTCACTCGCCATCCTGCAGAAAAATGCGCCCGCGACCGACCTGCGGCGGGTCGCGCCGCTGCGCGGCATTGCGCGTTCTTTCCGGCTCGAAGCCTTCTACGGCATCGAGGGCGCGGACAACGGTGCCACTTTCAACACCGGCGGCAACGGCGCACAGGTGTTCTCGGATGGCACCCAGCAGCGCCGCGGCGAAGCCGCGTTGACGGCTGCGCTCGGTGTCATCGACTCCAGCCCGCCCGCGAACCAGCAACTGCGCGGCGAAGTGCTCACCGATCTCGGCGACTGGTTCCTGGTCGCGAACGCGGTGCGCCGTGCGTACGACAGCTATGCCGAGGCCTGGAAGGCGCTCGCGCTCGACGGCAACACCAAGCTGCTGGAGTCGCCGCGCGTGCTCGCCTACCGGCCGTCGATCAGCTCGGTGGATCGCTCGCAGCTCGATCCTGCGCAAGCGCAGCTCAAGGCGGTGGAATTGCACTTCACGGTCACGCGCGACGGACGGCTCGACAACGTGAGTTCGCCCACCACCGACGTGCCCGAAGGTATCGTGCGCAATTCGGTCACTTCGATGCGGCGATCACGTTTTGCACCGCGCATCGAGAACGGCGCGGCGGTGGCCACCGACAACGTGGTGTTTATCGAGCGCGTGCTGATCAAAGTGACGTCGCCGGAAACCGGGACGTCATCTGGGAAGGGGGAGGAGAAACCTCCGGAGGCACCGAAGCCGGAGGTTCAGAAGGAAGAGGCGCCGGCGCAGTTGCCACCACAGGCGAGTCGTTGATCGGCACCGCTTCGATGATGACGTCGGCCAGTGCCGCCACGGCCTCCGCGGAGCCCGGCACCGGCTGAACCTTGGGCTGCAGCGCCTGCGAGACCAGCAAGGGTTTCGCAACATCGAGTCCCGGGAACTGCGTGAGGAATTTCGCCGCCGCATCCCGCATCGCCGCGTACGCCGCGATCCCCAACTCCTCCTCGCCATTGCCGATCCTCGGCGCCGGTCCGCTGCCGTAGCCCGTGAGCGACAGCGTGTCGACCAGCTCGCCGCCCGGCGCGTAGATGAGAATCTGGTAGCGAATCGTCACGGCGCAGTACACGCCGCCGGTTTCCTTGGCATTGGCAAACGAGAACTGCTCGATGCGCGGCTCGAAGATCGCGAGCAAGCCGGGCTCGGCGCGCGCGGCATCGATGCTGTCGAAGAGTTTCGCGTCGGCAAATTCGGCCTTGAAGATCTCTTCGACGATGTGCTTGTGCGCGGCACCGAGCTGCGCCTCGTAGTCGATGCTGGCGCGCGATTCCTTGTGGACGTAGTTGCTGGTTTCCTGCGTGACCACCACGCCCACCTTGGCGGGCGTCGCGACGACCAGCGCCTTGGGCAGATCGCCCTCGGGCCGCACCGCGACCTTGGCGCAACCCGCCGCCAGCGCAAGCGTCGCGTAGACGAGTATGGGCGAGAGGCGACGCATGTTCATTTTCAGGTCCCTGGGCTTTGCGGGCCGGTCTAACTAATGCAGCGGGGCGAGCCGAGCACGTCGACTTTCACCGCGCAGCTCGGACCGCCGGTGGTGAGGCCGACAAAGGTGCCTTCGTTGTCATCGCACATGGCACGCATTAGAGCAGCAAAACGCGCATTGATAAACGGCGGGGAATTCGGGCCATCGGGCATCCCGATGGCGTGGATGCGCACGCGGTGTCGCCCCTGGCGATCGACCGGGTTGTATTTGCGCACCGCTGCGAGCGCCGCCTCGATGGAACCGCCGGTAAAGTCGTCGCCGATGACATACACACTGATCTTCTTGTCGGCCGCCCACCATCCCTGCACCGCGGCGCCGATGCCTTCGACCGGGCTCGAGTTGCTGTACGGCTTCCAGTTGACCATCGTCGACATGATCTTGGCGCGCTGCACCGGCGAATCCTGCAGCCACTGACCCTTGGTGCTCGCGAACATCGGCTTGCCCTCGTCGTCGAGGACCTGGATGCCCTTCACCTTGGGATAGATGTCGAGAATTTCCTTCATGACGTTCTGGGCGTTTTCCCAGTTGTCAGACTGCATGCTGCCCGAGGTGTCAATGCAGAAGATGATGTATTCGCTGTCGACGGGAATGCCGCCGACCGCCGCTACCTGGTCGATCCGCTTGGGCGCGTTCTTGAGCAGGCGCTGCATTTCCGCGGTCAACGTCTGGTGCGCGGCAACCAGTTCCGTCTCGACGATGTTGGTCACCGAAGCCTCGCCCTTGCTCGCCTTGAACTCGCCGCGGATCTTGGACAGATCGCCAGCGAGGGCGGAGATTTTCAACTCCTCGGTATTTTTTACCTTGATGCGACCCTGCAGCTCGCGATTGAGCACGTCGGTTTCGCCGCGCAGATCGAACAGCTGTCGCTGCAGGGCATCGATCTGGCCCTTGAGATCCTTCTCGCTGCGTTCGATCACGATCGGCTGGCCGACATCGGTCAGCACCAGCAGCAGGATGATCGCGCCGAAGCCGCAACAGATGCAGTCGAGGAACGACAGCGTGAAGACTTCGAATTCGCGGCGTTTGTGCATGCGGGCAGGTCCGACTCAGGGCCAGTCACGTGAAGGGATGACGTACGAACCGCCGGTCTTGCGCGCCATGCGCCAGTACGCGTGCGCCGCGAGCAGGTCGCCCTTCATCGGCAGCAGCACCACGTCCATGGGCAGATCCTTCGTCACGGTCTTGGCGGCATCGTCGAAAAGTTTTTCGCGCTCGCGCACGTTGATGAACTTGCGCGACGGCGGCACCGAGCCTTGGGTAGGCAGGCCGTCGGTGATGAGAATGATCTGGTCCGGCGCCGGATTGATCGTGCGGGCCGACAGCAACGCGTTGACCAGACTGGTGCCGTCGCCGGGCGTGATGTTGCGCGTCGCGGTGAGCACGTTGTTGATCACGCGCGGATCGCTCGACGACAGCCACTTGCCCTGTGAATCGCCCAGCACGGCTTTCGACTTCACATTGAAGCCGTACACCTGGAACTGGCTGTTGTCCGGCAGTTGCGCGGTGATCCATTCGACCATGTCGAGCGCGCGGCGCCACTTCGGCGCGGCACGGCGCGCGGCCTCGGGCTGATTGCGCAGCCGGATGACCTTCACCACGTCGTCTTCCATCATGCTGGCGGACGTGTCCAGCAATACCAGGATGCGCTTGCCCTTCACGCGCAAGGCGCTGATGTATTTGCGATCGCCGCGGCCACGAAACGCCTTCACGCGCGAGCCGGCCGGCCCCTTGTCGAGCGCGCCGCCCTGCAGGCGCTTCATGCCTTCTTCCATCGACTTGATGTCGGCCTTCAACTGGTTGATGTGCGCGCGGCGCGCCAGGCTCTCGTCATCGAATTCGGTGGACTGCTCGCGCCGTTCCTTGAGTTCCCTGGCCACGCGCAACGCGCGCGCCTGCGCGGTGGCCGCGTCTTCGTCGGTCTTCTCGACCGTGTTGCGCAACACCACCAGGTTCTTGGTGCCGTCCTTCACTTCTTCTTCGAGCTTGCGCACTTCGCCGGTGAGCTGATCGAGACGCAGGATTTCCTGCGCACCCGCCTGCGCCTGCACGATGGTGTAGAACAGCACCACCGCGCCGAAGCCGCAGCAGATGCAGTCGAGGAACGACAGCGTGAAGACTTCGAAAGCTTTGCGCTTCTTCTTCACGGTGTGTCTTTCACGAAGGCCGCGGCGGAAATCAGCGTGAATTCCACGCCCGGCGTACCCACACGGAGCCGATCGCCGGGACGCACCGGGGCGCGCTCGCGCACGCGCGCGCCGTTCACCCAGGTGCCGTAGCGGCTGTGATCGATGAGCACGGTGCGCTCGCCTTCGCGACGCAACGAACAATGACGGCGCGACACACCGGCGGCCGCGCGCGGCAACGTGATGTGCGGCGTGTTGGACGCCTCGTCGGTACCGATGACGAGGCCGCCCTCGGGAAAACGCATCGAGTCGCCGCCGAAGAGAATATGCGTGACCGGCAACGCACGGCCGGGTGACGCCGTGACGGACGACACGTATTCGATCTGGTCCGCGAGGCTGTGTTCACTGAGCCTTGCGACATGGCGGCGCAGACGCGGCGCAGGCGCAACCGGATCGATCGCCTGCAGCGAGGCGGCAACCGCGGCCAGCCCCGCCGGCGCGATCACCAGGCCATCCTGTTCGAGCTCGAGCAGGCGCGTGAGGAAGCCGGGCCAGCGTCGCGATTCGGCGGGCAGCACCAGCGCTGCACCCTGTCCCGCGATTCTCGCCAGGCGCGCGAGGCGCGTGAGCTCGCGATAGAAAGACTGCGCCGCATCGGCGAACAGCTGCGATTCGACCTCGACGGCGAAGCGCGCACCGTCGGACTCGAGCGCGGCTTCGACGCGGGCTTCGGTCGCCGCGCGCGCGGCCAGCGCCGGCAGGTCCGCGAACAGGCGTTGTTCGACGGGCAGGCTGAGCAATGGATCGAAGCGCGTGTTCTTGACCATCACCGATGCGACCGCAACCAGCCACAGATCGTAGACGTCGAGCAGGTTCGCGCGTTCGCTCACGAAGGATTCTTCGACCGCGCACTCAGGCCCACCCACGACGCGCGTGGCGATCGCGGAATGCCAGCCGGCTTCGAGCATGACGTAGTGCGGCCGCTCGGCCACCGCGGCCGCGGTGAGTGCGGCCGCGTCGATGAAATCGCGGACGTCTACGCCTGCGGCGCTGAACGCGCCGCGCAGACTGGTCAACGCAGCGGCGTCGAGATCGGCGGGCACGGCCACGACCGCATCGATTCGGTCGGTGACGCCGAGCGCGTGCAGATGCGCATGCAGCTCGAGCGCCACGGCGCGCGCCGCCGCGTCGCTCTTGCCGAGCTCGCGCCAGTGGTTGAGCGACACCTCGTCCGGCCGGCCACGCGAGGCCGCCAGCGCCGCGCGGCCGAAGCGCGGATCGCGCGCCGCGATCTCCACCGCCAGCGGCTCGTTGGCGAGCAGCTCGCCATCGCGGGCGATGGTCAACGTGTGGTGGTCGAAGTGCAGGCCGTACATGGTGTGTAGTTAGTTTCTGGAATCAGATGTTGGTCGGAAAACTGACGCTCGAATCGGCGTTGTATTGCAGATCGGGCGGCAGCTCCTCGGGAGCGATGCCTTCGTAGGGGTCTTTGTCCTCGCCTTCGTCTGCTTTGGCCGCGTCGGTGCCCGGCGCGGCAGCGCCGCCCGCCGTCGCGGGCTTGCCCGCATCCGGTGTGCCGCCCGGCGGCGCGGGTGTGCCGCTCGGCGGTACGGCCGGCGGAGTTTCCGCGGGCTTCGGCGCATCCACGTTGGCCGCAGGCATGGTGGTGACAGCGGCGGTGCGATGCGGCGCATTGAGCATCGCGGTGGTGGCCATCATGGCGGCAGTCGCGGCAACGCCGATCGCGAACAGGCTGAAAAGAATATTGCGCATAGACGACTCCTATTCCGGCGCCACGTAACGCGCGACGCGGAAGCCGATCACGTCGCTCGCTTCCGCCGAGCCTTCGCGCCACGGGAACCGCAGTTCGGTGGTGCTCACCGAACGCCAGTTCGAGCCGCGGTACGCGTGGCCCTTGCTGTCGGCCGGACCGAGCGGGTCGGTCACGGCTGTCGAGGCGACGAACGACAGATATTTATCGGTGACCCACTCCGAGACGTTGCCGGCAAGGTCGTAGAAGCCGAGTGCATTGGGCGGGAACAGGGCCGGCGCAGCCACGGCCGGGAATTCGTCCCGGTGACCGGCAAGCGCGGCGCCGAGTAGTTCGGCCGCCTCGCTGCCGCCGAAGTTGGCGGTGCCCGACACGACCGGCAGATCGTTGCCCCAGGGGTACTTCAGCGGCTTGCCGGTGCTCGCGGCGCGCGCCACGAATTCCCACTCGCCTTCGGTGGGCAGGCGGAAGCCGGTGGTCACCGGGACGATCAAGGTGAAGCCGCTGTCGGCGCTGCCCTGGTAGGCCGGCGGCAGGCCTTCTTCGCCCGACAGCCAGTTGCAGAACTCGGCCGCTTCTTCCCAGGTGACGCGCGACACGGGTTGCTTGTCGAGATCGAGCGAAACGTTGCCGACCGCGCCGGAGTTGTGCGTGGCGCGGAACTGGCGGAACTGCGCGTTGGTGACCTCGCGCTCGCCCAGGTAGAACGGACGCAGCAGCGTGACCTTGTGCGCACCCTCGTTCGGCCTGCGGCCCTGCTCGCGCCGGTCGCTGCCCGCCTGGTAGGTGCCGCCGGACACGATGAGTAGTTTGATGCCCGATTTGGTGGTGAGTTTCGCGGGCGAGTTGCCGACGACGTCCTTCGGGTTCACCAGCTTGTAGTCGAACGTGCGCGCGATGCCGGGTGCGAGCACCAGGTCGGTGGCGAAGGCGTTGAAGCCTTCCTTGCGCACTTCGATGCGCCAGCGGCTCGCGGGCAGCTGCAACGACACCGGCGCCTTGCCGCGCGAATCGCCGTTCACGAACACCTCGGCGTCGGCCGGCTCGCCCTGCACGCGCACGTCGACCAGCAGCGCCGCGAGGCGCGCGTCGAGTGTGGATTCCTGGCCGGCAACGGCTGCGATCTCGCGCGTCCACGGCGCGTAGCCGGCGCGCGCGACGCTCACGGCGTGCGAAACGCCGGGCGACAGATCGATAGTCACCGGGGTGATGCCGCGGAAACTGCCGCCGGTCGTGACCTGCGCGCCCGAGGGCACCGAGCGCACGGTGACGCGCGCATCGGCCGCGCCGAGTTCGATCGGCCCGATCGTCTGCGGCACGCCGGCGTTCACCACCACGCTCGACGTCCACAGGCGCAATCCCGGCGCGGAAACCTGCACGCGGCGAATGCCCGAATCCATCTCGACTTTTGCCGGAGTCACTCCGGCCGACTTGCCGTCCACCTCGATCTGCGCGCCGTTCGGCACGGAGGAAAGAGTGACGACCGCGAAATTCGGCTTGAGCGAGATCTTGAGATCCTGCTTCTTGCCGCCGCCTTCGACGAGCAGGCGCTGCACGTGATCGAGATAGCGCGGCGCCTTGAACGTGAGCGTGCGCTCGCCCGCCGGCACGTCGACCGTGCCCGGCACCCGCCCGAGGCGCGCGCCGTCGGCGGAAATTTCCGCGGCCACGCCGCCGGTATCCACCTCGAGCTTGCCGGGTAGTTTGACGAGGTGGATCAACGCGTGTGCCTGCACCGGCCCGCCCACCTTCACGCGCACGTCGGCCGGGATGTATCCCGCGCGCGACGCGCGCAGCTTGTGATCGCCCGGCAGCACGAACACGCTCGACGCCGATTGCCAGGAGAAGCCGCCCACCGAAGTGACCTTGGCATCGGCGGGCTGCAGGTCGAGCGCGATCGGCTGCAGTAGCGCGAACATCCCGAGCACGGCGAGCAGCACGGCGGCCATGACCCAGGCGGCGTAGTTCCAGCGGCCACGCGCCGCCTTGCGAACCCGCGGCGCCGCGAACCCTTCGATGCTGGGCACCGTGCCCATGTCAATGGAAAGATCTTCGGCCGGCAGCGGCACCGCGCGCACGCTGTCGCCGACGGGCGGCAATGTCTCGGTGCCCTCGAGATCGAAGCGTCGCAGCGCCAGGTTGTTCGCCGTGGCGTCTTCCACCAGCAGTTGCGAGCCCGCAATCGTGATGACGTCGCCCACGATGATGATGCGGGCGCCGGCGATGGGTACGCCGTTGATGCTCACGTGACCGTTGGAAGCGGCATCCAGCAGCCAGCGTCCGGAGACGGCGCGGATCCCCGCCAGCGGCAGCGCATCCACCAGCGAGGGCGCGTCGGTGTGATCGGCACGCATCGCGCCGGAACCCGGATCGACCACCACGCGCGCGCCGAAATGCGAATCGCCCTGCGCGGTGCGCAGCACGATGTTGGCGTCGTATGAGGGCCAGGGTTCCATTGCGTTTCTCAGAACTTCAAATCGGTTCGAGGCAGCGGATGACGATGATCTGTCCGGACTGGCCCGGGTACACGGTGATCTCGCGCCGCACGTCGCGGAAACCACTGCGTTTGCCGGTCACGGTGTATTTGCCCGGCTTGAGCTCGACCTGGCGATTGTCGAAGGTTCCCAGGAAGCCTACCCGCTGGATGGCGACTTCGGTGGCATTGTCGGATTCGAGCGCCAGCATGACTGGTTGATTGAATGTGGGCAGCATCAGTTCCAGCCGCTGCACCTGGGAACGGATCACCGGCCCTTGTTGGGGCAGCGCGCCAGCCCGCGCCAGCAGCCGTTCCGCGTCGACGCGCACGTTGTCTTCCGCCAGGCGCTCCGGCCGGTCTATCAGCGCCTGCAATCGCTTGCCAAGTTCGGCCCGCGGCGCCACCGCGGCACGGCCGGCGATGGCGAACTGCAGCGAGGGATCGCGCGCCAGCGCTTCATCGTAGATTGTTTGCGCCTCGGCCCAGCGCTCCTGGCTCGCGAGACTGGCGGCGCGTTGTTCTTCGTCCACCACGCTGCGGCCGGCGCCGGTATCGGCCACGCGCTGCAGCGCTGCACGGACTTCGCTGCTATCGGGCCGCAGCCTGCGGGCGGCTTCCAGGTGCGTACGCGCCTCGGCGAGGCGGCCGCCGTTCAGCGCGGCCAGACCCGCGCCCATTTCGGCGTTGAATTCGTTCTCGGCCATCGAGTGCTTCACGCGCGCGAGACCTTCGGTCGCCGCGATGTTGCCGGGATTGCGCTTGAGCACGTCCGCGAACAACGACTGTGCCTTCGGCAGATTCCTGGCGTGCTCGGCGTTTTCCGCGTCGACCAGCGTGGGGAGCACGCCGCTTGCGGCCGCGACCCTGGCGAGTCCGTCCGTCGCTTCCTGATTCACCGTTTCGATCTTGAGTGCGGTTTCGTAGGCCTGTCGGGCGTTTTCGTATTCGCCGGCCAGCAGCGCGCGTTTGCCTTCGGACAACTGCGCTGCCAGCGCCGCAGGGACGCGCGACTCGATCTCGGTCAGCGTTTTCTCGAGCGTCGCGAGCGGTACTTCGGCGTCGGCGTATTTCCTGCGCTCGAGCATGCCGCCGATGTCATCGACCGACTTGCGCACGGCGGCGAAATCGGACCCGCCCCACTGCGCGGCCGCGCGCGAGTCGAGTTCGACCACGCGCTTGCTGAGCTCGGTGTGTTTGGCGGCCAGTTCCTCGGCGTGTTTCTCCGCGGCCACATCGGAGTCGGTTGGCCCGGCGGGAATATTGAGCGTGGCGAGGTCGACCTTCTGCTTGCTCGCAAGCTTCGGCAGCAACAGCGCCACGCCGATAACGGCGACTACCAGCACGGCAGCGATGGTCCAGCCGCGACGGCGATTGCGCTGGCGCTGCTCGCGCACCACCTGTGCGCGCAGCTCGTCGACCCGCGGCAACAAGCCGGGATCGATCTCTTCGAGCTCGCGCACGCTGCTCATCGGCGGCAGCGAATCTTCGGCCATCACCGCCGGCGTCAGGTTGTCGGCGGCGGCGCCCAGGATGGCCGCCTCGGTCTGCGCCGCGGTCTCCCCGGGCGCGTTGTCGAGGCCGAGCGTGTCCTGCAACACCGCGTTCATTTCGTCGGCCACGTGACGCATGGACGGCGGACGTTCGCGTCCGTGCTTGGCCAGCAACCACGAGACGAGTAGTTCGAGCCGCGGCGGAATCGGCTTGACCGGCTTCAGGCGCGGTACGGGTTCGGTGGCGATTTTCTTCGCGTCGAAGGCCGGGTAGAACGGCGGATATCCCGACAGCAGCTCGTAGGCGAGCGCGCCCAGGCCGTAGATGTCGTCGGCCGGACGCGCGGGTTCGCCGGCGAGCTGCTGCGGACTGGCGGAAAAGGGCGAACCGGGCGGACCCGAAGTGTTGTCACCTTCCGAAGCACCGGCGCCGAAATCGGCCAGCAACGGGCGGCCGACACTGTCGAGCAGGATGTTCGAGGGCTTGAGGTCGCGGTGCACGATGCGCCGCGAGTGCGCGTGTTCGAGCGCCGCGGCGATGTCGATGAGCAGCGGCAGGATTTTGGTATACGCCGCGCCGCGCATCTGGCGCAGATCGCCGCCGCCGGCCAGCACCATCGGCAGCACGGTGGCGTCGGCGCTGCGCACCGGTTCGTATACGCGCAGCACGCCCGGATGGTTGAGCCGCGCCGTCAGCGTGAACTCGCGCTGGAAAACTTCCCAGGCGGGTTCGGAATCCGCGAATTGCGCGTACAGGATCTTGACCGCGATCTCGGTGTCGCGCATTTCGTCGCGCGCACGCCAGACCTCACCGTATCCGCCGGCGCCGAGTTTTTCGATGAGCACGAAGCGGCCGCACAGCTTGGTGCCGGCCTGGTTCTGGTTTGTCACGGGTCGTCTTGGGGCGACTAACTATTAACTGGATGGAGGCTTGACGTTGCTGGTTGCGGTGGTGGTGGCCGGAACCGGCGCCGGCGCGACGGGCGGGGGCGCGGCCGCGGCGCCCGTCTCCTCGAGATAGAGCTGCTTGAGCAGCTTGCGCCACTCGCGGTACTGATCTTCCGCTGTGCCGGTCAGGCGCAGCGTGTGCCCTTCGACTTCCACCACCTGCGGTGCGACTTCGGACTGGAAGCTCTGCGTGAGCTCCTTCAGCGCATCCGCGTGCACGCGTGCATCGGCGTATTTCTTCAAGCCCGAGAGGACCGCGGCAATACCGCCCAGGGTACCGGCACTGCGCGCGGCGTTTTCGATGCGGCGGCAGTTGTAGTCGTAGCTGCCGCAGCTGTTCGGCGCAAAGATGCTGGCGATGAGCGCGGCGGCGCCGAGCACGGTGCGCGTGCGGGCGCTGGATTTGGCGCGCATTTCCTTCTCGAGCTCGGAGAAGCTCGTCTGGCGCCAGCTGCCGTAGGAGTCTTCCATGGAGTCGTGGAAGCTTGCGTAGTAGTCGTTGACGGTGTCGACCACCGCCGTATCGCGCTCGCGGATTTTCTCGATGCGGCCCAGCGTCGGATCGCCATCGGCCGGCAGCCTGACTACCTGCGTGATGCCTTTTGCATCCTTCGCCGTCATGCCCGCCATGGCTTCCGGCGCGAGATCCGCGGCGAACCTCAAGGAGGCGACCTTGCGGATGTTTTCGCGATCGAGCGCCGTGAGCGCGTCGCGCGCGAGCACGAGGTCGTTGGCGATTTCGGAGTAGACGTTCTGGAACGGATCGCGCGCCTTCATCGACGCGGTGGTCTTGTAGGCGCCGAGGTCGACCAGGCTGCTGTAGCGCTTGTCCTTGATCCAGACGCGGCCCGCGGCGTCCGTCGCGGAGACGTCGACGGCGAGGAAGCCGCCATTGGAGTCGATGAGTTGCCCGGTGACGATGACGTCGACGAATTCGGCACTGGCCGGAATGACGCGTACGGCGCCCCACTGCGCGGTGGACTCGAGCGTCTCGCGCAGCAGCGTGGGGATGTAGCGCGCTTCAGCCTTGCGCAGATCGGGATAGATGCGCTTCTTGGCGAGGGCTTCATCATCGCCTTCGATGTTCTTCGGAATGCCCGGGTCGAACACGCGTATTCCAACGTCCAGCAGCTCGGCCTCCGGAATGTGCACGGTAGCCTGCTTGGGCACGACCTTCTGGATGGGCTTGGTTTCGCTGGTGACGCATGCGGTCAGCAACATCGAGGCTGCGAGCACTGCTCCTGCAAGAAGTTTGTTGGTCATGACGTCACCTCGAGCTCTTCATTTCGCCGACTTCTTGTACTCGTTGTATTCCTTCCAGAGACGATCTTTCAGCTCCGGATCGGTTTCCTCTTCGGCAGCCTTGCGCAGGCGCCGCGCGACGATGTCGTCGTCGTTGCCGCTGGTCTGCGGACCGCCGCCACCACCGCCACCACCACCGATGGACTTGCCACTCTTGTTAGACGCGTTCGAACTGCTCTCGCCCGAATTCTTGTCGCCGGAGGTGCCGGAGCTGCCGCCTTCCGATTTGAGATCGCCTTCGCGGCCACCGGGGCTGCCGCCCGCGCCCGATTCGCCGGTGCCCGAAGCGCCTGAGCCGTCCTGGCCCTCGCCATCCGCGCTGCCCTGGCCCTTCGCGTCGCGCTCTTTCGCCACGCGCTCCTGTTCTTTCTTCAATGTCTTGTCGAAATCGCCGAGCGAGTCGTCGAGACTTTTTTCACCGGACTGACGACGCTCCTCGGAGGTCTGCGCGCCACCGGGACCTTCGGTGCTTGCGCTGCCAGACTTGCCATCCTTGCCGTCCTTGCCGGCGCCACCACTCGATCCGCCGCTCTCTGAACTATTTCCGCTGCTGGAATCGCCCGATTTGCCGTCACCGGATTCACCGGGAAGACTGGGGACGGATGGAGTGGCGCCACCTTCGCCGGGAAGACCGGGCAGGCCACTGCTGCCGCCGGGCATTCCGCTGCTGCCACCCGGCATGCCGCCGCTGTCGCCACCGGGCATTCCACCCGGCATTCCGCCACCGCCGCTGGGCATACCACCGCTGTCGCCCCCGCCGCCGCCGCCCGGCATTCCGCCGCCGCCGGAGGGAGGACTCGGCATTCCGCCACCGCCGCCGCCGCCACCGGTTGAAGCGCAGCCCGCGAGCACCGCTGCCGCGAGGGCAACGCTGATCAGATTAAAGGTGCGCATTCGAACCTCCTGCAGATTCGTATTTAGTGGGTACCGGCGGGTTGACCGTCGGTTCCCGAGAAAAAGCTGCGCAGCTGGTTGGACATGCGATTGCATGCAGTGGCCTGTACGCGCGCGATGAATGGCAAAGGAACAATGGCCCCCACGATGGCGGAAGTTCCGGTGACGTTGGTGCCGACGCTACCCGCCGACTTGGCCTGTTTCAAATCCCAGATCGTCGCTTCGTAGTTGGACTCCTTCTCCCACCAGCCGAAGCCGATGCAGCCCGCCCCACCGGGCGCCGCGCCGCAGGCGAGCGAGCCGCCGCCGTCGGTCTTGCGGGTGCTGCCGTCGAGCCACACTACATAACGCACGCCGGTCTTCGTAACCTGCTCGGCCACACCGGGCCGGGCGAGCAAGGCGCTCATTGCCTCGGGCCTGCCGGGCGCGGTGCTGGGCTCAAACCACGGAAACATCTGGTCGACGAAATCGTTGTTGTCGTGGACTGCAACTCCGTGGCGGCCACCGTTCAATCCATTGCCGATGCAATCCATGAAATCGTCTTCGGCGCCGGCGCCTTCGATCTGGGGTTTGGCGAGGATGACGATTCGCTCGCCCTTGGCGATGGGCGTGGCCATTTCGCGCGATTCTTCGATGCGCGCCTGCATGCAACCGCTTGCCAAAAGCACTCCCAGGCACGCGGTGCTCATGCGGACTGCGCTGTTCATGGACCTTCTCCCAGTGCGGATGCGGGGATGTCGATGGGCGCAGCGAGTATGCCACGTCGCAGCATCGTCACTTTGTGACCTCGCGCGCTGCATCGGGGTTCCCAACTTAACGCGCGCACACAAAGTTACAAAGGCAAGTCCAGGGTCATCTGTGGGTGAGTACGCCGGGGAGGCTGAAAAAGATTCGTCGGCAGCACATTTCTCCGATCTGAGACGAAACCTAAGCGCCGGGCTGCGAGTTGGAAGCGCTGGCGGATCAGCTGCGCCACGGGACCGGTCGCATGCATGCGAGTCCCGAAGTCGGGATCATTGTCGCGTTCGCCGTGCATGCTGCGCACGATCGACATGACGTGCGCGGCGCGCTCGGGGAAATGCTCCGCCAGCCACTCGCGGAACAGGTCTTTCACTTCCCACGGCAGGCGCAGCACCGTGTAGCCGGCGTGCGTCGCGCCGGCCTCCCGGCTGGCTTCGAGGACCGCCTCGATCTCGTGTTCGGTGAGTACCGGAATGATGGGCGCGACCAGCACGCCCACCGGCACGCCGGCCTCCGCCAGCACGCGCATCGCCTTGAGCCGTGCACCGGCCGCCGCCGCGCGCGGTTCGAGCACGCGCTTCATGTCGTTGTTGAGGGTCGGGATGCTGAACATCACCCGCGTGAGTCCGTCGCGCGCGAACTGGGCCAGCAGATCGACATCGCGCGCCACCAGCGCTCCTTTCGTTGTAATCGTTACCGGGTGCTTGCAGCGCAACAGCACTTCGAGCAGCGAACGGGTGACTTTGAGAGTTTTCTCCAGCGGCTGGTAAGGGTCGGTGTTCGCGCCCAGCATGATGGGTACGCATTTGTACTTGGTCGCGGCGAGCTCACCCTCGAGCACTCTTGCGGCGTCGGCCTTGTAGAACAGCTTGGTTTCGAAATCGAGGCCGGGAGAGAGCCCGACGTAGGCGTGGCTCGGACGGGCGAAGCAATAAACACAGCCATGTTCGCAGCCGCGATACGGGTTGATCGAGGCCTGGAAAAAGATATCGGGCGACTTGTTGCGACTGATCACCGTACGCGCTGGTTCGGGCAGCACGACGGTCTCGCGCTTGTCGGGCTGTTCCTCTTCGTACCAGCCGTCGTGCTCGAGCGTTTGTGTCAGCTTGTCGAATCTGCCGGGAGGCTGTGACAACGCACCCCGGCCCTTGATTGCGCCTGCCATGCGTGAACTGTATTTATATACAGGTCGCGAGTAAATCCAGTTCGATGAGCAGCGGGGAACTGTATGGAGAAGTTGGTGCTGGGGCACCGACCTCCTCAATGCCGCGGTTCGGGGAAGCGATCCAGCTTGCGCAGCTCGGGGAAAATTTTCATGTAGGAGCCGACCACGATGAGCGTGGCGAAGCCACCGAGCACCACCGCACGCACCGTGCCGAACCACTTCGCGGTCACGCCCGACTCGAATTCGCCGAGCTCGTTCGACGCGCCGATGAACATGGAATTCACCGCGCTGACGCGGCCGCGGATCGCATCGGGCGTTTCGAGCTGCACCAGCAGCTGTCGCACGAAGACGCTGACCATGTCGCCGGCGCCTAACAAGGCGAGCACGAACAGGGACAGCCAGAAATTGGTCGAGAGGCCGAACGTGATCGTGGCAACGCCGAACACCACGACGCCGCCAAACATCCAGCGGCCGGCGTGTCGCTCGATGGCGCGCAAACTCAGCGACAGCGCGACGATGGCGGCGCCCACTCCCGGCGCGGCGCGCAACAGACCGAGGCCCGCACTGTCCACGTGCAGGATGTCGGTGGCGAACACCGGCAACAGCGCGGTCGCGCCGCCGAACAGCACCGCGAACAGATCCAGCGAGATCGCGCCTAGCAACGGCTTCTTCGAGACCACGAAGCGGAAACCGTCGAGCACGTTGTGCCAGCGCCATTGCGTGGCCGGGCCCTGCGAGGGCTGCGGCAACACCGGGCGCACGTTTGCCACCATCAGCACGGTGAATGCCAGCAGCGCGCACGCAATGCCGTACACCACGTGGTAGCCGAAGATCGCGAGCACGCCGCCGATCGAAGGGCCGGCGACCACGCCCACCTGGAACAACACGGCGTTGACCGTCACGGCGGCAGGCAACAGGTGCTTGGGCACGAGATTTGGCGTCATCGCCTGTCCCGCAGGCGCCCAGAACGCGCGCGCGATGCCTAACAACATCACGGCGCCGAACACGACGTTGACATGCGTGCTGCCGGAAAGGGTGAACCACAGCAGGATCGCGGCGCCGGTCAGTTCCGCGGTGTACGCGCACGCGATGATGGTGCGCCGGTCGAAGCGGTCGGCGAGCTGCCCGCCCGGCAGCACCAGTGCGAGGAACGGCAGGAACTGCGCGAGTCCGATGAACCCGAGGTCGAGTGGGTCGCGCGTGAGTTTCCACACCTGGAAACCGACCACGACATTGATCATCTGCCAGGCCAGGGTGCCGGCCAGACGGCCGAAGGCGTAGCGTGCGAAGTCGGGCTGACTCAACGCCTGCAGCGCAGGCGAACGGGGATTCATGGCTCTGGGGGACGTAGGCGGCAAAGCTGCGAGTGCGCACTTTAACTGGTAACGTCGCGCTCCGTTGGCCATTGCGTCCGTTTTGATGAGGGCGATGCGATGAAGGCGCGAGTGATCTTCGGTGCCGTGTTGTTGATGCTGCTGTGCGCGTGCGCGCCCACGCCGCCTTTGGTCGAACCTCCCCCCGCGCCGCCGCCGCCGCCCCCCAGCGCCGACCAGCAATTCGAGGCGCTCGCGGCGCGCTACCTGCGCGAGTCGACCGAGCTGTCCCCGGTCAACGCCACCCGGCTGGGTGATCACCGCTTCGACGATCGATTCGACGACGTCAGCGCCGCCGGCTGGCAGGCCAAGCTCAGGTTCGCCGAGGTCTATCTATCGGCGCTGGACTCCGTCGAGACGGCAAAACTGTCGCGCGCGAATCAGGTGGATGCGCTGCTGCTGCGACACGATCTCGAATTCGACCGCTGGCAATTGCAGACGCTAGAAGAATGGCGCTGGAGTCCGCTGGTCTATACGCGTATCGCGGGCGACGGTCTCAATAACCTCATGGCGCGCGAGTTTGCGCCGCTCGCGGATCGCCTGCGCAACATCGGCAAGCGGCTCGATGAATTGCCGCGCCTGCTCGCGCAGGCGCGCGAGGTGCTCGTGCCCGCACGCGTACCGAAGGTTTTCGCCGAGACCGCGGTCAAGCAGAACGCCGGGTTGATCTCGATCCTCGGCGAGATCGGCGCGCAGGCAGGTGCGTTGCCCGCCGACCAGCAGGAATCCCTGCGCGCCAGCATCGCGAAGGCACGCAGCGCCTTGAACCAGCATCAGATCTGGCTCGAGAAGCGCCTCACGCCCGAGGCCAAGGGCGACTTCCGCCTCGGCGCCGCGCTTTACGACCGGAAACTCGCGCTGGCCCTGTTTTCGCCGCTGACGCGCCAGGAGATTCGCGCCCGCGCCGAAGCCGAACTCGAAGCGTCGCACGCGGCGATGTACGCCATCGCGCGTACGGTGCTCAAGGGCAAGCGCGGTGCGCCGCCACTTCCGGAGAAGCCGAGCGCCGCGCAACGACAGCGCGCGATTCGCGCCGCGCTCGAGATCGCCTATGCGCAACGGCCGCAGCGTGACGCCGTGCTCGATGCAGCGCGCGCCGCGCTCGTCGACACCACCCGCTTCGTGCGCGAAAAGAACCTGGTGACGCTGCCCGACGAGCCGCTCGAGATCATCGCGATGCCGGAGTTCCAGCGCGGTGTGGCGCTGGCGTACTGCGACTCGCCCGGCCCGCTCGAGCCCGCACAAAAGACCTTCTTCGCGGTCTCACCGATTCCGACAGATTGGACGCGTGCGCAGACGACTTCCTTCCTGCGCGAATACAACTCGCGTTCGATTCACAACCTCACGATTCACGAGGCGATGCCGGGGCACTATCTGCAGCTCGCGCATGCGAACAAGTATCCCTCGACATTGCGCGCGGTCCTGAGCTCGGGGCCCTTCATCGAAGGCTGGGCCGTGTACACGGAGCGGCTCATGGTCGAGCAGGGCTACCTGGACGGCGATCCGCTCATGCAGCTCATCCAGCTCAAGTGGTACATCCGCACGGTCGTCAACGCGCTGCTCGACCAGGCCGTGCAGGTCGATGGCATCTCGCGCGATGCGGCGATGAAACTGCTGATGGAGTCGGCGTTCCAGGAGGAACGCGAGGCGGCGGGCAAATGGACACGCGCGCAGCTGACCTCCGCGCAGCTGCCCGTGTACTTCGTCGGTGCGCAGGAACATTTCGCGCTGCGCGCGGAAGCCGAGCAACGCGCCGGCAGCGGTTTCAATTTGAAGGAGTATCACGACAAGGTGCTGTCGTTCGGCTCGCCGCCGGTGCGCTTCGCGCGCGAATTGATGTTCGACCTGCCGATCGAATGACAGACTAGTTAGACGGCGCGCGGCGGGTCGCGGTCGTTGCCGTCCTTGCCATTCTTGTTGGAGCCATTCTTGTTGGAGAAGTTGCGGGCCATGTCCTCGGCCTTCGTCTTCGCCTTCTTGAGCCAGATGCGCGCCCAGGCGAATTCCAGGCTCAGGATGCCAAGGCCGACGGGTATGACCACGAGCGCCGGCCCGGGCAGTACGATCATCAGGACGCCCACCACGAGCACCGAACCGCCCACGATGCCGATGACGATGCGCTTGGCCAGCTTGTAGGTACCAAAGAGCGGGTGCTTGTCGTCGAACACCAATAGAGACCTGATTACGGCTGCCGGGGGCATTCTACACAGACAGGTGTTACCGGCCGGTGTTCCCAAGCCGCTGCGGAAACCGTTCAGCTGCCCAGAAAAATCCGGTAAACCGGATTGTTAGTCTCATCGCTGTAGGAATAGTGCAGCACATTGAGGTGATCGAGGAAATCGGTCGTGTCAGCGGCCGGCACGTCGATTCCGGCGAGTACCCGTCCGTAGTCGGAGCCGTGATTGCGATAGTGGAACAACGTGATGTTCCAGCGCGAACCGATTGCCTGCAGGAATTTGAGCAGCGCGCCTTTGCGCTCGGGAAATTCGAATCGATACAGTCGCTCGTTGGCGACGGTTCCATTGACGTGACCGCCGACCATGTAGCGCACGTGCAGCTTCGCGATCTCGTTGTCCGTCATGTCGGTGACGCCGTAGCCCGCGGCCCGCAGGCTCTCGATCACTTCGTCACGTTCATCGCGCCCGCGCGCGATTCCGAAGCCGACGAAAATCTGCGCGCGTTCCTTCGTGCCAAAACGGTAGTTGAATTCAGTGACCGCGCGCGACCCCAGTATTTCGCAGAATCTGAGGAAACTGCCGGGTTGCTCGGGAATCTCGACGGCCAGCAGCGCTTCGCGCGCCTGGCCGAGGTCGGACCGTTCCGCCACGTAGCGCAGCTGATCGAAATTCATGTTCGCGCCGCTGTTGATCGCGACGACGCGCCGGCCGGTCCATTGATTCAATGCGCAATACTTCTTGATTCCCGCGACGGCGAGCGCACCCGCCGGTTCGACGATGCTGCGCGTGTCTTCGAAGACGTCCTGGATGCCGGCGCAGATTTCGTCGGTGTCGACCAGCACGACTTCGTCGACGTGTTCGCGGCACAGCCGGAACGATTCCTCACCGACGCGCCGCACCGCGACGCCGTCGGCGAAAATGCCGACGCGCTCCAGCGTCACGCGTTTCTTGGCGCGCAGCGATTCATACATCGCAGCGGCGTCCACCGGTTCCACGCCGATGACCTTGAGCCTGGGGTTGAGATACTTCGCATACACGGCGATGCCCGCGATCAAACCACCGCCACCCACCGGCACGAAGATCGCGTCGATGTCGCCGCGCGACTGGCGCAGGATTTCCACCGCGATGGTGCCCTGTCCCGCGATCACGTCCGGATCGTCGAACGGATGCACGAAAGCGAGATTGCGGTCGCGCACGATGGTCTGCGCGTGTTCGTAGGCGCTGTCGTAGTCGTCGCCGTGCAGCACGACCTCGCCACCGAGATCGCGCACCGCGCTCACCTTGATGTTGGGCGTGGTCTGCGGCATCACGATCGTCGCAGGGATGCCGCGCTTCTTCGCGGCCAGCGCCACACCTTGCGCGTGGTTTCCCGCCGACGCGCACACGACGCCGCGCTGCGCGACCGATTCCGACAGGTGCACGATCTTGTTGTACGCGCCGCGCAGCTTGAACGAGAACACCGGCTGCAGGTCTTCGCGCTTGAGCAGCACCGAATTGCCGATGCGGCGTGACAGCCGTGGCGCGGCTTCCAGCGGCGATTCCATCGCCACGTCGTAGACGCGGGCGCGGAGAATTCTCTCGATGTAGTTGTCGGTCATGGCGACCGACATATTAGCAGCCGTTAACTTTGGTCAGGAGCGCACGGTGTAGCGGAACTGCGTCCTGCCTATCGTCACCCGGTCGCCATCCTTCAGCACCTGGCGCGCGACGCGCTTGCCGTTGACGAACACGCCATTGGTGCTGTTGAGGTCTTCGATCGAGGTGTGCACGGGACCTGCCAGGAGCACCGCGTGGTAGCGGCTGATGTGCTTGGTATCCAGCACCAGCTCGTTGTCCGGGCCGCGGCCGATGCGGGTGCGGCGGCCGAGCACGTGCACGAAATCGGTGTTGCCGTCGGTGCGGATCAGCACACGGGCCGGGCCTTCGAGCGTCACTTCCTCGCCGGGCTGGGAAACGGGGTCAGCGGCGGCGGAGGCGGAGATGCGCTTCTCGAGATCGCCCTCGAGCTGTTGGATGCGGTAGTCGCGCTGCAGGATCGACCGCTGGCTTTCGGCGATGACCGCACGCCATTCCTCGACGGTGACGCTGGCCTCTTCGAGCTTGCCGGTCTTGTCGCGCACCTCGATTTCGAGATTGCGGATGCTCTCTTCCGCCACCTGCAGGTCGTCGTCCTTTTCGGCGCTGCGCGACTGCGCAGCGCGCAGTTCGGCGTTGAGCGTGCGGATCTGCTCGCTGAGCACCACGATTTCCGAGCGCAGGTGCGGCACGTGCGGATCCGTGGCGCCGAGCGCATCGGTGAGCCGCGCGGTCATCGAGGCTTCGCGCGTCTGGCGCGCCGCGAGGTCCGCTTCGAGCACGCCGATCTGCGCATCGCGTCGCGCGACCGAAGCACGCAGGTTCACGATATCGGCTTCGAGACGCGAACAGCGTTCCTGGGCCGAGTTCAGCAGTGTGTTCTTTGCCGAGATCTGTTTCGTCTGGGCGGTGCAGTCGGCCTCGAGCGCCGTGATGCGGTCGCCGCGCGCGAACAATTCGTCTTCGAGCCGGGGCTGATCGGCATTCTGTACGCCGAGACGTTCGTGCGCGGTGTGCAGCGCCTCGAGACTCATCCCCAACTGCTCGCGCAGCTCGGCGGTTTCGGCGTTGGCGCGTGCAATCGCGACGCCGCGCTCCGCATCGCCGATGCGCGCCCGTTCGTTGAGTTCCTCGATGCGCCGCTCGGCGGCGGCCAGCGCGTTGCGCAGCTCTTCGATGAGCGGCGGAGAAGGCGGCAGCGCGATCGGGACCGCCACTGTCACGCTGCGCGGCGCGGGCGGCGTGGCAAGAGCCTGCGCCGCGACTGACTTCATAACCTTGATGGGATCGGCCTTGTTAGGCTTGGATCCGCCCAGCGCGGCACTCGGGGGCAACGCAGGCATTTCGTGCGTGGCGCTGTGCGCGAGCGAATCGTACGGCTCGATCTCCGCCGCGCGCAGCGTCGGAAGGGCCTCGACCTTCATCGCGGGCATCAGCACGGTGGCATCCGCGCCCGTCGTCACAACTGTCGCGGGCGCGACCCAGTTGTCGGTGTGCGCAATGGTTTCGAGCGTCGCTTCGTACGCCGCAATGTCGAGCACCGGCAGTTCGGCCGTGGCTTCATTGTCGACGTCCGTGGAGGACGCGCTCGTATTCACCGGTGGCATCGCGGGCGTTCCCCAGATTCTGTTTTTCTACGGGAATTCTAGCCTTCGGAACCTGCGCCTTGTTTGAAGTCTTTTGCCCGGCTTTGCGAAACCCGAATGCGCTTCGCATTTCTGCGAATTCCATGTGAAACCGGCCCGCCAGCCGTAGGAAGCCGCCGACGGCCTGCCGGGCGCTTTCGGGATTATCCCGGCCGGCGCGCCGAGTAAGGGCGCGGCCCTTTGGGGTATCGTGGCGCCCCGATGGACACTCAATCCGCGACGCCGCGCCTGCGCCGTGCCTATTTCGAATGCCGCTACGGCCAGTTGCACGTGCACAACGCCATCCCGGCCGGCGGCGGCTTCGATGAGCAGACCACCCTCATCTGCCTGCATGCCAGCAGTGGCACCGGACGCGCCTTCCTGCCCGTTTCGAAGATTCTCGGCATGAACCGCTCGGTTTACAGCCCCGACACGCCCGGCTGCGGCGAATCCGACGGCCCGCCCGGCGCGTTGTCGGTCGCGGGCTTCGCCGAAGCCATCGGCGATTTTCTGGATTCGATGCGCTTCCGGCAGATCGACTTGTTAGGCGTGCATTCGGGTGCGGCGGTGGCCGCGGAGCTCGCGATCGCGCGGCCCAAGGTGGTCCGCAGGGTCGTGATGGTGGGCGCCCCGGCGCTCGACGAATCCGAGCGCAGAAGTTATCGGGATCTGTCGGCACCGGAAGGCTCGCCCCCCGGTGCATTGGTCGCACGCGCCGCGCTCATCGACTGGAAGGCGGAGAGCCGCCTGCCGCTCGTCAAACAACCCCTGTTGGTATTGCGGCCGCGCGACAATTTCTGGGAAGCCGGCGGGCGCGTGGCGAAGCTCAAGCCCGATGCGAAAGTGGTCGACCTGCCGGAACACGACAAGCGCATCCTCGAAACCCAGCCTCAGCTGGTGGCGAAACAGCTGTCAGCGTTTCTCTAGCGGCGGCGATGCGTCGGCCGAGTCGCGCTGCACGAATGGCGCGGTGAGCGCGGACAAGCGCAGCTTCTGTACGCCGGCGGCGTCGAAATTGGACGGATCGAGCCAGCGTAGATAGGCGTCCCTGAGGCCACCGTTCCAGTCGCGGTCGATGATGGCAAACCAGGTGGTGTCGCGATTGCGCCCCTTGTTGACGATGGCCTGGCGGAACATGCCTTCGTACGTGAACCCGAACCGCGTGGCCGCGAGGCGCGACGGCAGATTGCAGCTGTCGCATTTCCACTCGAAACGGCGATAGCCGAGCGCGAAGGCATTGGCCACAGCCAGGAAAATGGCCTCGGTCGCGGCGCGCGTTTGCGCGAGCCGCGGCGAGAAGTAGATGTTGCCCACCTCGATCACGCCGTGCGCGGGGTCGATGCGCATGTAGGCGCAGCTGCCCACGGCGCGTCCGCTCGCCGCATCGACGATGGCGTAGAACTGCGGGTCGCGCGAGCTCTCCGTGCCCCTGACCCAATCCTCGTACGCGGCGAAATTCGAATACGGACCGTGGAATGAATATGTCCAGCGCGTGCCCTGCGGGTCGTCGGCCTGTGCGTCGAAAATGTCGGCGGCATGCTTTCCGGCATTGAGCGGCTCGAGCCGGCAATAGCGACCCGGCAGCGTCGCGTGCGGCGGAAACGGCGGAGATTTCCAGCCGGGCAGGTCGAATCCGACGGGCTGCTCGTGCTCGTTGAGTCGATAATTCTCGTGCGGCGCGTCTTTCATGGCGGAGATTCTCCCACCGGCGTTCGCCTGAACGAAGGGACACCGAGGCGAGGCGATACGGAAAAGCTTGCCTCGACAAATCGCGCATCGTCAGAATGGCACTCATTAGCGCCCCATCAGAACAATGGCGCCAAACCACTTTCGGGAACTCCATGCGTCTTGCACAGACCTCGTCGATCGCGCTCGCATTCGTACTCACACTGACCACCGCCTCGTTCGCACAGACTCCCGCGCCGCCCAATCCGCGGCAGATGACCGCGGAGAAGATGTGGACGCTCAAACGCCTCGGCGATCCTTCGATCACACCCGATGGCAAGCTGGCGATCGTCCCGGTCACCACGTATGACGTCGCCGAGAACAAGGGGCTCACCGACCTGTGGCTGTTGCCGGTGGCCGGCGGAGCCGCACGCCAGCTCACCAGCGACCAGGCCAGCGACACGCAGGCCACGGTGAGTCCGGACGGCAAGTGGATCGCGTTCGTCTCACGGCGCGGCGACGACACCGAGAGCCAGATCTACGTCATCGCGGTGGACGGCGGCGAAGCGCGCCGCGTCACCAATCTGCCCACCGGCGCGTCGGTGCCGCAGTGGTTTCCCGACAGCGCCCGGATCGCCTTCGTGAGCGACGTGTGGCCGGACCTGGTGCGCTGGGAGGACCAGGCGGCACGCAAGAAGGAGCGCGAGTCCACGAAGATGAGCGCGCGCGTCTGGACCCGGTCGCCGATCTCGTATTTCGATCATTACCTGGACGACACCGAACCGCATTTGTTCTCGATCGGCATGGACGGCGGCGAGCCGGCCGCGATCACCCGCATGTCGGGTTATCACCTGTCGAAGCAGGACGTCGATACCTTTTCGTACGACATATCTCCCGACGGCCTGGAAGTGGCATTCACGGCGAACGTCGACAAGACCGGCCTCGGCGCCAACTTCGATGTGATCCTGCTGCCTACCTGCGGCTGCAAGCCGGCGCGCGACATCTCCGCGGACAACAAGGCCGACGAAGATTCGCCGCGTTACAGCCCCGACGGCCGCCGGCTGGTCTACACGCAGCAGCGCATCCCGACGTTTTACGGCGATCGCGCGCGCCTCATGCTGTTCGACCGCGCCAAGGGCACCACCGTCGGGCTCACCGAGAACTGGGATCGCTCCGTCAGCGGCCTCACCTGGGAACGCGATTCGCGCACCTTGCTGGGAACGATCGACGACGCCGGCACGCGCCGCGTGTATCGCTTCCGGCTCGACGGCGGAAAGCCGGCGGCCGTGACGCAGGAATCCTCATTCGGAGGTCTCGCGCTGTCGCGCAATGGCAAGGCGCTGGTCGCGATCCGGCAAAGCTTCATCGAACCGCCGACGCTGGTGTCGCTCGCGCCGCGCGGCGCGCCTGTCAAACTATCCACGTTCAACGATGACGCGCTCGCCGCGCTCGATCAGGGCAAGGTGGAAAGCGTCACCTACAAGGGTGCACGGGACGCCGACATCCAGATGTGGATCGTCTATCCACCCGGCTTCGACGCGACGAAGAAATACCCGCTGATGATGCTGCTGCACGGCGGCCCGCACAACTCCATGACCGAAGGCCTGCAGTGGCGCTGGAACGCGGAGGTTTTCGCGAGCTGGGGCTACGTGGTGACCTGGCACAACTTCCACGGCTCGAACGGCTTCGGCAACGACTTCACCGATTCGATCAACCCGGACTGGATCAGCCTGCCGTACGAAGACACGATCAAGGCGGCGGAGTGGCTGATGGCAAAGCCCTTCATCGACCGCGAACGCATGGTGGCCGCGGGCGGCAGCTACGGCGGCTTCCTCGCCACGACCTTGTTAGGCCGCAAGCATCCGTTCAAGGCGCTGGTGGCGCACGCCGCGGTCTACGACATGTTCGCGCAACAGGGTTCCGACTACGGCGCGGAAACCGAACGGTTCTTCAACTACTGGGAAAAGCCCGAAGAGTTCGCGAAATATTCGCCGCACACCTTCGCCGGCAACTTCAACACGCCGACACTCGTGATTCACAATCAGCTCGACCTGCGCGTGCCGCTCAATCACGGCATCCAGTTGTTCAATACCCTGCAGAAGCGCGGCGTGCCGTCGAAGCTGCTGTACTACCCGGATGAGAACCACTGGGTGCTGAAGCCGCAGAACTCGCTGTTCTGGTACCAGACCGTGCACGACTGGGTCGCAACCTATGCCGCGCCCGGCCCACAATAGTCAGAAGGCGGAGGAGATCTCATGAAGCGTCGCACACTGCTCACGCTGGCTGCGGCCGGCGCCGTTTCCACCGCACTGCCCGCCTGGAGCCGCAAGATCAAGCCGATGAAGATCCTGATTCTCGGCGGCACGCGCTTCATCGGCCTGCATATGACGGCATTGGCTCTCGAGCGCGGCCACACACTCACATTCTTCAATCGTGGCAAGACCAAGACCGATCGCTACCCTGACGTCGAACGCATCAAGGGCGATCGCGATGGACAGATCGACGGGCTGAAGAATCGCCAATGGGACGTGGTCATCGACAACTCGGGCTATGTGCCGCGCCACGTGCGCGCGTCGGCGGAACTGCTGGCGCCCAACGTCAAGCACTATGTGTTCGTCTCGTCGATCTCGGTGTATCCGAATTTCAGCGAGCCGCGCGACGAGAATTCGCCGGTGGGCAAACTCGCCGACGAAACCGTCGAGAAGGTGGATGGCGAAACCTATGGTCCGCTGAAAGCGCTGTGCGAGAAGGAAGTGGCGAAGGCCCTGCCCGGCCGCACCGCCGTCATCCGGCCCGGCCTCATCGTCGGCCCCGACGACAACACCGACCGGTTCACGTACTGGCCGGCGCGCGCCGCACGCGGCGGTGAGTTCATCGCACCCGGCGCGCCCACCGACGCATTCCAGATCATCGATGTGCGCGATCTCGCCGCGTTCACGCTCAAGGCCGTTGAGGAACGCGTCATGGGTACCTACAACCTCGTGTCGAACGTCAACGAGTTCAAGTTTGGCGAGCTCACCGACGCCAGCATTGCCGCCGCTAACAAACAGGCGAAGCCGGCGACTCCCCCGAGCGCGACCTGGCTGCCCGCCGAATTTCTCGAAGAACAGAAAGTTGAACCGTGGGGCGAAATGCCCGTCTGGCTGCCGGCCAAGGGCGACGAAGCCGCATTCGCCGGCACCAGCAACAAGGCGGCGCTCGCGAAAGGATTGAAGATCTCGCCCTTGAAGAAGACCGTCGACGACACGCTGACCTGGCACCTGACGCGCCCCGAAGAGGAGCGCACCAAGCTCAAGGCCGGCATCGCCGCCGACAAGGAAGCCACGGTACTCGCGGCCTGGAAGGCGAAGCAGACGGCGGGCTAGATCGGGCGGACTACAGCGGTCCGAACGCCTGCACGTCAGAATCGTCGAAGATTTCGACCTGCTTGCCGCTGCGCACCATGCGTTTGCCGAGGGTGGGGAATTCCGCGACGTCGAAATCGAGATGCTCGCCGCCCGATAGATAGACGAGGTCTTCCGGCCCGGGATTGCGCATCAGGTGCGCCACCGACGGCGTGGGATAGCCGATGAAATCGCCGGCGCCGATCTCGTAATCCGCGCCGTCGATCGTCGCGATCGCGCGCCCTGACAGCAGGTAAATCCATTCCTCTTCGTGCCGGTGCGAGTGGTAGACGTATGCCTCCTTGCCGGCCGGCACGCGCATGAAATTCACACCAGTGCGCTTCAGACCGACGCTCAAGCCCAGCTGCGTCCCGTGCATCTCCGAGTTGGGATTCCACGGATGGGAGAACTGCTGCGAATGCGCCGCGATGTCGGCGGCGCGCACGATGTTGAGATTGGGTTTGTCCATGCCGCAACCTTATCGTAAATCGTGACGGCAGATCGTCAGGGAATTTCCCAGTTCACCCCTAACAACACGTAGCGCGGGAAGGTGCTGTCGTAGTCCTGGAGCAGCGACCAGGCGCCGTCGCTTTCGGTCAGCGTGTACCCGGTGCAGCACGGTGTCTGACGGTTGCCGGCATTGCCGATGTCGACGTAGAAGTGCAGCGCGCTCGCCGGCAGCGGGAAAGTCCAGGTGGCGCGCAGATCGATCGAAATCATGCGCGGGTACGCGCGCGAATTGCGCGGCTCGAGTGCGAGTTCGCCGGTGGCGGGATCGACGAGATCGAGCACATTGCGCCGCCAGCCGCTGCGCCATTGCACGGTGCCCGACAATTGCCAGGGCCTGCGGATCCACGACAGGCCCGCATTCACCGCGTTACGCTGATCCCAGGTGCGCGCGCGCTTGAACCCGGGAAATTCATCCTCCGATTCCGTCCAGCTGTACGCCATCCACCCTGCCCAGCGCTCGGCGGGCTGCCAGCGCAATGTGGACTCGACCCCATAGGCCATCGAAGCGCGCGGCGCCACGCGCACACGATCGACCTCGAGCTCGGGCAGCGGTACCAGGGCGTCGAGCAGGTTTTCGTAGATAGGCAGCGGATCGGCGATGCGCTTCTGGAATGCCTCCGTGCGCACCGACCAGTCACTCCCGAAGCGCCGCTCGACACTGATCACTGCCTGGTCGTCACGCTGAACGGGGTGAAAGATGGCCTCGGCGTCCTGGATCTGCAGCTCGTCGGGACGCTCGGCCTGGTACATGCGGCCGAGCGCGGCGCGCAGCCGCCAGCGGTCATTCGGCTCGTACTCGAGCGCGAGGCGCGGCGACAGCTGCGAATCGCTGAAGCCATCGTACCGTTGCGCATCCCAGCGCAGGCCGGCACTCAGCGTCAATGCGTCGGTCACGTCCCAGGAATCAAATAGATAGGCAGCGTACGCGTCGCCCCCGACATCGAGATTCTGCTCGAACGCGAAGTCTGTGCGGTTGAACGCCGCGGCGAAGCGCGGATCGAAGGTCGCGTCGCCGCGATATTCGTATTCGGAGGCGTAGTTCTGGGCTTCGATACCGGCGACCCATTGCGAATTGCCGGCTCGCCGCAGCAATTCCACGCGCGCCGTGGTGGCATCATGGCGGCGCACGTCATCGACGCTGCCGACGGCGTTGTTGCGCGCGATGGAGCCGCGGCGCGTGGTGTGCCGCTCGGTGTGCGACAACGCGGCGCGCAGATTCAGCGTGTCGTCGAGGTCGAACTCGCCGCGCACCCATTCGGTACCGTCGCGATAGCTGGCGCGTGCTATCTCGCTGTCGTCGCCGCGATGAAAATCGAGCGAGTCGTCGAGCAGCATCCACCCGGCAATGAGCTTGCCCTTCTCGCCCACCGGCATCGCGAAGCGCGCCAGTGCATCGGTGAAATCCGGATCCCCGACGCGTTGGTCGAGATCGTTGAGCACCAGGCCCACGACGCTGGCGCGCGCGGCGCCCAGCCACTCGATGTCGCGGCGGTCGGAGCGACCGCTGGTCACGGCCGAGGCGAACAGCGGCGACAGGCCGAAGATCCAGGTGTCGTCGGCCCCGGCGGCACGCGGCACGATGTCGAGCACGCCCGAGAGCCGGTCGCCGAAGCGCGCCGGCAGAACGCCGCTGTAGAAGTCGAGGCTGCCGACCACCGCCGGATCGAGCACACCTAACAACCCCTGGAAGTCCTTGAAGTGGAATGGCTCGAACAGCGGGATGCCGTCGTAGTAGACCCCGAGCTCGTTCTGCCGGCCGCCGCGCACGTAGGGCCGCGACGAGACGCCATTGGTCGCCGTTCCCGGCAGGTACTTGGTGACGCGCAACACGTCCTGGTCGAGACCCGGCAACGCCTCGATGTCTTCGCGCTTGAGCTCGGCCGCGCCTGCATCGTTGCGGGGCGCAACGCGGTAGCGGCTGGCGAACACCTCGACTTCCTCGAGCGGCTCTTCTTCCGCCGAGACCTGCGGCCGAGCCTGCGCCGGTGCGGGCGTCTCGGCAGCACCGGCGCGCACCACCGCGAAGACGCCGGGCCGCACCGGTGCGAGCGCGAGGGCGTGCTCGCCCAATAGAATGCGCGCGATGTCTTCCGGGGCGCCGCGTCCAGGGTCCTGCGACACGCGCATGTCGGGCGTGACCAGCGCGGAGGAATAGACGACGCGCAGACCGCTGCGCTGCAGTTCGTCGAGTGCGGCGGAGAGTGGCTGGCCCGCGGAAATGCCCCACGCGTTGCCGGTGAACAGCGCGCAGGTTGCCAGTAGCGCGACTAAGCGCGCTTTCAATGAATCAGCCGGCGTTGGCCGAACGTCGCTCAATGATCACTTTCTCACCGTCGCGGTGCCAGGCGAGGTCGGCGGTTGCGAGAACCAGGCTCAAGGCTTCGAGCGGCTCGAGATCTTCGATGGAGCCTTTGAGTTGCACTGCGCCCAAGTGTCCGCCGTCGAGGCCCTCGGCGTAAATCGGCGCAAGGCCGGTTTCGCGATGGAACCACGTCAGGAACTGGCCGAGCGTCGCTCCATCTAGTTTGAATCCGGTCGGCAGGGCCGCGATCCAGTCAAAGCGTGCGTCATCCGGTGGCAACCTGCCCGTGTGAATGCCGCCGTCGCGGTCACGATGCAACATCCATTCACCGGCGGCGGCAACCGTAGTGGCCTGTCCGCTCTTGAGCTGCGCGCTGCCCTCGCGCACGGAAACTTCGATCTCGTTCCGTTCGGAGCGCACCAGGTACTGCGTGCCCAGATGTGTGACCACGCCGTGTGGCGTAACGAGGCGCAGCGGCTCGCGGGCGCCGGGCGTGGCATCGACAAAGGCTTCGCCCACGCTGAGCTCGATTTCTTCCGGGCTGCCGAGCTGCACATGCGTGCCGGCCGCGAGCCGCACCGTGAGGTCGGGCGAGAGGCGCAACAACGCACCGCTGTCATTTGAAACGGTCAGCGAATCGCCGGCTGACAACACCGCACCGGCACGCGGCCGCGTGTCGCCGCTGAACCAGTGCGCGCCGTGCGAGACGAGCGACCCGTCCAGTGCTTCGAGTCTGGCTACTACCGCAGTGGGTTGCAGCGCCTGCCAGGTCATGCCGCCGGCCACCACGACCACCACCGCGGCGGCCACGGCCCAGCGCCGCGTGGAAGAAAACGCGCGCGCAGGGGCCGCGTGGAATTCCTGGCTGAGCTTCGCAAAGGCCAGCTCGCGCGCGGCCGCAGAAGGCTCGGCCTTGAGCTGGCCTAACAAGGCGGCGGTTTCTCTTTCGTCGTCGAGTTCTGTCATGGCAGCAGATCCTGCACGGCCATGCCGCGCACCTGCAGCGCAGAGCGAAACGCGAGCCGCGCCCGCTGCAACTGCGACTGGGTCGCTTCGAACGACAGGCCGACACGCGTGGCGATGCGTTCGACCTCCCACTCCTCTATATATTTGAGTTCCAGCATCTCTCCGTACCTGCCGGGCAGCTCGTCGAGCACCTGGCGGATGACCTTCATTCTCTCGCCGCGCGCCAGCGGTACTTCGCCGCCGGCATCCGCGTCCGCGACCGCATGTGCGGCGTCGCGTGCTGCCCCCGCCGCATCCAGGCTCGTCGTATGAGCCGCGATGCGCGCCGATTTTTCGAGCGAGTCGGCAATCTCGTTGCGGCAGATCTGCGCCAGCCATGAAAACAGGCTGGCCTGGCCGCGAAAACCCGCCAATCCGCGCAGGCCGCGAATCATCGAGGCCTGGGCCGCGTCTTCCGCCAGTGCCGCATCGCCGCGCAGGCGCGCGAAGGCGAAGCGATAAAGGCGCCCGAAATACTCGTCGAAAAATTCGCGCAGGGCGGCCTCATCGCGCGCCAACAGCCGCTCTACCAGCCGATCGTCTTCCATCGGCTCGCAGGTTAGACGGCGCCTGCCACCACAATCAATCGCAACCGGCGGGAAAAGCCTTACGGGCCAATTATCTGGAAAACATTGGCCGCCCGCGATTGATGGAGCGCCGGCGCCCCGTCTTACGCCCATGCCCCTGCCCAAACCTGCGGTAGCCGCCTGCGCGGTCTTCCTCGCCCTCTCCTGCGTACCGGCAGTTGCGGTCGAGATTGCGCCAACCCTTCCTTCTGCCACCGAGCTCGAGGGCGCGCAGGCGCGCATCGGCGCCATTTTCGTCAACGTCGGTGACATCTTCGATACGACGAAGCCGGGCGAGAACAAGCGGCTGTATCGCTTCGCGAACCGCGTGCACATCGACACGCATGAGTCCGTGCTGCGCGCCCAATTGTTGTTCGCCGAAGGCGACCTGTTCTCCGAACGTGTGCTTACGGAAACGGAACGCACGCTGCGCCGGCTGCGCTACATCCGCGAGCCGAAAGTGCGCGCCGTCGCTTTTCACGATGGCGTGGTCGACGTCGAAGTCACCGCCTCCGATGTCTGGACGATGAGTCCCGGGCTGTCGTTCGGCCGCAAGGGCGGCGCCAACAGTACCAGCGTCGAGTTCGACGACTACAACGTGCTCGGGATGGGCAAGCGCCTGTCGATCGGATCGAGCAGCAATGCGGAGCGTTCCTCGACGACGTTCGAGTGGAAGGACCCCAACGTCCTCGGTTCGCGCTGGACCAGCGCGGCCAGTTATGCCGACAGCGACGACGGCAACAGCAGCTCGTTCGACATCGAACGCCCGTTCTTTTCTTTTGACACGCGCTGGACCGCGGGCCTGTCCATCGGCCAGGACGACGGCGTGCTGCATCGCTACGCGCTCGGCGAACGCGTCGACGAATTCCGCCGCGACACGCGCACCGCCGACCTGCATTTTGGCACCTCGCGCGGCTGGGACGACGGCTGGGTGCGGCGCTTCACGGCGGGCCTGCGGCTCGACGAGGCCCGTTTCGGCAACGACGCCACCTATCTACCGAGCGCCAACCTGCCGGACGACCGCCGGCTGACCTACCCCTACGCCTCGATGGAGTGGATCCAGGACGATTTCGTCACCAGCACCAACCTCGACCAGATCGAGCGCACCGAGGATTTCGAGTTCGGCAAGCGCTTCATGGTGGAGCTCGGCCAAGCGGCCGGCATTTTCGGTGCCGACCGCACCGCAACGCTGGTGCGCGCCTCGGCCAGCCGCGGCTGGCGCATTCACCCGCATCACACGTTTTTCTTCGGCGCGAATCTCGCCAGCCGCATCGGCCAGGGCAACGACAACTCGCTGTTCTCTGCCGCCGCGCGCTACTTCTGGCGCACCAGCGACAACACTTTGTTCTACGCCTCGTTGCAGGGCGACCTGGGTCACGCGCTGGACGCAGACAACGACCTCTCCCTGGGCGGCGACAACGGTCTGCGCGGCTATCCACTGCGCTATCAGACCGGCAACGCGCGGGGCCTGCTCACGGTGGAACAGCGCTTCTTCACCAAGTGGTACCCCTGGCACCTGTTCAACGTCGGGGCGGCGGTGTTCGCCGACGTCGGCCGCACGTTCGGCGCGGGCGCCATCGAAACGCCGCAGCTGGGAATGCTGCGCGACGTCGGCTTTGGCCTGCGCCTTTCCAATTCCCGCTCCGCGCTGGCGAACGTCCTGCACATCGACATCGCCTTTCCGCTCAACGGCGATTCGTCGCTGCAGAGCATGCAATTCCTGATCCAAACGAAACGCAGCTTCTGAAGCTCGCGAGGAAAGCTCATGTACGAACGATATCTTTCCCTGGCGCGCTTCTGGCCGCTGATCACGCTGGCGTTCTGGTACGTATGCCTGGGGGCTGTCGTGCGCCTCGTACTGTGGGCGCAGTTCGGCTACGCGCAGCAGGTGTCGCTGCCCGCGCTGCTGTGGATCTTCCCCGCCGGCGCCATCGCGGATGCCGTCCAGGCGCTCTATTTACTGGCGCCGTTCGCACTGTTTCTCGCACTGCTGTCGGACCGCTGGCGCGCGTCGCGCGCCGTGAATGTCGGCATCGTCGTCGGCGCATTCCTGTGGATGTTCGGCCTTACCTTCGTTGCGGTGGCGGAGTATTTCTTCTTCGAGGAGTTCGATTCGCGCTTCAACCTGGTGTCGGTGGATTACCTCATGTATCCCACCGAGGTCGTGGGCGACATCCGCAGCGAGTACCCGTTGTTCACCGTGCTCGCTCTGGGCACGGTGGTGGCCGCGATCATGGTGTTGATCTTGCGCAAGCAACTGCGGACGGGCGCTGCATTGCCGGTCGCGCGCGCCGGGCGCCTCCGCGCGCTGGGTGCGTATGTTGCCCTGGTCGCCTGCGCCGCCCTCACCTTCCAGAGCAGCTCGCTCGGGTTTTCGCGCAATCGCGTGGCAAACGAGCTCGCGTCGAACGGCGCGATGAGCTTCTTCCGCGCGATGCGCACCAGCGAGATCGACTACGGCTCTTACTACGCGAGCCGCGATCGCCATAAAAATCTCGCGGAGCTCGAGAAGGCGTTGTCACAGGGCGGCGGTGAATTCACGCGCCTCGCCGAGGGCCGCATCGATCGCGAGTTCCCCGCGCGTGGCGATGGGCTCGGCAAGATGAACGTGGTCGTGATCGCCAGCGAGTCGTTCGGCGCAGAATTCTCCAAGCTTTATGGATCCAAGCGCGACTGGACGCCCGAGTTCGACCGCTTCGCGCAGAAGAGCCTGTGGTTCCGCCACATGTATGCATCGGGCACGCGCACGGTGCGCGGGCTCGAAGCGATCACCGCCTCCTTCCCGCCGATTCCGAGCGTGTCGATCGTGCGCCGGCCGGGGAATGAGAACATCGCCAACTGGGGCTCGGTGATGCGCGCGCAGGGTTACAGCACGAGCTTCCTGTACGGCGGCTACGGTTACTTCGACAACATGAACTACTTCTATGCCAACAACGGCTTTGAAGTCCTCGACCGCAAATCGATCACCAGACCCACGCGGTTCGAGAACATCTGGGGCGTAGCCGACGAGGATCTCTACGACCTCGCGCTCGACCACTTCGACGACTTGTCGATGCGCGGCAAGCCGTTCTTCGCCATCATCATGAACACCTCCAACCACAAGCCATTCACGTTCCGCGCCGGCGTGCCGGGCGTGAAGCCCGCCGGCGGTGGCCGTGAATCCGGCGTCCGCTATGCGGATTTCGCGCAAGGGTATTTCCTCGAGCAGGCGGAACGCCATGGCTGGTTCGACAACACCTTGTTCGTGGTCGTGGCCGATCACGGCGCGCGCGTCTACGGCAAGCAGGACATTCCGATCAAGAGCTACGAAATTCCGATGCTGATCTACGCGCCGAAGCGCCTGAATCCGCAGCGCGTGGATGCGCTGACCACGCAGATCGACGTGGCGCCGACGGTGCTCGGTTTGTTAGGCCTGCCGTACCGCGCGCCGTTCTTCGGGCAGGACGTGCTGCACACGAAAGCCGCCGACCGCGTCGTGTTCTTCAGCCACAATCACGACGTCGCCATCCTGCGCGGCAATCAGCTCGCCATCCTCGGCTTGCAGAAGAGCACGGAAAACTTCTTCTACGATGCGGCCACAGATTCCTACCGCCCCGCGCCGCGCAACGTCGAGTTGAACGATCTCGCCATCGCCTACTACCAGACGGCCTCCGAATTGTTCCACGAGCGCCGCTACAATTGACCATGATTCTGCGCGACTGGCGCGCGCTGGTGCTGTGGCCCAGCGTGCTGATGGTGCTGGCATTTGCGGTGTTGGTGGCCGGCGAGCTCGACCGGCCGATCGCGCAGGCGCTGTTCTACGGCGCCGACCGCGGCTGGCTCGGCGTCGGTGCCGGCGACTGGTGGGCCCACGATCTCATCCATAGTGCCGGACGCTGGGTGGTGCGGGGTGTTGCGTTGCTGGCCCTCATGAGTTGGGCGCTGTCGTTCAAGGTGGCGCGGCTCGCGCCGTGGCGGCGCGAGGCGCTGTACGTGTTCGCCGGGATCGCGGCCGCGACCGCGCTGGTCGGCATTCTCAAGGCGTTGACCAACGTCGACTGTCCCTGGGATATCAGCGGGTTCGGCGGCGACCGGCCCTACGTAACACTGTTCGGAGACCGCCCGGACTATCTACCGCGGGCCCAGTGCTTCCCGGGGGCGCACTCGTCGTCCGGCTTCGCACTGGTGAGCCTGTACTTCGCGCTGCGCGATCGCTGCCTGCGCGCCGCGCGCTGGGCATTGGCGCTGGGAGTGGGCGTCGGGGTCGTGTTCTCGATCGGCCAGCAGGCGCGCGGCGCGCATTTCCTCTCGCACGATCTGGCCAGCGCCGCGCTCGTGTGGTGGGTGCTGCTCGCGCTGTACGCATGGATGCTTCCGAAGCGCCAGCTACAAGAAGAGTCGCGCCAGCGAATAGGCGGCCATTCCGCTCGCGAGGCAGCCGAAGATATTGCGCGACCAGCACAGCCACAGACCCGTGGCGAGCGCGCCGATCAGCCGCGGATTGAGCAGTGACAGATCGAGCGTGGCGTTCGCGCCGTGCAGCAGCACGTCTGGGACGATGATAGCGGCCAGCGTGCACACGGGCGCATAGCGCAGCGCGGCCTCGACCCGGTGACTCAGGCGCAGGCGCGCGCCGGCGATGAGAAACGACGTGCGCGTGACGAACGTCGACAGCGCGAGACCCACGATCACCACGCCGAGCGCAATTCCCGACACTGGATCGCTCATGCGGAGGCCGGCGTTGCCGGTGGCGAACGCTCCTGCCAGGCGTCCGTGAGTGTTGCCGCCACGATGCCGGCGAGCGCGCCGCAGAACAGGCCGAGCTTGAAAGGCATCTCGTGGGCCAGCAGCGCCACCACCGCGGCGACTACCGCACCAGACAGCGCGGAACGGGTGATGAGGCTCGGTCCCACCAACGCAACCAGCGCCAGCGTGCCGGTGAATTCGAGACCCCAATCCGTGGGGACGTAACTCGCGGCGACGATGCCGGCGAGCGCGGACACCTGCCAGGTGAGCCAATTGTTGGTGCACACACCGGCGAACCAGGCGTCGCGGTGCTGCTCGGGTAGTTTGCCTTCCTGCGCGGAACGCATGAACAGCGCAAAGGTGAAGTCCGTCATGAAGAAGCCGAGCGCGGCGCGTTTGCGCAGCGGTTGCTCCGCGAAGTACGGGCGCAACGCGGCGCTGTAGATGACGAAGCGCAAATTCGTCACGAGGCCCGTGGCGACGATGACCCAGAGCGGCGCGCCGGCGACGATCAACGGCAGCGCGGCCAGCTGTGCCGAGCCCGCATAAACGAGCAGCGACATCATGATGGCCCAGGGAACCGTCAGGCCACCCTTGACCATGGCGACGCCGCTGACCAGGCCCCACGCGCCGGCGCCGAACAGCGACGGAATGATCGCGCGCTGGCCGCTGCGAAACGCGCCGACGCGTTCCGGGACCACAGCTGTCACGACGGCCGCATTACCACACGCCGGTGTTGGCCATCGACAGCCAGGGTTCGCGCGGCGGCAACGCGCCGTCTTTCTGCAGTAGTTCGATGGAGATGTTGTCGGGCGAGCGCACGAACGCCATGCGGCCGTCACGCGGTGGGCGATTGATCGTCACGCCGTGTTTCTGCAGGCGTTCGCAGGTCGCGTAGATGTCATCCACGGCATAGGCCAGATGCCCGAAGTTGCGGCCACTGCCGTAGGCTTCCGGTTCCCAGTTGTGCGTGAGCTCCACCTGCGCGGTGCCGTCGCCCGGCGCTGCAAGGAAAATGAGCGTGAACTTGCCCTGCGGGTAGTCGGTGCGCTTGAGCACTTCGAGCCCGAGCGCATCGCAGTAGAACTCGAGAGAGGCGTCGACGTCGGTGACGCGCACCATGGTGTGCAGATACTTCATCGCGCGGCTCGACTAGCTAGAACATTTCCGAGGCGCCGGGCGGCTTCACATCCACCTTCTTGCGCGACGGAATCCAGTCACCGGTGATCATGGCTTCATAGGGCTGGCCAGGACCGACCATGGGATAAACACCCGCGTCGGCATCGATGATCACCTCGAGGAACGCCGCGCCTTTGAAGGCGAGGAATTGCTCGATCACCGTTGGCACGTCTGCCTTGCGGTCGAGCCGCACGGCGTACTTGAAGCCATCGGCCTGCGCGGCCTTGATGAAATCCTTGGTGTGCAAAGTCTTCTCGGAGGCCGACAGGCGGCCCTTGAAGAACAGCTTCTGCCACTGCTTCACCATGCCGTCGCCGTTGTTGTTGAGCACGACGACCTTCACCGGCAAATCGTAGGTCGTTACCGTTTCCATCTCGCCGATGTTCATGCGCACCGAGGCGTCACCGTCGATGTCGATGACCAGGCGGTCGCGCTGCGCGAACTGCGCGCCGATCGCAGCCGGCAGGCCGAAACCCATGGTGCCCATCGAGCCCGACGTGAGCCACAGGCGCGGATCGCGGAAATCGCAATACTGCGCGGCCCACATCTGGTGCTGACCGACGCCGGTCGAGATGATGGCCTCGCCCTGGGTGATGCGGTTGATCTCTTCGATCACGTAGTAAGGCTGGATCTTCTCGCTGGCGCGGTCGTAGTTCATCGCGTAGGTGCGGCGCAGATCGTCGAGGTACGCGAGCCACTTGCTGCGATCGCGCTTGAAGCCGGCGCGTTTGCCATGCGTCGTCAGCGTGCGCAGCGCTTCGGGCAGCAGGCCGACGTGGCTCCACTGCACGCGTTTGACCTTGTTGATCTCGGCGCGATCGATGTCGAAGTGCGCGATGTACTTGGCCCCGGGCGCGAACTTGGCCGGATTGCCCGCGACGCGATCGTCGAAGCGCGCGCCGATGGCGATCAGGAAGTCGCAATCGTCCACCGCGTAGTTGGCGAACGCCTGGCCATGCATGCCCAGCATGCGCATAGAGAGCGTGTCGGTGGTATCGACCGCGCCGATGCCCATCAGCGTGGTGACCACCGGGATGCCGAATTCCCGCGCGAACTCGCGCAGCTCCGCTGACGCGTTGCCGTTGATGACGCCGCCGCCCGCGTAGATGAGCGGCCGTTGCGACTCACCCAGCATCTCGAAGAAGTGATTGGCCTCGGTACCGTCGATGATGTCGGTAGTTAGCGTCTCGAGACGCTTGCGATAGCCGGGCATCGGCAGCGAGCCCGTGCCCTGGAATTCGCCGGACCAGTTCTGCACGTCTTTCGGCACGTCGATGACGACGGGACCCGGCCGGCCGGTGCGCGCGATCTCGAATGCGGTGCGCACGGTGGATTCGAGCTTGGCCGGATCGGTGACGAGAAAAATGTGCTTGGCAACCGAGCCCATGATCGAGGGCACCGGTGCTTCCTGGAATGCATCCGTGCCGATGGCGCTGGTCGGCACCTGGCCGCAGATCACCACGATCGGGATGGAGTCCGCCATGCAATCGCGGATCGGCGTGACTGTGTTGGTCGCGCCGGGGCCGGACGTGACGATGGCGCAACCGACGCGGCCACTGGCGCGCGCGTACCCGGCGGCCATGAAGCCCGCGCCCTGCTCGTTGGCCGGGACAATGAGCGGCATCTGCCGTTCGCCCTTTTCCCTGCGTGCCTCGTTGAAGCAGAACACGGCATCGTAGGTAGGCAGGATGGCGCCGCCGCTGTAGCCGAAAATCGTCGATACACCCTCGTCCGCCAATACCTGCACGATCATTTCCGCGCCGGTCATCTTCTGGCCCGCGAGCGGATGCCGGATGGAGGGCGCGGCCGGCGTGGCAGCCGCGGTCAAGTCACGGATTTTAGGGGTTTTTGCCATAGCTGCGTGCGAGCGTAGCAGTTTGCAGCGTGTGCGCAAACCGCTATTCTGGCCGCCGTTTCGTCATCCATAGACCCCGGTTCCATGCGTCATATCATCGCCATCCACCTGCAGAACGAGGCCGGCGCGCTCACCCGCGTCACCGGGCTTTTCTCCACGCGCGGCTACAACATCGAATCGCTGTCGGTCGCGGCCACGGATGATTCCTCGGTATCGCGCGTGACACTTACGACCAAGGGCGCGGACGGCGTGATCCTGCAGATCGTCAACCAGCTGAACAAACTGATCGACGTCGTGGCCGTGGAAGACCTGACGCGCGGCGAGCACATCGAGCGCGAGCTCGTGGTGCTCAAGCTGCGCGTCGAACCGCAGTTGATCGACTCCGTGCGCGGCTACGTGGTACGCGCCGGTGGGCGTGTGCTCGAGCCCTCGCCCGAAGGGTTCGTGGTCGAGCTCACGGCCTCCGAGGCGGAGGTGAACCAGTTCGTCAGCGACCTGGGAGAACGGACGGACATCGTCGAAGTCGTACGCTCGGGCGCGCTCGCGGTCGGGCGCAATGCCCGCGCGCTGCACGTAGTTAGATAGACGGCGCGCACGCCGCATGTCACTGCGTCGATGGTTGCTGGCGACGCTGCTCCTGTTCGCGCCGGCTTTTTCCGGCGCCGCGGATTCGAAAGGCTCGGTGCCGGTCGCGAAGCTCGATGCCTACTTCGACGCCCTGGCGAAGCACCAGCTCGCGAACGGCAGCATCGCGATCTCCGAGAAGGGAGTGCCGCGCTACAAGCGGTCGATCGGTTTCGCGACGATGGACCAGGGCAGACAGGAGCCGGCGGACGACGCGACACGCTACCGGATCGGCTCGGTGTCGAAGCTCGTCACCGCGGTGCTGGTCATGCAGCTGGTCGAGGGCGCAAGCATCACGCTCGACAGCAAGCTGGCCGAGTTCTATCCGGATCTGCCGAATGCGCTCGACATCACCTATCGCGACCTGCTGCAGCATCGCAGCGGCCTCGCAGACTACACCGACGTGCCGGATTTCCAGACCTGGCGCACCACGCCCAAGACTCACGCCGACATCCTGCGGATCATCGCCGCCGGTGGCGCGAAATTCCCGCCGCGCGAGCGCGTCGAATTCAACAACAGCAATTACCTGCTGCTCGGCTACGTGCTGGAAAAGATCTATGAGCGTTCTTACGACGAGATCCTGCAGCGCAAGATCACGAGCAAGCTCGGGCTGGCGCGCACGTACTACGCCGGCGGCGGCATCGCGAGCCTCGAGAGCATCTCTTACGCATTTACGCCTGGCGGCTGGGTGGCGCAGGCGCCGACCGATCCGTCGATTCATGGGGGCGCCGGCGGCATCGTCTCGACGCCCGCCGAACTCGTGCAATTCATCGACGCGTTGTTCACCGGAAAGCTGGTCACCGACCATTCGCTGGCCTCGATGCGCAGCCAGGAGGGCGACTCTGGAATGGGGTTGTGGCCGTACGAGATCGCTGGCCAGACCGGCTATGGCCACGGCGGAAAAATCGAGGCATTCCGCACCTGCGTTTATTACTTTCCGCAGATGAACCTGGCGATTTCATACGCGACCAATGCGTCGATAATGTCGATGGACGAGATCGTCAACGAGGCACTGTCGCTGGTGTTCGAGCGCGGCCGCAAGCCGCCGAGCTTCGAGCCCGTCAAGCTGACGACACACCAGCAGGCGGAATACACCGGCGACTGGCGTTCTGCCGAGGGCCGCCCGAAGCAAACGCCGTTCCGGAATTTCAAGACGCCGGACCAGCCAATCGCGCTCACGGTGAAACCCGGCACGGCTGCGCCCATCGTCACGATGCAGAATCGCGACTTCCCGTTGACGGCGCTCGGCGGTCACGAGTTCGCGCTGCGCGAAATCGGCTACTTCCTGCGTTTCAATCCGCGCGACGAAGAACTGGTGGTGCGGGGACCCGAGTGGTCTTACTACCTCAAGCGGGCAAAATGACCGTAGCACCGGTGGTCTTGCGGGCTTCGAGGTCGCGATGCGCCTGGGCCGCATCAGCAAGCTTGTAGCGCTGGTTGATCGCGACTTTCACCCACTTCTTCTTCACCGCGGCGAAAGTCTCGCGCGCGAGTTTCTCGAGCTCCGGGCGCGTCGCGGTGTAGTCGTACTGGATCGGGCGGGTGATGAACAGCGAGCCGCGTTTGGCGAGTTCCGCCGGGGCGAACGGTGCCACCGGCCCCGAGGCATTGCCAAAACTCACCATGAGCCCGCGCCGCCGCAGGCAATCGAGCGATTCGAAAAACGTGTCTTTGCCGACGGAGTCGTAGACGACGTCGACGCCCACTCCCTTCGTGAGTTTCCGCGCGAATGCCACGACATCGTCACGACCGCGCACCAGTACGTGTTTGCAGCCATGCTTCTTCGCGAGTGCGACTTTCTCGTCATTGCCGACGATACCGATCACGGTGGCGCCCAACGCCTTCGCCCACTGCGACAGCAACAGACCCAGGCCGCCCGCCGCCGCGTACAACACGATGACATCGCCGCGTTTCACCCGGTACGTGTGCCGAAGTAGATAGCCTGCCGTCAGGCCCTTGAGCATGAGCACCGCAGCCTGTTCATCGCTCACGCCGGCGGGAATCTTCACCAGCCGCTCGGCGGGGACGTTTCGCAGCTCGCAGTACGAGCCGGGTACGTTGTGGACGTAGCCGACGCGGTCGCCGGCCTTGAGTCCGCGTACCTTCCTGCCGACCGCCGTGACGACGCCGGCGGCTTCACGCCCGAGTCCGGCCGGCATCGATTTCTGCGGATAGAGACCGGATCGATCGTAGACGTCGATGAAGTTGAGACCGATGGCGGTGTGCTGAACCTGCACTTCGCCCACGCCCGGCGCGCCGACCTCGACGTCTTCGAGCAGCATCACGTCGGGCCCGCCGGTTTCGTGTATGCGGATGGCACGCGGCAAGGGCAACTCCGGAGATTGAAGGGTCAGGGAGAGTAACCCCGCTCGCCATGCTCCGCGAGATCCAGTCCTTCCGTTTCGTGTTCTTCCGCGACGCGCAGGCCGAACACCACATCCAGGAATTTGAGAATCAACCACGTGGCACCGCCGCACCAGGCCACGGCGGCGGCGATGCCCAGGGCCTGCACGCCGAGTTGCGCGGCGACACCGTGATCCAGGCTGAAACCGCTGCCGCCCAGCCACGCGGCCGCGAACACGCCGGTGAGCAAACTACCGATGACCCCGCCCACGCCGTGCACCGGCGAGACGTCCAGCGAATCGTCGATCTCGAGCTTGCGCTTCAGGAACTGCGTGGCGAAGAAGCACGCAACGCCGGCGATCAGTCCGATCGCCACCGCGCCCATCGGACCGACGAAGCCCGATGCGGGCGTGATGGTGCCGAGCCCCGCCACCATGCCGGTGACGACGCCCAACATCGATGGCTTGCCGTATTTCTTCCACTCGACGCACATCCACGCGAGCGCGCCAGCCGAAGCGCCCATGTGGGTGGTCAGCATCGCCATGCCGGCCGAACCATTTGCGGCCAGCGCACTGCCCGCGTTGAAGCCGAACCAGCCCACCCATAGCATTCCCGCGCCGGCGACCGCGTATGGGAGGCTGTGCGGCGCCATTGCCGTATGCGGAAACCCGCGCCGGCGGCCGAGTACCAGCGCGCACACCAGCGCCGCCACACCCGCGCTCACGTGCACCACGATGCCGCCCGCATAGTCCATGACGCCAAGCGCAGCCAGCCAGCCGCCACCCCAGACCCAGTGCGCGATCGGCACGTAGACGAACAGCAGCCACAACGTCGTGAAGCCGAGCACGGCGGAGAAACGCATGCGCTCGGCGAAGCCACCGATGACGAGCGCGGGCGTGATGATGGCGAAGGTCATCTGGAACATGAAGAACACGGTTTCGGGTACGGTTCCTGAAACCGACGCGCGCGTTACGCCCGACAAGAACGCCTTGTCGAGACCGCCGATGAAACCCTGCAACGACCCGCCGTCGCTGAAGGTCAGCGAGTAGCCCACGGTAAGCCACAGCACCGAAACCAGGCAGGTGATCGCGAAACACTGGATCAGGATCGACAGCACGTTCTTCGATCGCACCAGACCCGCATAGAACAATGCGAGACCGGGGATCGTCATGAACAACACGAGCGCGGTTGCGGTGATGAGCCAGGCGGTGTCGCCGGTATCGGCGGCGGGCGCCGCCTCCTGCGCACTCGCAAACAACGGGCACAGCAGCAGACCAAGCGCCGCCGGCGCCCGGTAGATAGAAGCATGCATTTTTGATCCCTCTTGTCAGTGGCTCACGCCACACTCTCAATCGCCGGCCCGCTGCTCGAACTAGCAGGGGTCTTCTTTGTGGATAGCAAACGCTTCGAAACGATGGGCTTGCCACTGGAAGGGCAGCAGGCCGTCGTACGTCAGAAATCAACACACTTCGAACCAACGGCCTGCCGCCGGAAGGGCAGCAGGCCGTCGTACATCAAATCAAGAGACTTGCCTTTAGCGCGTTACAGCGCGCTGTTATCCGTCTCGCCGGTGCGGATGCGGATGACGCGATCGATATCGGTAATGAAGATCTTGCCGTCGCCGACCTTGCCGGTCTTGGCGGCCTTCAGGATCGCCTCCACCACCTGGTCGGTGAGATCGCTGCGAACGGCGACTTCAATCTTGGTTTTCGGGACGAAGTCCACGACGTACTCAGCGCCGCGATAGAGCTCGGTGTGGCCGCGCTGGCGACCGAACCCCTTCACCTCCGTCACCGTCATGCCGGATACGCCAATCTCGGACAGCGCCGCACGGACGTCGTCGAGTTTGAAAGGCTTGATGATGGCGGTGACCAATTTCATTTCTTTTCTCCCAATTCTTTAGTGAATCTGGACGCCGACATCGGCGAGCCTTAATCGCAGTGCAGCTTCCGTGCCAGTATCCCGAAAGCTCAACATAGCGGCAATTTCGGTATTGGCCGTCTGCTCGTGGAATTTGCCGGCACTAATTTAGCGCGCTCGATCTTGCGCCGCCCAACAATGGTGCGCATGAACGTGGAGCGTTGGTCTCTCTTATCTATATAGGTGTGCGGAATGGGTGATGAGTCGGCCAATCAGATAGCCAGTCGGATCGTGATAGTCGGCGCCGGACAGGCTGCAGCGCAAGCGGTCGAGACGCTGCGCAAGCGGGGTCACGCGGGCGCGCTCACCCTGATCGGCGATGAGGGGCTGCTGCCCTATCAACGACCGCCGCTGTCAAAGAAGTTTCTCGCGGGAACGCTCGAGCGCGACCGCCTGCTCATCCGGCATGCCGCGCACTATGCCGATCACGCCGTGGACGTGCGGCTCGGGTTCGCGGCGGTGCGTATCGATCGCGAGCGGCGCCGCGTCGAGGTCGCCGACGGCGGCGCGGTCGAGTACGACCGGCTGCTGCTGGCCACCGGCAGTCACCCGCGCCGCCTGTTGCTGCCGGGAGCGGAGCTCGCCGGCGTCCATTACCTGCGCAGCGTCACCGACGTGGATCGGCTGCGCACCGAGCTCAGCCCGGGCCGGCGCGCCGTGATCATCGGGGGCGGCTACATCGGCCTGGAAGTCGCGGCCACCTGCCGCGAGGCGGGGCTCGAGGTCACCGTCCTCGAAGCCGCGGATCGTGTGATGAACCGGGTCGTGGCTCCAGTCGTCTCGGCGTTCTATCAAAGCGAGCATGCCCGCCATGGCGTGCAGGTGCTGTGCGGCGTAGGCGTCGCGGCGCTGATCGGGGCCGACGCGATTCCCGGAACCGTCGCGGCACACCAGGCGGCCGTGGGCGCGCAACGCGTGGCGTCGGTGCGGCTTGCGGACGGGCGCGAGATTCCCGCGGACTTCGTGCTCGTCGCCATCGGTGTCGTGGGCACCGACGCGTTGGCGCGCGACGCCGGACTCGACTGCGAGCACGGCATCCTCGTCGATGAGCACTGCCGCACGTCGGATCCGCACATCTGGGCCGCGGGTGACTGCGCGCGGCATCCGAACATTCACTACGGAATGCGCGTGCGGCTGGAGTCCGTCGACAACGCTTTCGAACAGGGAACGAGCGCGGCCTTGAACATGCTGGGCATTGCGACCGTCCACGACAAAGTACCGTGGTTCTGGTCGGACCAGTTCGACCTCAAGATGGTGTTGGTCGGACTGCCGATCGGCTATGACGAGATGATCGTGCGCGGCGATCCGGCCAGCCGGGCGTTCAGCGTGTGTTATCTCAAGGCGGGCGAGTTGTTAGCAGTCGAGGCAGTGAATCACACCAAGGACCAGATGGCGGCGCGCAAGATGATCCCGGCACGCGCACGACCGGACCGCGTGAAGCTGGCGAACGACAGCATCGCGCTCAAGGACTGCTGAGCCGCCGCGCACGCCGGCTTGCATCTACTACTACATCAGTCGTAGGATCGGCCACAGTTGTAGTGACGGAGGTCGTGTGTCCCAGCCGAAGCTCAGCGCACTCGAATTGCGCATCATGTCGGAGTTCTGGAGCCGCGGCGCCTGCTCCATCCGGGAAGTTCACGCAGCGGTCGTGAAGAAGGATCGTCCCGCCTACACCACGGTTCAGACGATGGTGTACCGGCTCGAAGCAAAAGGGGCGGTTCGGCGCACCAAGAAGATAGGCAATGCGCACGTGTTCGAGGCGACCACGTCGCGCGCTTCGGTACAGACACGGCTGCTCAAGGAACTGCTCGGGCTGTTTGGCGGCAGCGCGCGTCCGGTCATGGCGCACCTGGTGGAGATGGGCAAGATCTCGCGTGAAGACATCGACGATGCGTTGGAAGTGCTTCGCGCCCACAACAGCAAGGACAAACAAAAATGATCGCTGCGCTGCTCGATCACCTGTGGCAATCGACGCTGTTCTGCGGAGTCGTCTGGGTGATCGCGCGGCTGTGTCGTTCGAACAGCGCGGCGCTGCGCCACGGGTTGTGGCTGACGGCGTCGCTGAAATTTCTGGTGCCGTTCGCGGCGCTGTACGGGCTGGGGGCGCTGGCCGGATTGCCGGCAGCGGTCGAGCCGCACTTCTTCGAGCCGGCCGTGCAAGCCGCCGTGCCGGTGGTGACCCCGACGACCTCGTTCCAGGTTGCTGCGCCGGAGGCCGGCCCGGGACTCATCGGGTTGCTGGCCGCAATCTGGTTGTTCGGCGCCTTCGTCATTGCCGTTCGCTGGGTGCTGGCGTGGCGTGCGGCGGACTTGCAGGTGCGGGCAGCGCGATCGGCGCCGGGCGCACCGCCCGATGCGCGCGTCACGGATGCGGCAGTGGAGCCGGCCGTGGCGGGAAGCTTTCATCAGGTGGTGTTGCTGCCGGTCGCGCTGCTCGGCAAATTGACGGCGCCGCAGATGAACGCAGTGCTCACGCATGAGCGCGAGCACATCCGGCGTTACGACAACCTCACGGCAAACCTCCACCGCCTGGTGGAAACCCTGTTCTGGTTTCACCCGGCCGTCTGGTGGATTGGCCGGCAGCTGGTCGAGGAGCGTGAGCGGGCCTGCGACGAGGCCGTGATCGAGAGCGGCCACGACGGCGCCGAATATGCGGCCGGCATCCTGGAAGTGTGCCGCCACTGCGTCGGCCGTCCGCGCGTGCCGTACTCGGTCTCTGCCTTGTCGGGCAATCTCGCCGCGCGGATTCGCCGCATCCTCGCGGGCGCGCCGCCGGCCGGCGTGGGCTTCGCGAAAGTCAGTGCATTGTTGTTAGGGGCGCTCGCCTGCGCCGGAATCCCGTTGATCACCGGCGCCGCCGATGGCACGCTGCGGCGCGCGACGCAGCTCGCGCTCAACACACGCGCGCTCGAGTCGGCGGAAATCACCGTCGCGGTCGCGACCCGCGCGCTGGCGCAGCCGGTCGTTGCGGCCGGGACGCGTGAGGTCTGGATCCGCGACAGCTCGCTGCGCGACATGGTGGCGCTCAGCTTTGAATTGCAGCGCGGGCAGGTCAAAGGCGACGGCGATTGGCTGGATTCGCCGCGCTACGACGTGCGCTTCGCCACCCGCTACCCCGTGAGCGACCCGCACAGCCTCGATCCGTCCGCGCTGCGCGGCCTCGTGATCAGACTATTGGCCGAGCGTTTCGATCTCGAGGTCTACGTGAATCAGCGCTGCCAGTCGCCCTGCGGGCGGCTGGCGTTGGCCCGGGCGAACTCCGCCGATTGATCGTTCCTTCGAACACCAAGCCGCGCAGTCGTCGCAAGCATTACTACATCTGTAATAGTACCAGCCACAGTTGTAGGAGCAGAAGATTCCGATGCTTGCGGCGTTCGTCGATCATCTCTGGCAATCGCTGCTGTTCTGCAGTGGTGTCGCAGTGTTCGCGTTCCTGGCGCGCGCCAGTCGCGCCGTCCTGCGCCTCTGGCTGTGGCGCAGCGCGGCGCTGAAATTCCTGTTTCCGTTCGCGCTGCTGCATGCGGTCGGCGCGTGGAATGGCTTTCCGGTCGCGCACACTGCAGACCTGCCGCCGCCATCGCTCATCGCCATGGCCGATGGATTGACGCCGCTGGCGGTGCCGGTGCGCGCCCTGCAGTTTCATGGCGCCTCTGCATGGCTGTTGCTGGCGCTGGCGTTGCTGTTGAGTGCGGCCTGCGTCCGTTGGTCGGCCGCACGCATCATGGACGAGCAACGCCGCGCGCGCGAGGAATGGGAGCGTCAGGAACGCAGCGTCGACGATGTGCTGGGTTATCCCGGCTTCGTCGTATCGACGTTGCTGACCTTTTGCGCGTTCGCAACCGTCTCGGCTCCGCTGCTCGGGGGCGCGCTCGCCGACCGGCAACGGCGCCACGAACTGCTCATCGCCAACTCATTGTCGCTGCGCAGTGGACAGGTCGTAATTTCGGAAGCCGCGCCGGGAATGGGCTCGCGGTATCGCGTCGTCGCGGATGCCAAGGGAGCGCTCATCCGCAATGCCAACCTCATCGATCTCGTGGCCATCGTCTACGGGATTCATCGCTCGACCGTGTGGTCGGAACAGATGAGCACCAAAAGCGAGCGCGACTTCTGGCTGATTTCTCCCCGCTATGACGTGCGCGTGATTGCGCCGGTGCGCGATCCCGAGGATTTCGACCCTTACTCCTTGCGCCAGCCCGTCACCAGGCTGCTGGCGAAACGCTTCGGTCTCGAGATCCACCTCGACAACAAGTGCCAGCCACCGTGCGGCAACTATGGTGTTGCCATGTCCGCGGAACCGCTCTGACGCAGTACTAACTACCGTCGGATGCACCGACGTCTCCGCCCTTAGGTGTTTGGCTGCGTTCGCGTTCGTGACTACTAATGTTCGGTAGCGCACAGTTCGCATTCGGGCTAGCTGGTGGAATCGAACTACGAAACTCGCGCGTTCCGGTGCCAACCCGCATGCCTAACTATCGAAGCGTCCTCCTGGTCCAGCACAATTCCGCGGATGCCAACGCGGTGGAAGCGGCGCTTTCCAACACGATCGATGCGGCCCTGCGGGTGGTGTGTGTCACGACCTGCGCAGAAGCACTGCAACGCTTGTCAGGCGAGCGCCCGGAGGACGGCGTCATCGCCGCGGTGCTCGTCGACCTGTTCCTGCCCGACAGCCAGGGCCTTGCAACCTTCGAGAGAATGTTCGCGGTTGCGCCGCACGTACCCATCCTGGTCCTGTGCGCGCCGGAGCACGAGGAAATCGCCAGGCAGGCGGTGCAGAAGGGAGCCCAGGACTATCTGCTGCGGGCGCGGCTCGACGACTACCTGCTGCCGAAGGCGGTGGCGAGCATGATCGATCGCGCGGCAATCTCCGGAGCCCTGTTCGAAGAGAAGGAGCGCGCCGAAGTCACTCTCAATTCCATCGGCGACGCGGTCATGAGCTGTGACAACGCCGGACGCGTCACCTATCTCAACACAGTCGCGGAAACCCTCACCGGCTGGACGCGGGGCGAAGCAGCGGGGCGTCCCGTCGACGAAGTGTTTCACGTGCTGGACGCCACCACGCGCGCACTCGCGTTGAATCCGATGGCGGCGGCCATCAAGGAGAACAAGACCGTTCTGCTCGCCCCGAACAGCATGTTGAGCCGGCGCGACGGAGTCGAAGCCGCCATCGAAGATTCGGCGGCTCCGATCCACGATCGCCTCGGGCAGGTCACCGGGGCGGTGATGGTCTTCCACGACGTGAGCTCGACGCGCGCGCTGTCGCTCAAGATGTCACACCAGGCGCAGCACGACAGCCTCACCGATCTTCCCAACCGGATCCTGTTCCATGACCGCCTGACCCAGGGCATGGCGCTCGCGCGTCGGCACTCGCAGAAGCTCGCGGTCATGTTCCTCGACGTGGACCGCTTCAAGAACGTCAACGATTCGCTCGGGCACGATGTCGGTGACCGCCTGCTGATCCTGATGGCCCAGCGCCTGCTCGGCTGTGTGCGCACTTCCGACACCGTGAGCCGCCAGGGTGGTGACGAGTTCGTGATCCTGCTGCCGGAGCTGACGCGCGGCCAGGATGCCGGCATTCGCGCGGAGAAAATTCTCGCGGCGTTGAGCGCGCCCTACTCCATAGATTCCCGCAGCGTGCACGTCACCGCGAGCATCGGCGTCGTCATCTTTCCCGATGACGGCAAGGATGCGGAGACCCTGCTGAAGAACGCCGACTTTGCGATGTACCACGCGAAGGAGTGCGGCCGCGGCAACTACCAGTTCTTCCGCGAGGACATGAACGTGCGCGCACTCGAGCGCCAGGCGATCGAAGATGGATTGCGGCGGGCGCTCAAGCACGACGAATTCGTATTGCACTATCAGCCGATCCTGGATTTGTGGAGCGGCGCACCTACCGGTGTCGAGGCACTGCTGCGCTGGCGGCATCCAAAGCGCGGCCTGTTGCTGCCGGCGCAATTCATCGGGATCGCGGAGGAATGCGGCCTCATCGTGCCGATCGGCCGCTGGGTGCTGCACGAAGCCTGCCGCCAGGCCACGGCCTGGGCGGCTGCCGGGCTGCCGCCGATGCGCATCGCCATCAACGTGTCGGCGGTGGAACTGCGCGACAAGGATTTCGTCGAGCACGTGCGGCTGGTTCTCGCGGACAGCGGTCTCGCACCGCACCTGTTCGAACTGGAGCTGACGGAAACGTTTCTGATGCAGGACTCATCCTCGACCGCCGTCGTGCTGAACGCGCTCAAGGCGCTGGGCGTGCGGTTGGCTCTCGATGACTTCGGCACGGGCTATTCGAGCTTGAGTCACTTGAAAGGATTTCCGATCGACACGTTGAAGATCGATCGCGCTTTCGTGAGTGAACTCAACTCCAATCCCGACGATGCGAGCATCGTGCGCGCCGTGATCACGCTCGGAAGGAGCCTGCAGATTCGCGTGGTAGCCGAGGGCGTGGAGTCGGCCGAGCAACTCGCTTCGCTGCAGGAATTTCAGTGCCCCGAAGGGCAAGGGTATTTCTTCGGCCGCGCGGTCGCCGGAGAAGAGCTCACTCCTTTGCTGAATCATCTGATTACGGGCATGCGCGCCTTCGTCGAAGGCGTCACGACTGAATTGCCTGCGCTCCATCCGGGAGAGACGAAACCCAAGAGCGAATCGAAAAGCGCGGTTCGCCGCAACACGCGCAATTGATCCCTGCGGCTCGATGCCGCGAGCTCAGTTCCCCGGCAACAATTCCAATTGCCCGCGCCGCGCCACGCGGCGGTCGAACAGTCCCCAGGCCCCTTCATCGCCATGCCACGCGCCACCGGTCGCGGCTTTCGCGTATTCGGTCGCGCGCGTTTCGAAGAAGTTCGCGTGCTCGACGCCGTTCAGCATGGCAGTGAGCCAGGGCAACGGATGCTCCTTCACCCCGTAGATCTGCGGCAGGCCTAACTGCTTCAGGCGCCAGTCGGCGATGTAGCGGATATACGCCTTGATCTCCGCGGCACAAAGACCCTCGATCGGCCCCATCTCGAACGCGAGGTCGACGAAGCGATCCTCGAGCGTCACCACCGTGCGCGCGCAATCGACGATATCGTCTTTCACGTTCTGCGTGAGTGCGCCGGTTTCCTGCGCGAACGTGTGGAACAGCCGGATGATCCCCTCGCAGTGCAGCGTCTCATCGCGCACGCTCCAGGAGACCACCTGCCCCATGCCGCGCATCTTGTTGTGGCGCGGGAAATTCAACAGGATCGCGAAACTCGCGAACAGCTGCAGCCCTTCGGTGAAGCCACCGAACACGGCGAGCGTGCGCAGGGTATCGGCATCGGTTTCGACGCCGAAGCCCTGCAGATAGTCGTGCTTGTCGCGCATGGCCGCGTAGTCCATGAACGCGGTGAACTCGCTGTCGGGCATGCCGAGCGTTTCCAGCAGCAACGCGTAGGCCGCGATGTGCACCGTCTCCATGTTGGCGAACGCGGCCAGCATCATCTTGATCTCGGTGGGGCGGAACACGCGCGCATAGCGCTCCATGTAGTTGTCCTGCACTTCGACATCGGCCTGCGTGAAGAAGCGAAATACCTGGGTAAGAAGATTGCGCTCTGCATCAGTGATGCGATTGTTCCAGTCCTTGCAGTCCTCACCGAGCGGAATTTCTTCCGGCATCCAGTGGATCTGCTGCTGGCGGCGCCAGTACTCGATGGCCCAGGGATAACGAAACGGCTTGTACGACCGCGACGGCGTCAGCAGGCCGGGCCTGCCGATCAATTCGATCTGTTTGGCGCTCGTGATTACTGACATGACAGGCACTCGTCGTATTTGGCTTCATCGGCCTCGCTTCCGAGGGGCTTCGTCGGCCACGCGCGCGTGTTGTCGGCTTCTACACCTGCGAACCCGGCGCGCTGCACGCTCTTCGAACGGCAGTAGTACAGCGACTTCACGCCGCGCTCCCACGCGGTCCAATGGAGCATCAGCAAGTCCCACTTGTGGATGTCGCTGCGCAGATAGAGGTTCAGCGACTGTCCCTGGCAGATGAGCGGTGCGCGATCGGCGGCGAGTTCGATGACCCAGCGCTGGTCGATTTCGAACGCAGTACGGAACACGGATTTCTCATCCTCGGACAGGCCATCGAGGTGTTGCACGGAACCTTCGTGCGCGAGAATCGACTGCCAGGTCTCTTCGCTGTTGAAGCCCTTCGCATCCAGCACCTTGATCAGCGCCGGATTGCGCACGCTGAACGAGCCCGACAATGTCTTGTGCGTGTAGATATTGGCCGGAATGGGTTCGATGCAGGCGCTGGTGCCGCCGCAGATCACCGAGATGCTGGCGGTGGGTGCAATCGCGAGTTTGTGGCTGAAGCGCGCAGGCACGCCGCGTTCCGCGGCATCCGGGCAGGCGCCCCGTTCCTCGGCGAGCACCCTCGAGGCCGCATCCGCCGCACGCCGCAGATGCTTGAACATGCGCTGGTTGGCGGCGCGCGCCAGTGCACTCTCGAACGGCAGGCCATTGTTCTGTAGATAGGAATGAAATCCCATGGCGCCCAGGCCCACCGAGCGCTCGCGCGCGGCGGAGTATTTGGCGCTGTCCATGCTCGCCGGCGCATGGTCGATGAACTCCTGCAGCACGTTGTCCAGCATGCGCAGCACGTCTTCGATGAACCGTGGATCGCCACTCCACTGGTCCCAGGTTTCAAAATTCACGGAAGAAAGGCAGCACACCGCGGTGCGCGTCTTGCCGTGATGATCCACCCCCGTGGGTAGCAGGATCTCGCTGCACAGATTGGATTGGCGAACCTTGAGGCCGAGCTCGCGCTGATGGGAGCTCAGCTGGTTGTTGGCCGTGTCGCTGAACAGCAGGTACGGCTCGCCGGTCTGCAGTCGTGTCTCGAGGATTCGCTGCCACAGGTGGCGCGCCGACACCGTGCGCAACGCCTCACCGCTCCTGGGGCTGCGCAGTTCAAATGGCAGGTCGTCGCGTACGGCGTGCATGAATTCGTCCGTGATGCAGATGCCGTGGTGCAGGTTCAGGCTCTTGCGGTTGAAGTCGCCGGAGGGTTTGCGGATCTCGATGAACTCCTCGATCTCGGGATGGTGCACATCGAGATACACCGCAGCCGAGCCGCGGCGCAGTGAACCTTGGGAAATCGCCAGCGTGAGCGAATCCATCACGCGCACGAAGGGAATGATCCCCGAGGTCTGACCACAGCCTTTCACGGTCTCGCCGATGGAACGCACGCCGCCCCAGTACGTGCCGATGCCGCCGCCGTTCGACGCCAGCCACACGTTCTCGGTCCACGTGTCGACGATGCCGTCGAGGTTGTCTTCGACCGCATTGAGAAAGCATGAGATGGGCAGGCCGCGCGACGTGCCGCCGTTGGAGAGAATCGGCGTGGCGGGCAGGAACCACAGTTTCGACATGTAGTCGTACAGCCGCTGCGCATGCGCGGCGTCGTCGGCGTAGGCGCGCGCGACGCGCGCAAACAGGTCCTGCGTGGTCTCTCCGGCCAGTAGATAGCGATCCTGCAGCGTGGCGCGGCCGAAGTTGGTCAGCAGCGCATCGCGCGCCGGATCCACGACGACTTCAATCGGAGCACGCGCGGCTTTCGCGCTGTCTGCACCCGGCGTGAGCGGCTTGACGCCTGAGATTTTCCGGGAGTTCCGCTGCGCTTCGCGCGCGATTTTCGCGCGGACGCCTGAGACTGTCTGACTTGCCATCGCCTCTCCTTGTGTCCATCGGGGAGGCAGGCGGCGCGAAATTCTGCGCACGGCAGAACGTTCCAACGCTGCTGCCGGAACACCCCGTCCGTTCAGAAGTTCAAAGTGTGCCCGGCAGGTCTCCTGGCTCGCCGCTCGAACGCGATTTGTCCGGTCTTCCCGCGGACTTCCGTCCGTAGTGACACTCAAGGAAAATCACTCGCGACCTACAGTTGCGGGGGCAGCTGCGGCTTTGAGTAAAACTCTCACCGCATTCCCTTTTCATCGCGCTTGCGCGCGAACCGATGCACGACAAGATGTTGTGTTTTTCTTCGAGGGATTGTCAATATCTTGTGGAGTGTTCATGAAAAAGTTTCTGAAGTGGACGGGATTCGTGGTGGCGGGTCTCGTGGGAATCGCCTTGATCAGTGCGGTGTACGTTTACTTCGCATCCGAATCGGAATTCGCGCGTCGATACGAAGCGGCAGCGCCAGCGATGCCGAACATTCCCACCGACCCGGTGGCCATTGAAGAGGGCGGGCGCCTGGCGCGCATGCGCGGTTGCCAGGCCTGTCATGGCGAGCAGCTGACCGGCGCGGTTCCCGTCGACATCCCGAACGTCGCGAGATTCACCGCGCCCAACCTGACCGGAAAATTCAGCGAGGCTGAGCTCGTCACCGCCATCCGTACGGGAGTGAAGCGCGATGGCACCAGCACCTGGCTGATGCCTTCGGTGATGTTCGCGCACATGACCGACGAGGACCTCGGCCGGATCGTCGCGTACGTGCGCAGCAGGACTGCCAACACGGGAATGGAAGGCGGCGCTGAGATGCGGCCGATCGGGCGCGCCATCGTCGCGAAGGGAGACTTTCTCCCGAGCGCCCGCGAGGTGGCCGAGCTCGAGGAGACCGCGATGGAATTCGACTCCGCGGATCCGTTGAGCCATGGACGCTATCTCGTCATGAACCTGTGCAGCGAATGCCACGGCCAGGATCTGAAGGGCCGTCCAGTTGCGCACAACGCGCCAAATCTTGCGGTCGTCAAGGCGTATTCCACCGAAGCCTTCGCCAGTTTCATGAAGGACGGCAAGGCGCTGGGCGGACGCGAGCTCGAGCTCATGAGCCAGACCGCGCGGGACCGCTTTTCGATCATGACTCCAGAGGAAGTCAGCGCCATGTATGCATTCCTCCAGGCGCGCAGTGACGCCGGCTGATTCGGCAGGTCGATCAATACGGGCCGGGGCTTTCCGCCCCGGCCCGTCTTCGAGTGTAGTTAGAGCAGCGCGTCAGGCGCTGTAGCCGCCGTCCACCGCGATGCTCGCCCCGGTGATGAACCCGGCGTTCTTGCTCGCGAGGAACGCGACGGTGGCGCCCACTTCTTCCGGCCGGCCGAAGCGGCCGAGAGCGGTGCCCGCCTTCTGGGCCGTCGAGAAATCTCCCGTCGCGGGATTCATGTCCGTATCGATCGGCCCCGGCTCGACCACGTTCACCGTGATGCCTTTCGGTCCAAGATCGCGCGCCCAGCCACGCGTGTACGCGGCGACCGCGGCCTTCGTCGCGGAATAGTCTGAGAGTCCCGGCCACGGTGAGGATTCGGCGGCCATCGAGCCGATCGAGATGATGCGGCCGCCGTCGGTCATGAGCTTCGCAGCCTCGCGCACCGCGGCGTTGACGCCGCCGACATTGATCGCGAACTGCTTGTCGACCTGCGAGTCGGTGACTTCGCCGACCTGCCCGGTGATGAAGACGCCCGCGTTGTTCACGAGGATGTCGAGATGGCCGAAGTGATCGGCGACCTTGCGCACGAGCTCGGCAACTTCCGACGTCCTGGCCTGATCGGCCTGGAAGGCCACGGCCCGCACGCCCTTTTCCTGCAGTTCCCGCACCAGCGCCTTCGCCTTTTCGGGGGAGCTGACGTAGCTGATGGCGACGTCCGCACCGTCTTCTGCCAGTGAGCGGGCGATCGCGGCACCGATTCCGCGGGCTCCACCGGTCACCAGGGCTGCCTTTCCAGTGAGGTTCTTGTTCATGGTCGTTCTCCTCTGATTCGTTTGTTTGGCGCGTTGATTCGCGTTGGGCACACGGTATTAGCTATCGATTGGCCGATAAATAGGCCACGAATGACAACTTTATTCCCAATAGTGAATAATCGAGCCCATGCCAGAGGCAGCCCCGAACTTCAACCAGATGCTCGCCATGCGGGTGTTCGTGCGCGTGGTGGAGTCCGGCACGTTCACGAATGCCGCCAATTCGCTGCGCATGCCGAAGCCCACAGTGACCAAGCTCGTGCAGGGTCTCGAGAGTCACCTGCGCATCAAGCTGCTCAACCGTACGACCCGGCGCGTGACGGTGACCCCGGACGGCTCCGCCTACTACGAGCGTGTCGTCAGATTGCTAGGCGATCTCGAAGACATCGAGTCGAGCGTGACGCACTCGAAGGAGCGGCCGCGCGGCCGGCTGCGCATCGATGCCGGCGCGGCCGTGACGACTTTCATCATCCTGCCGGCGCTGCCCGCATTCCTCGCGCGTTATCCGGACATCGCCGTCGAATGCGGCGTCAGCGATCGCCCCGCCGATCTCATTGGCGACAACGTCGACTGCGTGATCCGCGGCGGGCCGTTGCTCGAACCGTCGCTGGTCGCGCGGCACATCGGCGATCTGCGCTGGCTCACCTGCGCGACACCCGAATACTTCGAAAAGCACGCGAAGCCGAGCCATCCAGCGGATCTCAAATCTGGCCATTCGCTGGCCGGATATTTCTTTCCGCGCAGCGGACGAATGCGGCCACTGCTGTTCGAGCGCGACGGCAAACGCATCGAGATCCAGCCGAATCCGCGCATTGCAGTGAACGACTCCTCCGCGCACTTCGCATCGCTGCGCGCTGGCCTGGGTCTGGGTCAGCTGCTGTCATTCATGGTATCGGCCAGCGGGGCGGCGGCGGAGCTTGCGCCCGTACTAGCCGACTGGCAGCCCGCCGCAATGCCGGTACACGTGCTCTATCCGGCGAACCGGCACCTCTCGACCAAGGTGCGGGTCTTTGTCGACTGGGCCGCCGAGTTGTTCTCGCAAAGCCCGTGCACGCGTTTGCTGGCATCCGGCGCGTGAGAATCATAGGCGACACGCAACAGCGCATCGTCGGCGGCAAGCCCTGGCCGGAAATACTTACCTCGGCATGTACCAACCGGCGCAGCGCGAAGTCAGCTTCCACTCACCTTCAACCTTTTCCAGCCGCGCGATGGAGCCGCGCTCGCTGTTCAGTTCAACGGAGAGCCAGGCGCTGTCGCCCGCGGGGTTGAACGCCACGCGCGACAACGCGAAGTAGCGCAAGACCGGGTTCTTCTCGCGCACCAGCCTGAAGCCCGCGGCTTCCGCGGTCTTCGAGTCGAGCAGGACCGGGCTCGCGTTGGCCGCCTTGAGCTGCGCGATCATCGCCTGGGAATCCGGTCCGGACAGACCGCAGAATTCCTCGCGGTCCGGATCGTCCATCGCGGTCGCGATGAAAGGGGCGGCGGTGAAGTCCGAGCGGAAGAACCAAAGCTTGAAAGGACGCGCGGTGTTTTCGCGGGCGATGACTCCTGCCATCGCGTTCCAGACCTCGAGTTCATCGCCTGCGACTCCGTGCTGAGGTGCTACCGCGTTCACGGGAATGAGCGCCGAGACGAACAGGATCGAAAAAACCCTGGCGAAGCGGAAGCGTCCCCTGATAGAAAAAGTCTTCATGGACGCGACGTTAAGCAAACATCCCGTGCCTTTCCATCGCAGCAACAGAACTTGCGAACTGCGTCCGCCTTCGCACAATTGGAGCGCGCGGTTAGCCCGATCGCGCCAGCGCGGTGCGGGCCTTTTCGAGTCGCGCCAGCCCGCTCTGAGCCGCCGCTACCCGAGCACCACTAACAAATCCTTCGCGTCTACCGAAAGGCCCGGCTTCGCCAGCACCTCGGCCACGCTGCCGTCGGCCTCCGCGCGCACGCTGGTTTCCATCTTCATGGCTTCCATCGTCAGCAGCAGATCGCCTTTCGCAACCTTCATGCCGACCGTGGCCTTGACCGTCGCGATGCTGCCCGGCATCGGCGCACCCACGTGTTTGGCATTGCCCGGCTCGACTTTCCGCTGCGGCGGGCGCTTCGCAACCTGTGACCGGTCGGTGACGACGATCGAACGCGGCTGACCGTTCAGTTCGAAGAACACCTGGCGCGTGCCGTCGTCGCGCACTTCGGACAGCGCGACGAATCGCACGATCAGCGTCTTGCCGCGTTCGATGTCGACGCTGACCTCATCGCCGGGGTCCATCCCGTAGAAGAACACGGGCGTCGGCAGGATGGCGCAGTCGCCGTATGCGGCCCGATCCTTCGCATAGTCGAGGAACACCTTCGGATACATGAGGTACGAGGCGAACTGCGTATCGGTCGCCTCGCGCCCCAGCTTCTCGGAAAGCGTCTTGCGCTCGGCCGGGAGGTCCAGCGGCGGCATGCTCGCACCCGGCCGGGTAGTTAGTGGCTGCACGCCCTTCAACACCTTCTTCTGCAACGCCGGCGGCCAGCCGCCCGCGGGCTGACCCAGGTCGCCGCGCAGCATGTGCACCACGGAATCCGGAAACGCGACTTCGACGTCCGGATCGAGCACGGCTTCCTTCGTGATGCCGCTCGACACCATCATCAACGCCAGGTCGCCGACCACCTTCGAAGAAGGCGTGACCTTCACGATGTTGCCAAACATCAAGTTCACGTCGGCATACGCCTGCGAGACCTCGGGCCAGCGTGCATCATCGAGGCCGACGGAACGCGCCTGCTCTTTCAGGTTGGTGTACTGGCCGCCAGGCATGCCGTGCACGTACACCTCGGAAGCACCCGAGCGGATGTCGCTTTCGAACGCGAGGTAGTTCTTGCGCACCTGCTCCCAGTACATGGAGATCGCCCGCAGGTTCGTTGGATCGATGCCCGTATCGCGCGGCGAGTACCGCAGCGCTTCGACGATGGAGCCGAGGTTTGGCTGTGAGGTGAGGCCCGACATCGCATCCACCGCGCCATCGACGGCATCGACACCGGCGGCGACCGCCGCGAGCACGCTCGCGGCCGCAATCCCGGAGGTGTCGTGAGTGTGGAAATGCACCGGCAGTCCGAGCTCGTCCTTCAGCGCTTTCACCAGCGTGTACGCGGCGTTCGGCTGGCACAGCCCCGCCATGTCCTTGATCCCGAGGATGTGGGTGCCCGCGGCTTTGAGCTCGCGGCCCATCTTGAGGTAGTAGTCGAGCGTGTACTTGGTTTCGTTCGGCGAATTCAGATTGCCGGTGTAGCAGATGGCGGCTTCGCACAACTTGCCGGTTTCGCGCACGGCGTCGATGGCGACGCGCATGTTTTCCACCCAGTTGAGCGAATCGAACACGCGGAACAGGTCGACACCCGAAACGGCGGCCTGCTTGACGAAGGCGCGCACCACGTTGTCCGGGTAGTTGGTGTAGCCGACGGCGTTCGCCGACCGGAGCAGCATCTGCAGCAGCAGGTTTGGCATGGCCACGCGGAATTGCTCGAGCCGCGCCCAGGGATCCTCCTTGAGGAACCGCATGGCCACGTCAAACGTCGCGCCGCCCCAGCATTCCATCGAGAACAGCTGCGGCATCAGGTGCGCGTAGTACGGCGCGATCGCGGTCATGTCGGGCGCGCGCATGCGCGTCGCCAGCAGCGACTGGTGCGCGTCGCGCATGGTGGTGTCGGTGATGAGCACACGCTCCTGCGCCACCATCCACTTCGCGAAACCCTCGGCCCCGAGCTCGTCGAACTTCTGCTTGGTGCCGGGCGGCGGCGCTTTCGCAACATTCACCTTTGGCATGCGCGCCAGCGACATGCTCTTGGGCTTGATGCGTCCTTTGACTTCCGGATTGCCGTTGACGATCACCTCGCCGATGAACGACAGGATGCGCGTCGCACGGTCGCGCTTCTTTTCCCACTTGAACAGCTCGGGCGTGTCATCGATGAACTTGGTGGTGTAGTCGCCGTGCGCGAAGTTCGGGTGCGTGATGACCTGGTCGAGGAAGCGCAGATTCGTGGCCACGCCGCGAATGCGGAATTCCCACAACGCGCGATGCATGCGCGCAATGGCTTCCTCCGGGTTGGGCGCCCAGGCGGTCACCTTCACGAGCATGGAATCGTACGAGCGCGTGAGAATGGCGCCGGCATAGGCCGTGCCGGCGTCGAGCCGGATGCCGAAACCGGCCGGGCTGCGATACGCGGTGATCTTGCCGTAGTCGGGCGCGAAGTTGTTTTCGGGATCTTCGGTCGTAACGCGGCATTGCAGCGCGTGCGAGGTGCAGTAGATGTGCTCCTGCGACGGCACACCGCTCGCGTCGTCGCCGATCCTGGCACCGTCGGCAATGCGGACCTGCGCTTTCACGAGGTCGATACCGGTCACCGCTTCGGTGACCGTGTGCTCGACCTGGATGCGTGGATTCACTTCGATGAAGTAGAACTTGCCGGTTTCGGCGTCCTGCAGGAATTCCACGGTGCCGGCGTTGCGGTAGTTGACCGCCTTGCCGATCTTGAGCGCGTATCCGCACAGTTCGTCACGTTGCCCAGGCGATAGAAACGCCGCGGGTGCGCGCTCGACCACCTTCTGGTTGCGCCGCTGCACGGTGCAATCGCGCTCGAACAGGTGCACGAGGTTGCCGTGCGTGTCGCCCAGGATCTGCACTTCGATGTGGCGCGCCTTGCGCACCAGCTTTTCGAGGTACACCTCGTCGTTGCCGAACGCCGTCTTGGCTTCGCGGCGCGCGACCGGCAGTAGTTCGGTCAGTTGCGCGTCGGATTCGATGACGCGCATGCCGCGCCCGCCACCGCCCCAGCTCGCCTTGAGCATGACCGGATAGCCGACCTCGGCCGCCCTCTTTTTCGCGGCCGCGATGTCTTCGGTCAGCGGCGGCGTCGCCGGCATCACCGGCACGCCGGCCGAAGTAGCCAGGTTGCGGGCCGCCACCTTGTTGCCGAGCGTGCGCATGATCTCGGGCGTGGGACCGACGAAGATCACGCCGTCGCGATTGCAGGCCTCGACGAAATCGGGGTTCTCGGACAGGAAGCCGTATCCGGGGTGAATCGCGTCCGCCTTGGCCTCGGCGGCGATGCGCAGGATGTCTTCGATGTCGAGATAGGCGTCCACCGGCGCCTTGCCGCGCCCCACCAGGTACGCCTCGTCGGCCTTGGTCCGATGCAGCGAAAAGCGATCCTCCTGGGAATAGACCGCGATGGTGCGAATGCCCAGTTCATTGGCGGCGCGCATGACGCGAATCGCGATTTCACCGCGATTGGCGACCAGCAGGCTGCGGATGCGAGTCAGCATGAATGGCTACTTCTAATATGATTCCCCGGGGCCGCGGAATCTTAGCTAAATCGGGGACTGTCCCGTCTGTTGTTTCGGGACTGTCCCCTTCCATAGCGCGTTCTTTTACGGTGCTGATGACGCTCGCATGCACTTCGGCTGTGCGCGCCGCGGGAGAAAACATGTTCGCAATCGCAATTCATGGCGGCGCGGGGACTCTGTCTCGCGGAGAGACATCGGCTGAACAGGAGCGCGCCTATGCCGCGGGCCTCAATGCCGCGCTCGATGCGGGCTACGCGCTGCTCGATCGCGGGGGCTCAAGCCTCGATGCCGCAATCGCCGCGGTGTGCGTCCTGGAAGACGACCCGCTGTTCAACGCCGGACGCGGCGCGGTATTGACTCGGGATGGCGCAGCAGAGTTAGACGCTTCCGTCATGGACGGCGGGACACTGAAAGCCGGCGCCGTCACGGGGCTCAAGCACGTGAAAAATCCCGTCGCGCTGGCGCGCCGCGTCATGGACCACTCGCCGCACGTCATGCTCGTGGGGGCGGGTGCCGAAGAGTTCGCGCGTCTGCAAGGGGTGGAACTGGTTTCCAACGAGTACTTCCGCACGCCCATACGCCAGCAGCAATTGCATCGCCTGCTCGGCGGTTCCTCGGAAAAGGAAAATGACCTCATCGCCTTTGGCACGGTGGGCGCCGTCGCTCTCGACTCGCGAGGCAACGTCGCGGCCGCCACCTCCACCGGAGGCATGACGGGCAAACGTTGGGGTCGCGTCGGCGATTCGCCGATCATCGGAGCCGGAACCTACGCGAGCAACGCCAGCTGTGCCGTTTCAGCGACGGGGCATGGTGAGTACTTCATCCGCAGCGTGGTCGCCCACGACATTTGCGCGCAGGTCGAATACCTGAAGCTGCCGCTGGCGCAGGCGGTCGACAATGTGCTCGCCAAGATGAAGGCGCTCGGCGGCAACGGCGGGGTCATTGCCATCGATCCGCGCGGCGAGGTCGTGCTCGAATTCACCAGCGAGGGGATGTTCCGCGGGGTGCGTTCGTCCGACGGCCGCACCGAAGTTGCTATCTACCGCTAGCTAACTGCCGGCGGCTTCGCGCAGCGCCGCATCCCGCAGCGGCAGCACGGCGGTCGCGGCCGGATCGATCTTGTTGACGCAATGCTCGACCGCGACATAACGATCACGGCCCTGGTGTTTGGCCGCATACAGCGCCTGGTCCGCCAACTCCACGGCGGCGTCGTGCGTCGTGACTCGGTATGCATCCACCGAAACCACACCGACGCTGATCGTGACGTAGGGCTGCGTTTCGGAGTTCGCGTGCGGAATTCGCAGTTCGCGCACCGCGGTGAGCAAGCCGCGCGAAATGCTCTCGCCGTACGCCTGGTCGGCGCCGTACAGCACGGCCACCAGTTCCTCGCCGCCGTAACGCGCGACGAAATCGAGCGGCCGGCGACGCGCGGCGTCGCGCAACGCGGTCGAAACCCTGCGCAGGCAATCGTCGCCAGCGATATGGCCGTAGCGATCGTTGTAGGCCTTGAAACAGTCGAGGTCGATCATGATGACCGCCACCGTCTGGCGATCGCGCTGCGCCTGCTGCCAGACGCGGCGAATCTGATCTTCGAATGCGGCTCGATTGAGCAGCGCCGTGAGTCCATCGTGGGTCGCGACCTCGGTGAGCTGACGATGCTCGAGGAACGCGGTGCGATTCGCGTGTTCCAGCGCGTAAGCCCCGGCGCAGCCGACCAGGTTGGCCGTGAACAACGTGAACATGAGATACGTCGCCGTGGCGGTCGGCATGGTGCCCGCGAGAAATGCGATCACGAGCGCCGCGAATACGATCAGGTTGGCACGGACGGCGGCGCGCAACCCCAGGCCGATCATGAAATAGAAGAAGAATGACGCCAGCAACAGCCGGCCGCCGACCAGCGGCACCTCGGCCGGTGGCGAGAAGGCGGCCATGATGACCGTGCCGATGCCGAACAGCGGCGCGATGATCGTGATGCCAAGCTCATACCAGCGGGCGTAGAAACGCTTCGTCGTGCAGACCAGCATGAGAATGACCGCCGGCACATGCATGCCGAAACGCACGATGTTGGTGATGCGCGAGTGCTCGGCGGACAGCACGAAGTAATCGAGGACCGCGAAGCCGACGACCGTGCATGCCGAGACGATGATCGCGATGCGGTTCCAGACATGCAGCCGCGCGCGGTGCTCGTTCTGGTATTCGCTCTCCAGCGGTTCGGGAAAACGCAGGAAACGAAATCCCGTCGCTAGCAGACGTGCGGCGTCTGAGTTGTTTGGCGACGAAACTTTCGAGGGCACCATACGTCCTGACCCTGCGGATCACCCTTCAGCGAGTAGTGCTTTGTATGTGTTCGGCGGCCGTCGTGCAACTGCCGCGCAACGCGCCGGACTAGCGCGGAACCGAATCCACCGGGCGGGGACGGGAATGAGCCTTCACGCGCGTGCGCCAGACTTCGTACGGACTCCACGCTAGCTTCTGCGCCGGGGCTGCAACATCGCGCGCAGGCGCGGGCGAAATGCCATCTTCGTTTGCTGCGTTGGCGACGCCCAAGTCGAGCAGGTCCTGCTCGCTCTGATTCTTGGTTTTCATATCTATCCCTGAAACGTGTGGACCTTTCGGTCTTCTGGCCCGGATTCTAAACCGCCGATTGTTAAAGGCTAGGCTCCGAGAACAAGATTTCGGGGATATGTCAAGACTTAGACTTGCGTCACAGTTTTATCCGGCTGAGTACTCCGCCAGGTATTGGGAAAAGGTCATCCGGTCGGCAGCCTCGATCTGCGCCTGCGCCCTTAGGGACTCATCAGCCTCCGCCCTGAATTCCGCCTGGCGGTCGACGTTCGGGGCATGCAGGGCCAGGAAGTACTCCTTATGGAGTCGCGACATACGCAGCGCGAGGTCGAAGAACGATTCGCCCGTTTTCTCGAGCTCGTTGAGCATGCGGGCCGAGGGCGTGAGCGCCACGTTCTCGATCTTTGCGGCCTGGACTGCGAGCGCCGCCGAATAGGGCCTGGCCGCATCGCCACGATCGAAGATCTCGGCAAGGCCCCGCATCGAATCGATCAGTTCGTGCGCCCAGGCCTGCATCGGCACGGAACGTCCCTCGCGCGTGAGCGTGAGCCCGGGCTCGCGCCCGCGGCGTGCGACCGTCGCGTGGTTCGCATCGAGGGTCTCCTGCTCGGAAGCATCGATGGGCGGCGAATCCTTCATGAGGCACAGCGTGAGAAACACCTCGAGGAAGCGCAGCTTGTTCTGGTTCACGCCAACCGGGTCGAACGCACTCACGTCGAGCGCGCGTACCTCGACGTATTCGACGCCGGCGCGCCGCAACGCCTTGGTGGGCCGCTCGCCCGAACGCGCCACGCGTTTGGGACGGATGAAACTGTAGTACTCGTTTTCGATCTGCAGGATGTTGGCGTTGAGCTGCCGGTATTCGCCATCAACCTGCACACCCAGCTTCTCGTACGGTGCATGCGGCGTGCTGATGGCGCGCGACAGGTCGCGCACGTATTCATCGAGGCTGTTCACCGAGACCGACAACCCGGCCTGGGTCTGATTGCGATAGCCGAGATCGCTCATGCGCAGGGACGTGGCGTACGGCTCGTACGATGTGTCTTTCGAGAGGCGCGGCAGCGTCACGTTGCGCCCGCGCAGGAATGAGTTGCACACCACCGGCGAGACACCGAATAGATAGAGCACCAGCCAGCCGTGACGGTGGTAGTTGCGCAGCAGGTGGAAGTAGCGCTCCGAGATGAAAGTTTGCCCGCGCTCGCGCGATTGCACGAGGTCCGCCCAGGCGTCCCACATCCGCTCGGGGAACGAGTAGTTGTAGTGCACCCCGGAGATGGCCTGCATGATGCGGCCGTAGCGCACGCCCAGCCCCTCGCGATACACCGTTTTCATGCGCCCGATGTTCGACTTGCCGAACTGCGCGATCGGGATGCTGGCGTCGCCATCGAGGATCGACGGCATCGAGGTCGCCCACAGCAGCTCGTCACCGAGATGTTGATAGACGAACTGGTGCAGGTCGAGCAGGTACTGCAGCAGTTCCCAGCTGGTGCGGAAGGTGGGCGTCACCAGCTCGATCAGCGCCTCGGAATAGTCCGTGGTGATGTGCTCGTTGGTGAGCGCGCTGCCGAGCGCGCTCGGGTGCGGCGTCTGTGCGATGCGGCCGTCCGGCGTGACGCGCAGGGATTCCTTTTCGAGACCCTTGCGCCCACCCTGAATGATCTGCGGCTCGCCGCTATTGATGAGCGCCGCGAGCGTTTGTTCGAACTTGTCGTCGATGGCGCGTCTCATGAAGGGCCGGCATCTTGCCGGTACCTCGTGAGGTTCCGCAATCGGTCAATGGGGGGAGGCGTCGGCCTGGGCGCGCCGGACCTGTTCGGCCTCACAATGTTTGCGCAGATCGGTCAACATCTGCGGCAGCTCGCGTTTGAAGGTGGAGCGCGCCAGCCAATTCGGGATGAAGCCGGGCGGATCGATATAGGCACGATAGCGCAGCAGCGTGTGCTGGCCTGATTCGACCGGCGTGAGCTCCCAGATGCCTTCGTAGGCCTTGAAATCACCGCTGATCTGCCGGAATTTGATGCTGCGGTCAGCGATCAGATCCGCGCGAAACACGTACCTGATGCGCGGGGTGTACCAGCCGAAGTCGACTTCGTGCTCGATCAGCATCCAGGTGCCGTCGGGCGCTTGATCGCGCAAACGGCACACCCGCAGGTGTGGCACGTACTGCAGGGCGTCCGCGCAACGGGTCATCATGAGAAATACCACCGCGGGGGCGGCATCGATAGCGACGGCGGCGCGCACGGTGCCGCGACGCTGTCCGGAATCGAGACTGGCGCGGACCACGACCTGGCGCGCCGCGACGCGCTGGGACTCAGCGGCGGTGAGCTCGAAATCGGCGCCCCACGCCGCTGCACTCAAGGCAAGTGCCAGGATCGAGGCTGCCGCAGTCCATCGCTTCGCCGTACCCATGAAGTGTGAGTGCCACCTGCCGCCGGAAAGGTTCGTTATGCCCGGGGCATGGTAGCAGCGGGCCTGAACGTGGGCGGCCGTTCATTGCCCGTTAAGCAGAATGGGCCTATTTTTCGGAACATGAAACGCGCTGCGCTCATTCTCGCTTTTGGATTGCTGGCCACGTCCCCGGCCTTCGCATTCCGCTGCGGCACGAAGATCGTGAGCGAAGGCGACACGCGCTCGAAAGTGGCGGCGATTTGCGGCGAGCCCGACGACGTGGTCAATCAACGCAGCGTGTTCCGCCGGCCGGTGATCTGGACGCGCGGCCGGCCGTACTACATCGGCGAGGACTTCATCGAGATCCCGGTCGAGAGCTGGATCTACAACCTCGGGCCTAACAAGCTCATGCAGCGCGTGCGTTTCGAAGGCGGCGTGGTTGTCGAGATCGAGTCGCTCGGGTACGGCTACAACAAGTGATCATTTGACCGCGCGCGGTTTTCCCTTCGACGCGATCCAGCGATCGATCTTCGCGCTCAATACGTCCATCGGCACGGCGCCGTCGCGCAGCACCTGGCTGTGAAACTCGCGCACGTCGAAATTCGCGCCTAACTGCTGCTGCGCGCGCGCGCGCAGCGCGCTGATGTGCAGCTGGCCCAGCTTGTAGCCCAGCGCCTGGCCGGGCCAGACGATGTAGCGCTCGACTTCAGCCGTCACGTCGCTCTCGGTGAGCGTGGAGTTGGCGAGCATGTACGCGATGGCCTGCTCACGCGTCCAGCCCTTGGCGTGCAACCCGGTGTCGACCACGAGGCGCATCGCGCGCAGCATTTCATCCGAGAGCCGTCCGTACCATTGATAGGGATCGGTGAACATTCCGAGTTCCTTGCCGATCGATTCCGCATACAGCGCCCAGCCTTCCGAGTACGACACGTAGCCGTTGAAGCGGCGAAAGCGCGGCAGGTCGGTCAATTCCTGCTGGATCGAAATCTGGAAGTGATGCCCGGGCGAAGCTTCGTGCAACGACAGGGTTTCGATGCCGAAGCGTGGCTGCGCCTTGAGATTGTAGGTATTGATGTAGAAGATGCCGGGCCGTTTGCCATCCGCTGAAGGCGCCTGATACGAACCGCCCGCCGCCGACGCGGCCCGGAACGGCTCGACCGGGCGGATCTCGTAATCCGCCTTCGGGAAATCCGCGAACAGCCTCGGCAGCAGGCCATCGACGCGCCGCTTGACTTCGCGATACGCGTCTAACAACTCGGCTTCGTCGTTGAAATAGAAACGCGGATCGTCCTCGAGATGCCTGAAGAACGCCTCGAGGTCGCCGTTGAACCCGACCTGCTCCTTGACGGCCAGCATCTCGCCGCGGATCCGCGCCACTTCGGTGAGGCCCAGTGCGTGAATCTGCTCCGGGGCCATGTCCATCGTGGTTGCGCTGCGAATGCGCCAGCGATACCAGTTCGCCCCATCGGGCAGGTCGGACCACCCGACCGTCGTGCGCGCCGCGGGTAGATAGTCGCGCTCGATGAAGTCCGCGAGCCGCGCATACGCCGGCAGGATCTCTGCCCCGAGCACCCGGGTGTATTCGGCCACGATGCGGTTGCGATCGTCGGCGGCGATTCCCTTCGGCAGCTCTTCAAGCGGATGCCAGAAGATGCTGTCAGTCACCTTGGGTGTGACGATTTCGCGCAGCTGCGGCACCACCTTGGCCATTGCCGGACGCGGCAACGTGATCCCACGCGAAATGCCGGTGCGCATCATGGCGATGGCACCATCGACCCAGCCCGGAAATTTCCGCAGACGCATCAGAAAGCGGTCGTAGTCGCGCGCATCGTTGAAGGGCTGAGGGCCCGTGCCGGAGCCGTATACCGCCAGGTCGATCGGCAGCGCGTTCATCTGGTTGAGGGGCAGCAGTTCCTCCGGATATTTCTGGCCCTCGAGCGCGAGTTCGCGTTCGCCGACGAAAACTTCCCAGGTGATGCGCCCGCCGGGCGAAAGCCGCGCCGCGTCGATTTGGCGGGCGCGATCGAGAAACGCCCGCTCCGTCGCGAGCACGCGTTCGCGAAAACCGGGCGTGGTCGTTTCGTCCAGCCGGTCGTCGAAGCGCGAGTCGCCGATGGCGGTCGCGTTCATTGGCGACAGCTCCAGCGAGCGGTCGAAGTATTCCTCGACCAAGGCGTTGAGCGAGGCCTCGGGCGTGGAATGTGGCCCCGTGGCGCAGGCACCGAGCAGCGTCGCTGCTAACAAGACGGGATACTTCTTCATGGCGGCGGATGGTAGCAGGCGAATCTTGTGGGAATGCCCGGCAAAGCCGCGAAAGCGCGCCGAAACGCACCTTGCGCTCGACGAGTTGCCCGCCGCCGCGGGCAGTTCTTCGCGGCGCGGCCGGCCCGTGGCATCCTAGCCACCGCACCTTCCCCGGAGTCGCACCATGCTGGTCGGATCTCACGTTCGTCGCGTCGCCGTCGTTGGTGGCATGCGCATTCCGTTCGCGCGC
>DATHJZ010000107.1:0-15644 GCA_035286365.1 Steroidobacteraceae bacterium | reverse complement strand
CGACTTCGTCGGACGTGACCAACCAGGGACCGAGCGGGCCAAAGGTGTCGCAGCCCTTGCCCTTGTCCCATTGGCCGCCACGCTCGAGCTGGAAGTGCCGCTCCGAAAGGTCGTTGATCACGCAGTAGCCCGCGATGTGTCTCGGCGCGTCGGCTTCGCTCACGTAGCGCGCGGTCTCTCCGATGATGACGCCAAGTTCGACTTCCCAGTCCATCTTGATCGAGCCGCGCGGCTTCCGCACCGTGTCGTTGGGGCCGACGATGCAGCTGGTTGCCTTCATGAATACGATGGGTTCGCTCGGGATCTTGGCGCCGGTCTCCGCGGCGTGGTCCGCATAGTTCAAGCCGATGGCGATGAATTTTCCGACTCCGCCCACGCAGGGGCCGAGGCGTGCATCGGCGGCAGCGCGCGGTAGTTTGGCCAGATCGGCCGCGGCGATCTTTTTCAGCGACTCGGCCGACAGCGCGGCGCCGGCGATATCGGGGACGACGCCGGACAGATCGGCGATGCCGCCATCCGCAGTGACGAGACCCGGGCGCTCCGCGCCCGCGGAACCAAAACGTACCAGTTTCAAGCGATTCTCCGCGATCACGCTGCCGGCAGGCAGGCGGGACCGATGGGTTCGAATTGTTTGTAGGTGAGGATGAATTCCTGGTGCCCGAGCTCCTCGGACTTCGTGAGCGCACCGCTGGCGACGCTCTGCACCAGATCGAAGATCTCGCGGCCGACTTCGTCGAGCTCGGCGCCGTGCAGGATGCGCCCCGCGTTTACGTCCATGTCGTCGGCCATGCGCTCGTACGTATCCGGATTCGCGCAGATCTTGATGACGGGCGAAATCGCCGAACCGACTACCGAGCCGCGACCGGTGGTGAACAGGATGAGATGCGAGCCGCAGGCGATGAGCTCGACGATCTCGGCATTGTCCGAGATGTTCGGGAAGCCGAAGCGGGGCTCGCCGTCCGGCACGACATCGAGCAGGTACAGCCCGCCGCGCGGCGGTATGTCGCCGGGCTTGATGAGCCCGCTGATGGGCGAGGAGCCGGACTTGGAATACGCGCCCATGGATTTTTCTTCGAGCGTGGTCAATCCGCCCTCGGCATTGCCGGGCGCAAAGCTGCCGTATCCCATGATGCGATAGTAGTTGGCAGCCTTCTCCACGCAGGCTTCGATCTGCGCCCCGAGCGCCTTTGTGATGGCGCGCGAGGCCATGATGCGCTCGCAGCCGATCAGCTCGCCGGTTTCCTCGAAGATGCACGCCGCGTCGTTCTCGATGAGCCAGTCGAAGCAGCGGCCGACCGCGGGATTGGCGGTGATGCCACTGGTGCCGTCGGAGCCGCCACACACCGTGCCCACGACCAGCTCGTTGAGCGCCATCGGTACGGCGGTCTGCTGAGCGAGCTCGGCGCGCATCTTGCGCACGATGTCGAGGCCGGCGTTCAGCGTGCGCGTGGTGCCGCCGGACTGCTGTATGACCAGTAACTGCACGGGCCGGCCGGTGGCCGTAATGTGCTTGCGCAACTGCTCGCGGTTGAAGCCCTCGCAGCCGAGCGACACGAGCAAGACCGCGCCGACGTTCGGATGCGTGCACAGGCGCTGCATCATCTCGAGGGAATACTTGTTCGGGTAGCAGCCGGGGAAGCCGATGAGGTGCACGTCGTCGCAGCCCGACTTCTGCACGATCAGCCGCGAGACGTGGTGCGCGCACTCGACCAGGTACGCGACGGCCACGACGTTGCGGATACCCTTGCGACCGTCGCTGCGAACGAAACCTTTCATGCTCGAGGAGATCATCAGTGTCCGTCCCCGTCCGTCTTGGAACTCGCGCCGAGGTCGCGCGAGGTAGAGGGCAGGTAGTCGCTGCGCAGGTTGTGCAGGTGAACGTGCTCGCCGCGCGCGACGGCGACCTTCATCGATCCGATGGGGGCGCCATATTTGAGGACCCGGGTGTCGGGTTCAAGCGCGCGGCGCGCCAGTTTGTGTCCGAGTTCGACCGCGGCCGGCATGACCAGGCTCTCGCCGTCGATTTCCACGTGCTCGCCCCGGGAAATATCGCGGCGCGCGACGAGGATGTTGTCGTCGGGATGCAGCAACAGCAGGGGCGGCAGTTTGCCATGGTCACCCGCGCTCACTTTTCCATCCCCTGTGTCATCCGCGCACTCTAACTATTGGGAAGGGTTGCCGGGCGGAGCCGGCGGCGGCGCATCGGCCGGCGCGGCATCGGCCGGTGGTTCTTCCGCGGGTTTCGAATCGGCGGCCGGGTCCTCTTCCATGCCTTCTTCGAGTTCGGCCGACTGGTCCTCGACGTTGCCGTCGGAAACCAGGAACTCGCGCCGCTGCAGCCAGGCGTTGCGCACGAAGGCGTAGCGGTCGTAGCTGCGTTCGAGCTGCGCATCGAGGTCGAGCAGGCCGGCCCGCAGGTCGAGGAAATCGATCCCGCGGATGAGGTAGCGCGTGCTGTCGTCTTCGAGGTAGTTCACCGGGTAGGTGTACTGGTCGGGAATGCGCGCGAAAGAGTCGCGCACGGTCGACGGCCCCAGAAACGGCAGCATCAGATAGGGTCCGGACTTCACGCCCCACTTGCCGAGCGTCTGGCCGAAGTCTTCGTCGTTGTTTTCGAGCCCGGCGGCAGAGGCAGGATCGAACAGGCCCGCCAGCCCCAAGGTGCTGTTCAGCAGGAATCGGCCCGAATCGTGGCCGGCCTGGCGCATCTTGCCCTGCAGGACATCGTTGATGATGGTGCTGACCGTATTCAGGTTGCTGAGCGCGTTGCTGACGCCGGTGCGGATGATGCGCGGCGTTACTTTCTTGTAACCCTTCGCGACGGGTTTGGCGATGGCGCGATCGAGCGCATCGTTGAACACGAAAGAGCTGCGGTTGAAACGCTCCCACGGGTCGCGCGGATCGGGCTTGCCGGGGACAGTGGCACAGCCCGCAAACAGCAGGGCCACGAGGGGTAAAACGAGCTTTTGCATGGGACGAAATTCTACGCATTTATTGAGTGGATCGCTGCCTGGCAACCGGGGGATTGCGCAGCCGCCGACTTTGTGCCGCGTTCCGGTGCAATTCGTTCCCCGCGCACGGCAGGGCCACGAAGCCCCAAGCTGCTTTCTGGCCCGCTTATCCACACGGCATGGCACGGCCGCCTGGCACGAAGATGTCGATCGGCGGTTCTAACCACTCGCGCCTTCAGCCTGCGCACAGAGATCGAAATCCGGACCGTGAGAGTTCGCTCAGCCGGCGCCGCGGCGCGTCGAGCGCGTGTCGCCGGGCCGCGGTTGTTGCTGGGGATCGCGGTTTTCTTGGTCCTTGGAACCGCGGTGCTTGCCGTCGCGGAACAGAACCTCCCGGACCTCGTCGAGCCGGGCCTGGTATCGGCTGCGCTGCACGGCGGTGATATTGGGTGCCGCCAGCGCCATTTCGAGCTGACTCACGGACAAGGGCAGGTTGCCCGTGGCGATGTGATATTCGCTCATGTAGTAAGCCGCGTCGCCCGTGTCACCGGCGCTGCTGGCGGCGAGCGCGGTGAAGCGGATCTGCTCGGGGGTCGGCGCCACGTTGTTGAACAAGTCGAGCAGCACGGCGTGGGCCTGCTTCGCCTGGTCGGCCTTCAGCAGCGCCTCGGCGTAGCGCATGGTGAGCGGGATATTGCGCGGCGACAGTGCCAGCGCGCGCTGAAACGTGGCCAGGGCGTCTTCGGTGTCGCCCGCGGTCATCAATGCCTGGCCGAGGGTCGACTGGAGCATCGGCACCTGCGGATACTCGCGCGCGAGCTCGGTCAGCGAATCGAGCGAGGCGAGCGCGTTGCCCGCCTGGTAGCTAGCCAGCGCCTCGCCATACATTTCACCGGGTGTCTGGTCCTGCTGTTCGCGCCGGTCGGCGTAGTAGCGGCGCACGTTCTGTTCGGTTGGCGTCGCGAGCACGCGCAGCCGCTCGCGCGTCAGCGCGTAGCTCACGGTTTCGGGAGTCTGTCTGATGTCCTTGAACTGCGCGGCGCGCGCCCGCGATTCGGCGATGCGATTGGTGGTCACCGGGTGTGACTGCAGGATCTCCGGCAGCGCATTGCGGTTGCTGGCGGCGAGGCTGGTTCGCCGGCCCATCGTTTCGAAGAAATCGGGCATGCCGTAGGGATCGAAGCCCGCCGCGGCCAGGAAACTCATGCCGACGCGGTCGGCCTCGTTTTCGTTGGCGCGCGTGAAGTTGATCTGCTGCTGCATGGCCGCGCCTTGCGCGGCCGTGACCCCCGCCATCGCGGCATCGCTCGAGCCGGTGGCCGCACCGACCAGGATGGCCGCGAGAATCGTCGCCACGGTGGCGATGCTCTGGCGCCCCTGCGAACGCACGCGCCGCGCAATGTGGCGCTGCGTGACGTGCGCGATTTCGTGCGCCAGCACGCCGGCCAGTTGTGCCTCGTTGCGCGTCGCCAGCACGAGGCCGTAGTTCACGCCGATGAAGCCGCCGGGCAGGGCGAACGCGTTGATGCTGTTGTCGCGCACGAAGAAGAACTGGAACTTCTGCGGCGAATCGCCGTTTGCCTGCGCGACGATGCGCGAGCCCAGCGCCTGGAGGTATTCAGTGGCCTCCGGATCTTCGATGACCTGCCCCTCGTCCCGCAGCTGGCGCATGACCTGCAGGCCGATGCGGTATTCATCGTCGAGCGAGAGGCTCGAGGAGGCCGGGCTGCCGATGTCCGGCAGATCGTTGCTGGTGGCGGATTGGGCAAAAGATTGCAGCGGCATCGATACCGACAGCAATATCGACAGATTGGCCACCAGCAGGCATTTGAGCGCGTTTCGCATCGCGACTTTATGACCCCGCGGCGGGCGGGTAGTTTCTCGTTTACGGGGACTAGAGCGTATCAGAGGCGAAATCGGCCAAGCGTGAGCGTTCGCCGCGCACCAGCGTGATATGCCCCGAATGCCCCCAGCCGCGGAAGCGGTTCACCACGTAGGTCAAACCCGATGTGGTCTCGGTGAGGTAGGGCGTATCGATCTGGGCGATGTTCCCGAGGCAGACGATTTTCGTGCCCGGACCCGCCCGGGTCACCAGCGCCTTCATCTGCTTCGGGGTGAGGTTCTGCGCCTCGTCGAGGATGACGTAGCGATTGAGGAAGGTCCGGCCCCGCATGAAGTTCAGCGAGCGGATCTTGATGCGATTGCGCAGCAGGTCATTGGTGGCCTGGCGTCCCCAATTACCGCCTTCTCCGGTCTGGGTGAGCACCTCGAGGTTGTCCATGAGCGCGCCCATCCACGGCTCCATCTTTTCCTCTTCCGTGCCGGGGAGGAACCCGATGTCCTCGCCGAGCGGAATCGTCACGCGCGTCATGATGATCTCGGCGAAGCGGTTGGATTCGAGCGTCTGCATCAAGCCCGCGGCGAGTGTCAGCAGCGTCTTGCCGGTGCCGGCGGGCCCCAGGATGGTGACGAAGTCGATCTCGGGATCCATCAACAGGTTGAGCGCGAAATTCTGCTCGCGATTGCGCGCATTGACGCCCCAGACACTGTGGCGCTCGCCGCGAAAGTCGCGCGCCAGCTCGAGCGTGGCGGTGCCGGCCTCGATTCGCCGCACGATGGCCTCGATGCCTGCTTCGCCCGCCTCATGCACGAACTGGTTGGCGTGCAGCTCGGAAACTATCGGCCCGGTGATCTGGTAGTAAGTGCGTTCCGCTTCCTTCCAGGACTTGATGTCCTTGCCGGCTTTCTCCCAGAAATCCGTCGGCAATGCGGCGAGCCCGGTATAGAGCACGTCGGCGTCTTCGATCGTCTTGTCGCTGTAGTAATCCTCGGCATGCACGCCGACCACCGCGGCTTTGATGCGCAGGTTGATGTCCTTCGACACCAGCGTGACGCGCGCTTCGTGGTGCAGCGCCTGCAGCGCCAGGGTCTGCGAGAGGATGGCGTTGTCCGCGCCGTGGCCTGGTAGATAGTCGGGCAGGGCACTCGAAAGCTGCCGCGTCTGGAAGAACAGGCGTCCGGCCGAGCCCGGCTTGCCGCTGCCCGCCGCGCTGCCATGTCCATTGCCGTTACCCAATCCGTTCATCGCCGAGGGCAGGGGCAGGCCGGCGTCGATCTGCTCCTTGGTGACGTCGCGCATCAGGTCGTCGAGGAAGCGGCTGGTCTGGCGCACGTTGCGCGAGGCTTCCGACAGGCCCTTCTTGTTGGCGTCGAGCTCCTCGAGCACCACCATCGGTAGATAGACGTCGTGTTCCTGGAAACGGAAGATTGCGGTCGGGTCGTGCATCAGCACGTTGGTATCGAGCACGAACAGGCGGCGTTCGATCTGGGGCTGCGCCGGCTTCGCGCCGGCCACGCGTTTGCCGGTGGTCACAGCGACTTGGCCGCCTCTAGGACTTCGGCGGCGTGGCCCTTGACCCGGACCTTGCGCCATTCACGCGCAAGCCTGCCGTTTTCGTCGATCAGGAACGTGCTGCGTTCGATGCCCATGAACTTCCTTCCGTACAGAGATTTTTCGCGAATGACATCGAACAGCCGGCAGGCCTTTTCGTCTGCGTCGCTCAGCAACTCGAACTGGAATTTTTCCCTGGCGCGGAATTTCGCGTGGCGTTCGCAGCTGTCCTTGGAAATACCGAGCACGGTGGTTTTTGCGCGCTTGAACGCCGCGTGCAGGTCGCGGAAGTCCTGCCCCTCGAGCGTGCAGCCCGGGGTCATGTCCTTCGGATAGAAATAGAGCACGAGCTTGCCGCCTTTCGTATCAGCGGTTGACCACAGGGTGCCGTCGGAACGCGGCAGTGAAAAGGCGGGAATCTTCTTGCCGATCGCAACTGTCAAGACTTCACGGGCTCCAGGATCGCATCGAGATTTTGCGCGTCGCAGTAGTCCATGAACTCCTCGCGCAGGTGTGCGAGCTGCAGGCGCTTCGGAACGTTGATGATCATCTGCACCGCGAACATCTGCGCGCCGGTGTGCGCCGCGGGGTAGGTGCGCGTGGACACTTCTGCGATGTCGATGCCGCGGCTGGCGCAGAACCCGGACAGCCCGGTGACGATGCCGGCCTGATCGAGGCACACGACGTCGATGGAATATGGCAACAGTTCCGTGCGCGCGGCGCGGGGCTCGGTGCGCTTCATGTGCAGCGACAGGCCCGTGGATTCGCCGAGCCGCGCGAGTTCGCTTTCGAGTTTGGCGAGCGAATGCCAGTTGCCGGTGACCAGCACCAGCATGGCGAATTCGTTGCCGAGGCTGGCCATGCGGCTCTCGCTGATCGATCCGCCGCAGTCCGAGATTACGCGGGTCAGGTCGTGGACCATCCCGGTGCGATCGCTGCCAATGGCGGATACGGCGAGGTGTTGCTTCATCAGGCCGCGAGTGTACAGGCAGCCCCGCGGCTTGCGAACCCGAGGAACGCGCCCTACCATGCGCGACCGCAACAACGACCCTCGGATTCTCATGTACGCCGGCAGCCTGGTGGCGCTCGTGACCCCGATGCAGCCGGACGGCAGTATCGATTACGACGCCTGGTCGCGACTCCTCGAGTTTCAAGTCGCCAACGGCACCGTCGGCATCGTCGTTGCCGGATCGACCGGCGAGTCCGCCACGGTCACCGACGCCGAACTACGCGAATTGTTGGTGTCCGCACGCCGCACCCTCGGTAAACGCGCGTTGCTGATCGCCAACGCCGGCACCAGCAGCACCGACAGTTCGGTCGAGCGCGCCCGCTGGATCAGCGCGCTCGACGTCGATGCTCTGCTGGTCGCGTCCCCGGCATACGTGCGGCCGACGCAGGAAGGGTTGTTCCGCCACTTCTCCGCGATCGCTGCCAACTCGCGCGTTCCGGTGCTGCTCTACAACGTGCCGAGCCGCACCGCGGTCGATCTGCTGCCCGCGACGGTCGCGCGCCTGTCGCGCGTCCACGGGGTTGCCGGCATCAAGGAAGCGATCGGAGATGTCGCGCGCGTGCGCGAACTCGCGAGCACGTGCACAGCGGAGTTCCGCATTCTGAGCGGGGACGACCTCACGGCGCGCGATTGCCTCGGCGTCGGCGCGGTCGGTGTCATCTCCGTGACGGCGAACGTCGCGCCGCGCGCGATGGCGGACATGGTCGCCGCAGCCGTGCGGGGCGAACGCGCGGCGGCCACCCAGATCGATCAACGGCTCGTGGCCCTGCACCGCAACCTGTTCGTCGAGTCCAATCCGATCCCGGTCAAATGGGCGGTGGCGCGCATGGGTTTCATGGGCGGCACGATTCGTCTGCCCCTCACCGAGTTGTCCTCCGAGTACCATGCCGTGGTAAGCGAATCGTTATTCGCTGCTGGTATTGCCGTTAAGTAATGGCAGTGAACTCCTGAAGTCAGACAAGGTCGCACAGCACATGCGTATTGCCGGAACATTTTTCGCCTGCATTCTGTCGGTAGCCATGATCTCGGGCTGCAAATCCCGCATGGTCAGCTGCAAGACGGACAACAGCAAGGATTACGCAGGCGCCAAGGAGTTGCCGCCGCTGACCGCGCCGGCGGGCCTCGAGGTGCCGAATACGCGCAATTCCCTCAAGGTCCCAGCGCTCAATACCCCCGAGCGCATCCGGGGGCGCGACGAGGGCTGCCTCGATACACCGCCGCCGTTCACGACGCCAAAAACAACCGAGGCTCCAAAGCCGAAGTAACGCGCTTTCCGCTATGATTCGCACCCCGTGAAGTCCTTGGGGAGCGGGAACGCGCAAGTGATTCCGGACAGGTGGCCGAGCGGTCGAAGGCGCTTGCTTGGAAAGCAAGTAACATCTCACGGTGTTCGTGGGTTCGAATCCCACCCTGTCCGCCAGATCTTTACCATGGCAGTCCGTATCGGCTCCTTCGCGACGACTAGTTGTAAACCCCGTCAGGCCCGGAAGGGAGCAGCGGTAGCGGCGATGTCGGGCGCCGAAGTCCGGCTGGTGCGGGCTGCCTCCCAAGGATTCAAGCCTTCATGAGTTACCTCGCGTTAGCGCGCAAATGGCGGCCGCGTTCCTTTGCCGAATTGGTCGGTCAGGAACACGTACGCGTGGCGCTCGGGAACGCCCTGACCCAGGGGCGCGTGCACCACGCGTTTCTGTTCACCGGGACGCGCGGCGTCGGCAAGACGACCATCGCGCGCATCCTTTCGAAGTGCCTCAACTGCGACACCGGCGTCACTGCCACTCCCTGCGGCACCTGCGCGTCCTGCAAGGAAATCGATGAGGGTCGGTTCATCGATCTCATCGAAGTCGACGCCGCCTCGCGCGCCAAGGTCGACGACACGCGCGAGCTGCTGGAAAACGTGCAGTACTCGCCGACCCGCGGGCGCTACAAGGTCTACCTGATCGACGAAGTGCACATGCTGTCGACGCATTCGTTCAACGCGCTGCTGAAGACGCTCGAAGAACCGCCGCCGCACGTGAAATTCCTGCTCGCGACCACCGATCCGCAGAAGCTGCCGGTCACGGTGTTGTCGCGTTGCCTGCAATTCAATCTCAAGCGCCTGCCGGTGTCGTTGATCAGCGAGCACCTCGCAAAAATACTCGCGGCGGAGAAAATCGCCGCCGAACCGGCCGCCCTCAAACTCGTGGCACAGGCCGCCGACGGCAGCATGCGCGACGCCTTGTCGCTGCTCGACCAGCTGATCGCTTTCGGCGGCGGCAAGGTGGATGAAGCCAGCGCGCGCGGGATGTTGGGCACGATCGATCGCGATCACGTCGGAAGGCTTGCACGCGCGCTCGCCGTGGGCGATGCGGCGAAGCTGATCGAGATGGCGCGGCTGCTCGAAGAGTTCTCGCCGGACTACGGCCAGGTGCTCGACGATCTCGCCTCGTTGCTGACGCGCGTGGCGCTGCGACAACTGGTGCCGGGATACGACGGCGATGCATTGTTCGACAGCACGCTCCTGACCGAACTCGCCGCAGCGATTCCAGGCGAAGACGTGCAGCTGTACTACCAGACCGCGATTCTCGGTCGCCGCGATCTGGGTTTCGCCCCGGATCCGCGCACCGGCTTCGAGATGACGCTGGTGCGCATGCTGGCGTTCCGCCCCGCGGGCAGCCCGGCGCGTTTTCAAACTACCGGCACCGTCGCAGGTGCGGGCGCGCTGCCCACGGCGGGCGGCGCACCCATCGTGCGGCCGGCCTCGGCCGGGGCCATCGATCCGGTGCAGTGGGCGCGCGTCATCGGCGACCTGGATGTCACGGGCGCCGCGCGTCAGCTCGCGACCAATTGCGCCTTGCTCGAACACCGCGGCAATACGCTGCGGCTGGTTCTCGACGCGCGCGGCCAGGTTCTCAATACGCCCGGTAATCGCGAGCGGCTCACGCAGGCGCTGGCGAAGTACCTGGGATCGCCCGTGAAGCTCGAATTCGCGGAGGGCGCGCCACCGGCCGAAACGCCGTCGCAGAACGTGGAACGCCGTTCGGCCGAGGTGCTCGATGCGGCGCGTCGTTCACTCGAGGAAGATCCCACGGTGCGCGAAATGAAAGCGCGTTTCGGCGCCACACTGCACCCCGAATCGGTGCGGCCAACGGAGTAGCGAAGGAGACTCAAGAGATGCGTGGTGGTGGAAACATGATGAAGCAGGCCATGGCGATTCAGGCCAACATGAAAAAGGCCCAGGACGAGATCGCCAACATGGAAGTGACCGGTGAGTCCGGCGGCGGCATGGTCAAGGTGACGATGACCGGCAAACACGAAGTGAAGCGTGTCCAGATCGAGCCGCAGGTCGTCGCGGAAGATCGCGAAATGCTCGAGGACCTGATCGCCGCGGCCATCAACGACGCCGTGAACAAGGTCGACCAGCAGACCCAGGCGCGCATGTCGTCGGTGATGTCAGGCCTCAACCTGCCGCCCGGCTTCAAGATGCCGTTCTGAGGCCTTCCTAACTACATGCAGCACGCGGTTCCGCTGGCAAGACTCATCGATGCGTTGCGCACGCTGCCCGGCGTGGGCCCGAAGACCGCGCAGCGCATGGCGTTTCACCTGCTGCAGGGCGGGCGCGCCGGCGCGCTCGCGCTGGCCGACGCACTGACGGCGGGGCTCGCCTCGATCAGGCGCTGCAAGCGCTGCCGGATGCTCACCGATACGGAGTTGTGCTCGATCTGCGCGTCGAGTTCGCGCGAGACGACGCTGCTGTGCGTAGTCGAATCGCCGGCGGACGTGGTGGCGGTCGAACAGTCCGGCAGCTACCGCGGTCGATACTTCGTGCTACACGGTCACCTTTCGCCGCTCGACGGCATCGGGCCGGAGCAGATCGGCGCGCGCGAGTTCGAGGCGCTGCTGGATACAGGTGAAGTGCGCGAGGTCATTCTCGCGACGAACCCGACGGTCGAAGGCGAGGCCACCGCGCATTTCCTGGGCGAGCGCGCGGCACTGCGGCGGATCCAGGCGAGCCGCATCGCGCACGGTGTGCCGATCGGCGGTGAACTCGAGTACGTGGACGGTGGCACGCTGGCGCACGCGCTGGCCGGGCGCCACTCGGTCTGAAGATCGTACCCAATTGACCTGGCGGACGCGTCCGCACGCGCGCCCGCCAGGTCGTCCCCTTCAATCGTCGACGGTGAGGGTCGCCTGCGCGCGTATGTCTGCGCTCGAGGCGCCGATCTGCACTGCGAATTTCCCGGCGTCGACCGCGTAGGCCTTTTTCACCGCGTCGTAAATGGCCAGGTCGCGCGCGGGCCGCACGGTGAAAGTCACCGTGCGTGACTGGCCGGGCGGAAGCGTGATGCGCTCGATGCCACGCAGTTCCTTGCGCGCGCGCGCACGTTTCGGATCCTGCGGCTGTAGATAGAGCTGCACGACTTCATCACCCGCCCGTTTGCCAGTATTCTTCACGGTCACCGTCGCCTGCGCGCTGCCGTCGGCCTTTACGGCGTTCTTGTCGAGTGTTAGCCCCGAATACTGGAATGTCGTGTACGAGAGGCCGAATCCAAACGGGTAGAGCGGCTGCCCTTCGAAGTACCGGTAGGTGCGATTCTTCATGCTGTAGTCGGAGAAGTCGGGCAGCTTCTCGTCGGCCTTGTAGAACGTGACCGGCAGCCGGCCGGCGGGATTCGCCGCGCCGAACAGCACATCGGCGACGGCATTGCCGCCGCGCTGTCCCGGATACCAGGCGAGCAGGATCGCGGGTAGTTTGGCCTGCTCCCAATCCACCGCCACGGCCGAACCGGCCGTGAGCACCAGTATCACGGGCCTGCCGGTCGCCTGCAGCGCCTCGAGCAGCTTCTGCTGGCTCGCGGGCAGGCGCAGATCGGTGCGGTCGCCGCCCGCGAAGCCGGGGTAACTCACCTGCATCTCTTCGCCTTCGACGTCGCCGGTCAGGCCGCCGACGAAGACCACGACGTCAGACGCCTTTGCGGCATCGAGCGCCTCCTCGAACGGTGGCTTCGCGCCGGGCAGGCGCCACGCGAGGCGCACCTCGGCGTCACGATCGGCTTCGAAGTACTCGAGCTTGATGTCGTAGGCCCGGCCCGCCTCGAGGTCGACGAACGCACTCTTGCCCGCGACGCGCGGATTGGGTTGCCAGGCGTCACTGACGACCTTTCCATCGATGGAGAGCCGGAAGCCGTCGTTCGCCCCCACCACCAGTTCGTATTTTCCCGTGGCCGGCGGCAGTAGTTTGCCCGTCCAGCGAATCGAGTAGTCATCGACGCCGAGCGCGGTGGCCTGCGTCAACTCGCCCTGCGCGACCAGAGTGTCGGTGGGCGCGCCGCGGTCCCAGCGGAACGCCACCCGGGAATCGATGCGCGTGAGCACCGCCGGGCCGGCAAACTCCTTGCCGCGGAAATACTCGCCCTTCAAACCCTGCATCTGCGAGCCTGCTTCCGGACGCAGATAGGCAGGCTCGATGAGCGGCGCGGCGCGCGGTTCTTCCCGGCCTTCGACCAGGTCGGCGCCACGCGAATACGGCACCTTCGTGGCGGGACCAACGGCGTCGCGAATGCCCTGCAGGATGGTCACGGGCGCCGCGGGCGTGCCGTAGTAGTTGCCCAGCAGGGACATGATTTCATCGGCGGTCGGGCCGACCACCGCGATGCTCTTGAGTTTCGCACGGTCGAGCGGCAGCAACCCGGTGTTCTTCAGCAGTACGATGGATTCCTGCGCGGCCTTGCGGGCGAGCGCATCGTGCTCGGGCGATTGATTCACCTTGTATGGAATCTGCGCCCATTTCACCTGCTCGTCCGGATCGAACATGCCGAGCTGGAAGCGCGTGAGGAACGCGCGACGCACGGCGACGTCGATCTGCGCTTCGGTGACGAGTCCCTGCTTCACGGCCGCGGTGAGCGCAGCGTAGGTCTTGCCGCAGTTCACCTCCAACCCGCTCTTGATGCCGATCGCGGCGGCTGCTTCTGGCGTCGGCACGATCTTGTGGAACTTCCAGATGTCTTCGATCGAATCGCAATCCGAGACGACGTAGCCCTTGAATTCCCACTGGTTGCGCAGGATTTCGGTCAGCAGGCGATGGCTGCCCGAGGCGGATTCACCGTTGAGCCGGTTGTATGCGCCCATGACGGATGCCACGTGGCCTTCCTGCACCAGCGCGCGAAACGCCGGCAGATAGGTCTCCCACAGGTCGCGCTCGCTCGGATTCACGTCGAAATGATGGCGATCCGCCTCCGGCCCCGAGTGCACCGCGTAATGTTTGGCGGTCGCGTCCACCTTGCGATATTTCGGATCGTCACCCTGCAGCGCCTTCACGAAGGCGACGCCCATGCGCGCCGTGAGATAGGGATCCTCGCCGTAGGTTTCCTGGCCGCGGCCCCAGCGGGGATCGCGGAAGATATTGATGTTAGGCGACCAGAATGTGAGTCCCTGGTATCGCTTGCGCTGGTCGCGCCGCACGAATTCCTGGTGCTTGGCGCGCGCCTCGTCGCTGATGGCGGTGGCGACCTCGGTCATGAGCGCAGTGTCGAACGTGGCCGCCATGCCGATGGCCTGCGGAAACACCGTGGCAGCGCCAGCGCGCGCCACGCCATGCAACGCTTCGTTCCACCATTCGTAGGCGGGCACATCCAGGCGGGGAATCGCGACGGCGTCGTTCTGCAGCTGCGATACCTTTTCTTCGAGCGTCATGCGCGACACCAGGTCGGCGGCACGATCCTCGAAGCTGCGGTTGAGGTCCTTGTAAACCGGCTCAGTGGCGAGCGCTGGGGCGGCCAAGGAAATCGCGACGAGCGAGAGCAGGGCGCCGATCCGTGGCCGCGCGAAAATCCGGTTCATGTCGTTGGCTCCTCGTGCGCGGGTGGCCGCCGGTCTGGCAGCCCCCTCGTCCCGCGCGCGGTAGCGGTAACATACATCAACGCCGATGGCGTTGTCCGGGACCCCGGGCTTCGATGAGGTCTTCGTATCGACGCCGCAGGCGGCGGTAGCTTTCGTACCGTCGCGCGCTCATCTCGCCGGCCTCGACCGCACCGACCACCGCGCAGCCGGGCTCCTGCATGTGGCGGCAATCCTGAAACCGGCAACCGCTCGCACGCTGGTCGACTTCGGGAAACCCGAGCGTCTGCGAATCCAGCTGTTCGATGGCCGGCGCGAAATCGCGTACGCCGGGGGAATCGATCAACGTGCCGCCGGAGGCAAGCGGATATGAACGCGAAGCGGTCGTGGTGTGGCGGCCTTCCTCCTCGCGCACCAGCAGGCCGGTTTCGATGCGCACTTCGGGCAGCAATGCGCTGACCAGCGAAGACTTACCGACTCCCGATTGGCCGACCAGCACGTTCGTGCCCTGCGCCAGCAACGCCTTCAACGAGTCGAGACCGGCGCCCGTCGCGGCCGAGCAGGCGAGCTGCGCGTAACCGGCCCGCGCGAGCGCGGCGAGTTCGTCGTCGTCGACCTTGTTAGTCGCAAGGTCGGACTTGTTGACCGCGACGGCGCCGGCGATTCCCGCGGCGGTGGCCGCGCACAGGTAGCGATCGACGATGAACCAGTCGGGCTGCGGCAGCGGCGCAACCACGACCACCAGCTGCGAGATGTTCGCGACCACCGGTTCGCTTTCGCCGCGCAGATTGGCACGGGCCAGCAGCGTCCGGCGCGGCAGCACTGCGACGATCAGGAGCTCGTCATGCTTGCGGTCGAACTCGCAGCGCACCCGGTCGCCGCACACGATGCTCAGGCGGCGGCCGGCGGGACGGGCGCGCAGCTCGCGCGCGTCGGCCGCCCGCACCAGCAGGTGACGACCGAACGCCGCGATGACCTCGGCGTCGAATTCGTCGGCGGTGAGCGATGCGTTCATTCGTGTAGTATCGCGTCAATCCATATGCCGAGCAGCGACTATCTGGTCTGGATAGATCTCGAGATGACGGGCCTGAAGCCCGACACCGACGTGATCATCGAGATGGCTATCATTGTTACCACCGGCGACCTCGAAGCCGTGGCGGAAGGGCCCGTGATCGCGATCCACCAGTCCGATCAAGTCCTCGACGCGATGGACGAGTGGAACAAGCGCACGCACGGCGCCTCGGGTCTCATCCAGCGCGTCCGCGACAGCAAGTACACGCTGGCGAGCGCCGAGGCCCGCATGATGGAATTTCTGCGCGTACTCGTGGAACCCAACTCCTCGCCCATGTGCGGCAACAGCATCTGCCAGGACCGGCGCTTCCTCGCGCGCCAGATGCCCACGCTGGAGGGTTTCTTCCACTACCGCAATCTCGACGTGAGCACGTTGAAGGAACTCGCCCGCCGCTGGGCCCCGGGAATC
>DATHJZ010000106.1:0-2862 GCA_035286365.1 Steroidobacteraceae bacterium | reverse complement strand
GAAGAGCTGGGCCGCCGCTCGAAGAGTTAGGCCGTTGGGGTGTCGCCAAGTGGTAAGGCAGCGGGTTTTGATCCCGCCATTCGGAGGTTCGAATCCTTCCACCCCAGCCAATTAGGGAGGTCGAGTGGATTCAGAAACGCTGACGCTGTTCGCGGGCAATGCCAATCCGGTGCTGGCTCACGACATCGCGCGTCATCTGACCTCGCCGCTCGGGCGCGCCTACGTCGGCAGGTTTTCCGACGGTGAGGTGAACATCGAGCTGATGGAGAACGTGCGCGGCCGCGATGTGTTCATCGTGCAGCCCACGTGTCCACCGGCGAACGATCACCTGATGGAGTTGCTGGTGATGGTGGACGCCTGCCGGCGCGCCTCGGCGGCGCGCATCACGGCAGTCGTGCCGTACTTCGGGTATTCGCGCCAGGATCGCCGGCCGCGCGCCACGCGCTCCGCGATCACCGCGAAGCTGGTGGCGAACATGATTCAGAGCGCGGGTGTGAATCGTCTGCTGACGATCGACCTGCACTCGGACCAGATACAGGGATTCTTCGACATCCCGGTGGACAATGTGTACGCGTCGCCCGTGTTGTTAGGCGATGCCTACCGGCAGCGCTACGAGAACATGATCGTGGTGTCGCCGGACGTGGGTGGCGTGGTGCGCGCGCGCGCGTTGGCGAAGCGGCTCGACGATGCCGATCTCGCCATCATCGACAAGCGCCGGCCGCGGCCGAACGAGTCGAAGGTGATGAACATCATCGGCGACGTCGCGGGCAAGACCTGCGTGCTGGTCGACGACATGGTGGATACGGCGGGCACGCTGGCGGCAGGTGCCCAGGCGTTGAAGGACGATGGAGCGGTGAAGGTGGTGGCATACATCACGCACGCGATCCTCTCCGGCAACGCCATCGAGAAGATCACGAAGTCGGCGATCGACGAGCTGGTGGTGACCGACACCATCCCGTTGTCGGCGGCGGCGAAACAATGTGGACGCATCCGGCAGTTGTCGGTTGCGGGGTTGCTGGCCGAGACCATTCGTCGCATCCGCGACGAGGATTCGGTGAGCAGCCTGTATCTGGATTAGTTGGAAGGTGGCGGCACTGGTCGCGGTGTCCGCCGAATGTTGGAAGTAACTGGAGTCTTATAAATGCGTATTTCATTCGAACTCGCCGCCGAGTTCCGCGATGGGCAGGGCAAGGGTGCGAGCCGCCGCCTGCGTCACGTGGGACAAGTGCCGGCAATCCTGTACGGGGGCCACAAGGAACCTCGTGCCATCACTCTCAATCACCAGAAGCTGATGACGCTGGTGGACAACGAGAAATTCTATTCCTCGATCATCAACCTGAAGGTGGGAGACAAGCTGCAGGCTGCGATCGTCAAAGATCTGCAGATGCATCCGGCCCGAAACGCCATTCAGCACGTCGACCTGCAGCGCGTGGTGGAGACGGAGAAGATCCGCATCCACATCCCGATTCACTTCAAGGGTGAAGCGGCCGCTCCGGGCGTGAAGTCGCAGGGCGGCGTGGTCTCGCACCGCATCGCCGACATCGAAATCTCCTGCCTGCCGAAGGATCTGCCCGATTTCATCGAGCTCGATCTTTCGAAGATGGAGATGAACGAGTCGAAGCACCTGTCCGATCTGCCGCTGCCGGAAGGCGTGAGCATCCCGTCGATCGCCAAGGGCGACGCCGTGGTCGTCACCGTCCATCCGCCGCGTGCGGAAGAGCCGGAACCGACCGCCGAAGTGGCTGCCGCGACGCCTGCCGAAGGCGCCGCTGCTGCTCCGGCCGAGGGTGCGGCTGCCGCCGGTGCGAAGCCGGGCGATGCCAAGGGCGCTCCCGCCGCTGGCGATGCCAAGGGTGCCGCCGCGGCTCCCGCGAAGAAGGAAGGCGGAAAGAAGTAAATTGTGTGGAATGGGGCGGACGCAGGTCCGCTCCATCCTTACTAACTACTTCGTTGATTGCCGCAGCGGGGGAAATGGCGACATTTCTCCCGCTGTCGCTTTCACGACTCCAAACCGATGGCCGGCAACGTTCTCAAACTCATCGTCGGGCTGGGCAATCCCGGAGGCGAATACGCGCGCACGCGCCACAACGCCGGCTTCTGGCTGGTGGACGAGCTGGCGCGCCGCCACGGCGGTACCTTTCGCAGCGAAGGCAAACACCAGGCCGAGCTCGCGCGCGTGGTGCTGGGCGGCGAGGACGTCTGGCTGGCGAAGCCCATGAGCTACATGAATCGCAGCGGCGGCCCGGTCTCGAGCATTCTCGGTTTCTACAAGTTCGCGCCGGCACAGATGCTGGTGGCGCACGATGAAATCGATTTGCCGAGCGGCACGGTGCGTTTGAAAGACGGCGGCGGCCACGGCGGCCACAATGGCCTGCGCGACATCATTGCCGCGCAGGGCGATGGATTCTGGCGCTTGCGCATCGGCGTGAGCCATCCCGGCACGAAGAACGAAGTCGTGGACTTCGTATTGACGCGCGCGGGAGCAGACGAGCAGCGCACGATCGATGAAACGATCGTGGCGGGCGCGGACGCAATCGAAGAGATGCTGCGCTCGGGCGCGCAGATCGCCATGAACAAACTACATGCGCGTGCGGCGGCAAAGCCCGACACGAATTGACGGACACGGAGAATTGAATGGGCATCAAGTGCGGCATCGTGGGACTTCCCAACGTCGGCAAGTCCACGCTGTTCAACGCGCTCACGCGCGCGCAGATCGCGGCCGAGAACTACCCGTTCTGCACCATCGACCCGAACATCGGCATCGTGCCGGTGCCGGATCCGCGGCTCGACGCGCTTTCGAAGATTGTCGAACCCGAAAAGATCGTCCCGACCACCGTGGAATTCGTCGACATCGCGGGCCTC
>DATHJZ010000105.1:0-23692 GCA_035286365.1 Steroidobacteraceae bacterium | reverse complement strand
GCTCAAGCCGCTGCTAGTTGCTCCGGGGAAACCCGCAAGCTAGCCTGCGACCTCATATCAGAGGGGTGGTCGTGGAAAAGCATTGGCTCAAGTCTTATCCGCCGGGTGTCCGCGCTGAAGTCAATGTAAATGAATACCCCTCACTCAAGGAGATGATCGAGCGCGGGCTCGCGATTCACTCCGTGCGCGACGCCTATGTCCAGATGGGCAAGGCGATGACCTTTGGCGAACTCGATGTGCTGTCGGCGCAGTTCGGCGCGTTTCTGCAGACGAGTTGCGGTCTGAAGAAGGGTGATCGCGTCGCCGTGATGATGCCAAACACCCTGCAGTACCCGATTGTCGTGCACGGCGCCTTGCGCGCCGGCATCACCGTCGTCAACACCAACCCGCTATACACCACGCGTGAGCTCGAACATCAGCTCATCGATTCCGGCGCCACCGCCATCGTGATCGTAGAGAACTTCGCGCACGTGCTGCAGGAAGTGATCGCCCACACGCCTATCAAACATGTCGTCGTGACCAGCGTCGGCGAGATGCTCGGGTTCCCAAAGGGCAACATCGTCGACTTCGTCGTGCGCCACAAGCGCAAGCAGGTGAAGCCGTTCAGCTTGCCCGGCGCGTGGAAATTCAAACAAGCCCTCAAGGCCGGCTCGAAAGTGCGCATGCAGCCCGTGAGCCTCAATCATTCGGACATCGCGTTTTTGCAGTACACCGGCGGCACCACCGGCGTCGCCAAGGGCGCCATGCTCACGCACGGCAACATGGTCGCAAATGTATTGCAGGCGCTCGAGTGGATAGGCCCCGCCTTTCCCCGCGATCCCGCCACGCTGATTACGGCGCTGCCGCTGTATCATATCTTCGCGCTCACCGCGAACTGCCTGCTCTTCGTCGTGCTTGGGTGGCGCAACGTGCTCATCACCAATCCGCGCGATTTCCCCGCGTTCGTCGCGGAGCTCAAGAAGTACAAGTTCACGTACCTCAGCGGCGTGAATACCTTGTTCAACGCGTTGCTGCATACGCCCGACTTTGACACCGTCGACTTCAGTAGTTTGCGCATCACGCTCGGCGGCGGCATGGCCGTGCAGGAAGCCGTGGCGAAGCGATGGAAGGAAGTTACCGGGAAGATTCTGACGCAGGCGTGGGGTTTGACCGAGACGTCGCCTGCCGCGTGTATCAATCTACCCGGTGAGGATTTTAACGGCTCGATCGGGTTTCCGATTCCTTCGACCGAGATCAGCATTCGCGACGATGCGGGCAATGAGCTCGGGATCAACCAGGTTGGAGAGATCTGCGTGCGCGGCCCGCAGGTGATGGCGGGTTACTGGAACCGGCCCGATGAGACCGCGCAGGTAATGATTGGCACGGATCTGCTGCGCACCGGCGACATTGGGCGAATTGATGAGCGCGGGCTCGTGTTCATCGAGGATCGGAAGAAGGACATGATCCTCGTGTCGGGATTCAATGTTTATCCGAATGAGGTTGAGAGCGTGGCTGTCACGCATCCAGGCGTGCTCGAGGCAGCGGCCATTGCGCAGCCGGACGAGAAGTCGGGAGAGGTTGTCGCGCTGTTTGTTGTGAAGAAAGATCCCAAGCTCACGGAACAACAGCTCATCGATCACTGCAGGAAGGCGCTGACGGGATACAAGGTGCCGAAGCACGTGTACTTCAGGAATGATCTTCCGAAGACGAACGTGGGGAAGATTCTCAGGAGAGCGTTGAGGGAAGAGTTGCCGAAGACTTGACCCACCTTTACGCGAGCTAGACTTCGGCGGATGGCCGCTCGAAGGCGAATGCTACGATTCCGGCCTCTCTCGTTCGTACCGATCGTTTTGTCGGAGACAATGCATTTCTTGTTTCCAGCCAGTCGTCCATTGTTTTCGCGAATACCAAGCCTTGTGACTTTGCAAACCGCTTGAAGTCAGCGATCTCGCGAGTCGGTAGGCTCGGAACCCTCGCCATCACCTCAAGAAGGGTCGCACCTCGATAGCGACGAGCGCTGTTGTACGCAATTGTTCTAAGTAGGTAGTCCATCATCGTCGCGGTTCGAAGTACTTGAGCGGAATCAAGGCCAGACGGAGAGACGATCTGGGCCTTCGGAACCCAAGCTCCAGTTTGAGTTCGCCGCACGAGTTTTCGAGCAATTAGATCGAGAACGACCGCCCGAGCGTTAGCCTTCCCGTTCACGCGTTGTGCCAATTTCAGCAGACCGCCGGTTCGGCCGTTCCAAGTAAGCGGCTTTGGTTTCCCTGTTCTATCGACATATGCGTCTTCGATGTGCCAGCGAGAGCAAACATCCGCCATGCCGGTAATCGGCCGGAATTCTCGACTTGGACGAACAATCACACGGGCGTAGCCACGCTTGACGGCCAACCGAAACTGATTTTCCGCAGATTTTTTTGGGATGCCGTACGAACACATGAGTTCGCAGATTGCTGTGAGGGCACCTCCAAGGTAGTTGGCGCGTGTCTTCTTTGATGGCATCTTCGGCCTCCTAACTCTATCTACTGCGCTTGGGTCGCGACACTAGCGCAAATACATTGACGCTTCCTCGTTTCCGCTCTGCACGAAGGCTGTTGGCGAAGGTCATTGGAAGGTGATCAAGAAACGCGCTCACTTTTCCGGCAGTCGCCTGCTCGACGTAAGCCGCCGAGAAGCTTGCGGGGACTACCACTCGCTCTTTGCGCCTGACAAGAACACGATCAGGGTCAGCAAGTTCTGCAAGGAAGGAGGCTGCATATAAGAGTGTATTCAAGTCACGCTGGCGCCCTGGTCTCGCGGTGCCAGACTTTGATATCCCTACAGACGTCCCTTTTCGAACTAGATGAACACTTTTCCTTTGCAAGAGTTCGGCAAGAATCACTCTGAAGGGGATGTCACCACTATGTTGCTTGCAGAGCGACTCAAAACTTGGCGCAGCCCCAAGGATTCTGAGCGCGTTTTGTCGACGTTTCGGTTTTCGAGTTGTGGACTGACGCCAAGCGCTTAGAACTCGTAGTGCCCTGGGAGAGTGTTCAGGCTCAAGTTCGCCAACGGTGTAGTTCGCAGAAACAATGCGCTTCACCTCGTTTCTGCTCAAACCCGTTAGGGCAGCGATGCGAGCAAGATGAGGCCGCCCGGAGCTTCGCTTTCGAGCTGCGACTGCTCCGGCTTTTACAAACGACGCTCGAGCAATTTGTGCTAGACGTAATGGCGTCACGTCGAGGGCTATTAACAGCGACGCCAACACATCGAGCAGCGCTCCTAGCGCAGTCTCGACGGGGTCAGGTTTCGACGATTTCATCCTGGGTACCGCGACTAACACTATGCACGGCAGCGTCGGTACAAGGCCTTCAATTACCCATGCAAATGGAGACTTATTGAAGTGTCTTTCGAGTATTTGGCTGTGTTAACGGGCGCCGCCTTGGCCGATCCCGACGCCGTCGCGCGACGACCTTTCGCGCACCTTCGTTTGCCGCCGATGCGCGAGACTTTTACTCGGCGCCCGAGCCCACCGAACTCATAAGCGCAACACCGGAGCCAACGGAGCTGTTGATCTGGCTACCGGATCCCACGGAACTATTCTTCGCAGCACCCGAGCCCACCGAACTCATCAGTGCGGCACCGGAGCCGACGGAACTATTCTTCGCGGTACCCGAGCCCACCGAACTCATCAGTGCGGCACCGGAACCGACGGAACTATTCTTCGCGGTACCCGAGCCCACCGAACTCATCAGTGCAGCGCCGGAGCCGACGGAACTATTCTTCGCGGCACCCGAGCCCACCGAACTCATCAGTGCGGCACCGGAGCCGACGGAACTATTCTTCGCGGTACCCGACCCCACCGAACTCATCAGTGCGGCACCGGAACCGACAGAGCTATTGACTTCACTGCCCGAACCTACGGAGCTGTCATTTGTTAGCTTCTCTACGACAACGCGAAGGCTGAGCGGCAACACCGAACCGTTCGGCAACGGTTGCGTGCCAAGGATTTCGACGATACTGCCGAGACTCGCAGAAGCCGATTGGCTATCGATGAGAGCCCCGTTTAGGGAAATTTCGCCCGTACTTGGATTCGCTATAGATACTTCGCCGCGTACATAAACGGGCGACGCGCCAGGCACGTACAAAGTCGAGGGAACGGCTGTTAGATTACGGAGCCGAATTCCGCCAGTTGAGTCGACCTCTCCTGTTGCCGACACATAGCTAGAAACTGAGAATGCGCCCGATTCGCAAAGGGTGGCAGTCGCAACAGCATCCGCAGCAAATCTAACACCAAGGATTTTTACAGTTTGTGCGAGGCAGTTGACTTCCTCGATGGGGCCGACAACGGCAATTTCGTTCGCTACAGCATTTACAGGCACTGCGGCGATTAATAGAACGCCGACGAACTTCTTCGAGCGTGCTAACAGACTCGATGCTTTGGGCAACATTTGCACTCTCCCTGTCACTTGAGTCGCACCAAATATTAGTTCTAGTTCTGTGGATCAGTTCACGGACTTCGGAGGAACTCCTGTGCCGCGGCGCACATAAGTTAACAAGCAACCACGGAATACGTCAAAAGAAATATAGAGAGACGAGAACCTCTCTCATTACGCTCAGCCCCGATTTGTGAGGCTACTGGTCCAAAATGACCTGTTTTTCCAACTCAATTCGCTGTTCTGGCCTCGAAACGTAGTGAAAAATGCTCAAACCGGTGTTCACATGGACCACGGGTTTCTTAATTGGACGTCGCGATGCAGCAGCGAGCCAATCGTCGACTTCGGAGATTAGCTCTCGCGCTCTTTCACGAACGAAAGCATCGAATTCAACTAGCAATTCTTCGGGCAATCCGTCATCAGGAAAGACACTCTGTTCGAGGCGTTTCGCCTTTTGATCTGGTGTCATGTTGAAGTTCAGCGTCGACGCGAGATTCGTCATGGCGCCCCCGAAATGTTCGAGCATCGCCGGCGATAGCGGCTCCGGCATCACATATGTGCGCGAAAGGACTTTGAAATGTGTTTCTCCGGACCTCGCAATCATGTTTGCAGCAAGGAGTTGTTCATACGCGTAATTTGCGTCAATCGGGATCGGGGATCCGCCTACGAGATCGGTGAAGTTTCGCCCCGCCTGCCCAACGAGCGGCAGCTCTAAAGGAACGCCGTAGGGTCCGAGAAATGCTGAGTCCGTGTGCCAACGATGCAGCACCGCAGCAAGCGCCGCCGTATCGGTCGGCTTTGGGGCTCGCAGCCAATCGTCCGAGCTCATAAGACGATCGACATCTCGTTTGGGTACTCCGCTGAGAATTGAAATTCGCCCTGTCGATATCTTTTTTCCGACGATAAGCGCGTCTCGAATAGTGATCTCTGCATAAATCCCGCGAAGCAAGTCCACGAATTCGTCAAAACGCACGCCAGCGCGAAACAAAATTTGGACCAATGGTCGCAATACTGTTCGGAGCGTGTGTACGAGCTGGGCACGATAGCTTTCGGTCATTTTCCTTCTCGCCAGGCGAGTAGGGCACTCGCAATAATTTGAATCTCCGTTGACCTAGTGAGCAGGTTCAAGTTTGTTCCGCTCTAGGTACGCAAACCTATCCGTCATCCCCGCCACGTAATCCGCCACGACGCGCGCACGCGCAGGCTTGCCACCCTCGGCTTCGGCACGAGCAGCAAGCGACTGATGTTCTGGCGGCAGGCGCGACGGATCCTTCATATACGCCTCAAACAAAGTCTTGAGCGTGGTACTCGCTTCATCCATGACTTTTCTGACTCTGGGGTGATTGTAGAGCTTCGATCGCAGGAAACGCTTCAGTTCCTGATGTTGCTCGAGCACCTCTTCGCTCAGCGCAATCAATGGTCGGGCATGGGCTCTCACGGCATCGATACTGTCGGCACCCGCCTCGCTGATGTTCAGTTGCGATTGCACGATCAGGTCGCTCACCAGGAAATCCACCATTCGGCGAATCGTCTCGTAGAGCTGCCGACGTGGCGGCGCCATGGGATATTTCTCAGTGACGGCCGAGTGCAAACGCGCAAAAACACGTACTTCCCGCAACTCTTCCACATTGATAAGCCCGGCGCGTACGCCATCGTCGACATCGTGATTGTTGTAAGCGATCGCATCCGCGAGATTTGACAACTGGGCCTCGAGTCCTGGCTGTGTGCGGTTCAAGAACCGCTCGCCAACATCACCCAACAACCTGGCGTTCTGCACGGAACAGTGTTTGAGCACGCCCTCGCGACACTCGAAGGTGAGATTGAGACCGGAGAAATCCGCGTAGCGTTCCTCGAGTTCGTCCACTACGCGCAGCGACTGGAGGTTGTGTTCGAAGCCGCCGTAGTCACGCATGCACTCGTTGAGCGCGTCCTGCCCGGCGTGGCCGAACGGCGTATGGCCAAGATCGTGCGCGAGGCAGATCGCCTCGGTCAGCGTCTCGTTGATTCGCAGTGCGCGTGCAACGGTTCGGCCGATCTGCGCAACCTCGAGCGAATGCGTGATCCGCGTGCGATACAGATCACCCTCATGGTTGACGAAAACCTGCGTCTTGTAGACGAGTCGGCGAAACGCATTGGAGTGGATGATGCGGTCGCGATCGCGTTGAAACTCGCTGCGAAACCGTGGCGGGGCTTCCGGAAAGCGCCGGCCGCGACTTCGTTCGTCGATCGCGGCGTACGGCGCGAGCGGCTCGTTCATGGTTATCCGCAGCGGACGCGCAGCGTCTCCCGCAACGCCGCGTCGTCGTAGTCGCCGGTCACTACTGATTTGCCGATGGACTTGAGGAGCACGAGACGGATCCTGCCGGCCGCGACTTTCTTGTCGATCTTCATCCGCTCAGCCAAGGTGGCGGCCGAAAGGTCGCGCACGTCGGTGCGCAGGCCGAACAGCTGCAGAACCCGCTCGACGCGCGCCACATCCGGAGTCCCAAGCCAGCCGAGGCGCTGCGACATGTCGGCAGCGAGCAGCATGCCGGCACCCACGGCCTCGCCGTGCAACCAGCTTGAGTAGTTAGTGGCGCTCTCGATGGCATGGCCGAAAGTGTGCCCGAGGTTCAGCAACGCGCGCTCGCCCTGCTCACGCTCGTCGCGCGTGACGATGTCCGCCTTGATCTCGCACGAACGCTTGATGGCATGAGTGAGTGCGCCTGCATCTCGCGCCAGCAATCTCGCGGCGTTTGCTTCCAGCCAGTCGAAGAATGGAGCGTCGACGATGAGCCCATACTTGAGGACCTCCGCGAGGCCGGCGCGCAGCTCGCGGTCGGGCAGGGTGTTGAGCGTGTCGGTATCGGCAAATACCGCGGCGGGCTGATGAAACGCTCCGATGAGATTCTTGCCGCCCGGGTGATTCACGCCCGTCTTGCCACCGACCGAAGAATCCACCTGCGCCAGCAAAGTGGTCGGGACCTGCACGAAAGCGATTCCGCGCTGGTAACACGCCGCGGCGAAGCCTGACATGTCGCCAACCACGCCGCCGCCGAGGGCGACTACGCACGCGTCGCGCGCGAAGCGGTTTGCGATCAACACATCGAGCATCCGCGAGACATTGGCGAGCGTCTTGTGGACTTCGCCGTCAGGCAACATCACCTCGATGCAGCGACGAGGCGCAAGAGCCGCGGTGAGTTTGGACGAGTACAGCGGTCCGACGGTGGTATTGGTCACCAGCAATACGTCGCGCGCGGGAATGACACGCGCGAACTCGTCGGCGAGCGTCAGTGCGCCGGCGCCGATGAAGATCGGATAGCTGCGGGTTCCAAGTTGTACTTCGATACGCTGCACGCGGTGTCCAGAATTCCGGCTGCCCCAGTGGCGGTGGAAGCGAAGTATATGCGGCCTCAGGGCAGGTTCTGCGCCGCCTTGAACGCGGCGAAAATCGAGTCCGCGACGACGTGTACCTTGCGTCCGTCGGTGGCGATGCTGAAATCGGCCAGCGATTCGTAGAGCGGTGCGCGCACGACCATGAGTTCGGTGAGCTTGGTCAGCGGATCGACATCGTGCAGCAGCGGCCGATTGCGCCCCTGCCGCACGCGCTCGGCCTGTTGTCCGAGCGAGGTGCGCAGGTACACCACGAAGCCGCGCTCATGCAGCCGCTTGCGATTCTCGTCGAGCAGGATGGCGCCGCCCCCCGTGGCGAGCACGATCGGGCTCTCGCGCGTCACTTCGTCGAGCACCTCGCGCTCGCGCTGGCGAAAGCCAGCCTCACCTTCACGCGAGAAGATGTACGAGATATCGACGCCGGTGCGGGATTCGATTTCCGCATCGCTGTCGCGGAATGGTGCGCGCATGAGGCGCGCGAGATGCTTGCCGACGGCAGTCTTGCCAGAACCCATGGGGCCGATGAGAAAAACGTTGGATTTGCGCGCGGACATTCGCCATTCAGCATAGCGGAAATGAAGCGGCCGCCCGAAGGCGGCCGCTATCTATCCGAAACGGACGCAGGATCAGTAGACGGTGACACCTTCGCGCAGGATCTTCGGCGTTACGAAGATCAGCAGCTCGTCCTTGTTGTTGGTCTTGCCCGTGGTCTTGAAGAGGCGGCCCAGGACCGGCACGTCGCCGAGATACGGCACTTTCTTTTCGGTCTCACGGCGCTCGGTCTCGAGGATGCCGCCGAGCACCACGGTCTGACCGTCGTTCACGATGACCGAGGTGGTGATCGTGCGCGTGTCGATCGAGGGAACCTGCTGGCCGGCGCCGCCGACGATGATCTGGCCCACGCTGTCTTTCTTGACGACGAGGTCGAGTACGACGCGGTTGTCAGGCGTGACTTGCGGCGTGACCTTCAGCGACAGCACTGCCTTCTTGAAGGAGATCGTCGTTGCGCCGGAGGACGCGGATTCCTGGTACGGGATTTCCGTGCCCTGCTCGATCATGGCTTCGCGCTGGTTCGCGGTGATGACGCGCGGCGTCGAGATGACTTCGCCGCGGCCTTCGGCCTGTGCCGCCGACAGCTCGAGGTCGATCAGGAAGTCCTTGCCAAGCAGCATGTACGCAAGGCTGCCGGCGGGGCTCGCCACCGGGAGGTTCACGTTATAGCGCGGCGGAGCGACACCGGGACTGTCAGCGAACACGAAGGGCACTCCGTCGTTCGTCGCATCGTCGTCGTTGGCGCGTTCCAGGAAGTCGCTCATGGCCTGGTCGTTTGCCAGGGCCGAACCGCTGGTGTAACCGAGGTTGTTACCGAAGAAGTCGAAACCCGAGAAGCCGGCGCGGGCGCCAAGTTCGCGTGTGAAGTCGTCGCTGACGATGACGATACGCGCCTCGATCTGGACCTGGCGGATCGGAATGTCGAGCGTTCCCACGAGGCGTCGGATGTCGTCGAGACGATCCGCGGAATCTTGCAGGAGCAGCGTGTTCGTGCGTTCGTCAACCGACACGGAGCCGCGCTTGGAGAGCAGGCCGCCTTCGGATCCCTGGGTCTTGATCAGGGCAGCGAGATCCTCGGCCTTGGCATAGTTGACCTGCAGGTACTCTGAACGCAGCGGCGCGAGTTCCTGCACGTCCTGGCGGGCAGCGAGTTCGGCCTTTTCACGCGCGGCCAGTTCTTCGGTCGGTGCCACGATGATCACGTTGTCGTTACGACGCTTGTCGAGACCCTTGGTGCGCAGGACGATGTCCAGCGCCTGGTCCCAGGGAACGTTCTGCAGGCGCAGTGTGACACTGCCCGTAACCGAGTCGGAGACGACGATGTTCTGGCCGCTGGCGTCTGCCAGCAGCTGCAATACAGCGCGGGTCTCGATGTCCTGGAAGTTCAGCGTGAGGCGTTCGCCGGTATAGACACGTTTGTCTTCGATCCTCTGCTGCGCCTTGCGGGCAGGCTGCACTTCGACGACGTACTGATCGTCCGATTGATAGGCGAGCTGCTCGAAGTCGCCGGCCGCGCTGATGGAGAGGCGCACGCCGTCGCCGACGCGAACGACATCGAAGCCAGTGACCGGGGTGGCGAAGTCGCCGGCGTCATAGCGACGGGCCAGGTTGCTGGCGATCTCGGCACCAGCGAAATCCACGACGATCTGGTTGCCGAGCTGACGGAGACTTGCTGGCGTACGCGGATCGGAGAGGCGCACGATGACGCGGCCGGTGCCACCGGCACCGCGGCGGAAGTCGATGCCGCGAATGGCGCGCGGGCCCGACGGAGTTGCTGAAGCCGAACGCGGAGCGACCGGCGAACCGGAAGCACCGCTCGAAGCGGCAGCGGCGGCCGATGGAGAGGAGGCGGCGCCACCGATCAGCAGCACGACGTCATTGCCCTGCACGCGCGTCGTGTACGGCAGCAGGCGATCGAGGTTCAGCACGAGGCGCGTACGGCCCGCGGCTTCTGCCGCGAGGATGGAATCCAAACCACCCGAACGAACGTCGATGCGACGCGACGGGAGTGCGAGCGCGGTGTTCGCCAGATCCAGCGAGATGCGCGCCGGATTGTCGATAGTGAATGCGACCGGTTCAGAGGGTGGCGCCGAATGATGCAGCGTGAGCTGCAGCTGCTGACCGGCGAGATTCTGCACGTCGATCGATTCGAGCTTGTTAGGCGTCCCCTGGGCGTACGCGGCCTTGCTGGCAAAGGCAACGACGACACAGGCAGCGAGCCACAACAGAGTTGAGGCTGCCAACTGACGGATGGTGATCTTGTTCATTCGCATCTACTCCCTGGCGTGGATCTTCAATTGTTCAAGCCGAGCGAGGCAGGCCGTTCCATGTAGCCGCCAAGTCCGTCCGGAACGATTTCCACGACACTAATCTTCGAAGGCGATATCTCGGTGACCCTGCCGTCCGCTTGTCCCAGGTAATTGCCGGGGAGCACGCGATGCACGAGCCCGTCTTTCGTTTTGATCAAACCGTAGGTGCGATCGGCCAGGCGCAGCGTGCCGACCATGCGCAGCGTGTCGAGCGAGAACTGCTCGAGAAATTCGCGGTTGCGACGCTGATCCGGCCGCAGTGAACCCGAGGCACCGCCGCCCGAACCGCCCGGCATGAACGGCGAACGCATGCTCGCTGACTCGTACGCGTAGGTTTCGTAGGGCTTGAGTTCGGGGAGCGGCTCAACGCGGCCGCCCGGCTCTTTCTTGGTCTCGGCGATGAACTGGTCGAGTTCGTCGTCCTTGCTCGAGCAGCCCGACAGAGCGCTCGCGGCAAGACACAACGCGCCGACGAGAAACCAACTGTTTTTCTGTTTCGAAAACATATCCGTTACCTGTGTTTTCGCTGGTCGTTAGCCGGTCGGCGGAGTGGTGGCCGTTTTGCCCTTCTCAGCGGCAACTTCGGCGTCGTCCAGGTAACGGAAAGTCTTTGCCGTCAGCTCGAACGAAAGAACGTCGTATGCGTCCTTGGTCTCGGGTTTGATCGTCATTTCGTGCAGCGTCACGATGCGCGGCAGTGCCGCGATCCCGCTGACGAATTCACCCATCTGGTGATAGGAACCCGTGAGTTTGATCTTGATGGGCAGCTCTGCGTAGAAGTCTTTCTTCACCTCGGCCGAGGGCTGGAAGAGTTTCTCTTCGAGACCAGCGCCCACACCGACCTGCGAAATGTCGACCAGCAGATTCGGCACTTCCGTGCGGCCCGGCAGCTGACGGAGCAGCGCGCCGAACGAGCGCTCGATGTCGGCGAGCTGCTGTTGATAGACCGCGAGATTCACGGCCTTCGAGTGCTTGGCCTTGAAGGTATTGCGCAGGTCCTGCTCCTCGGCAGTCGACTGGTCGAGCCGCGGCTTCTGGTCGCTCCAGACGAAGAAATAGAACAACACGGCAGAGAGGATCACGAAGCACAGCACCACGGTGCCGGCGCGCACCGGCAGTGGCCAGCGGCCCGGATCGTTCGGGTCGAGTGACTTGATATCGTCAAGAATGCTCATCAGTTGCCCCCCGCGGACGCAATGCGTCGCTTGGGTTTGTTCGCCTCGGCGGCTTCGGCTTCAGACGGAGCGCCCGCCTGGTCCGCGTACAAAACGAAGGTGGCACCGACCACGTTGTCTTTCTTGGTCTCGACGACTTCGAGCTCTGGATTCTTCAGGTAGCTGGAGCCGTCGATGTTGCGCATGAATGCCGAGACGCGCGTGGACGACTGCGCAACGCCTTCGAACTTGAGGCGCTGCCCGGTCTGCGTAAGGCCGGTCAGATAAACGCCGTCCGGCAGCTGCTTGGCGATCTCATCGAAGATATGGACGATTTCCGGACGCGAACGCTGCAGCTTCTCGATGACGTCCATGCGCGCGATGAATCGCGCCTTGTCGGCTTCGAGGCTGTTGATCTTCTCGATCTGTTTGTCGAGCTCGGCGATTTCGGCCTTGAGCGTGCTGTTGCGCGTGTCCTGCGCACTGACCATGGAATCCATCATCAGATAACCGACGAAGGCCGTGAGACAGGCGCCGATGGCGGCGCCACCGAGCCAGACGAGGAACCGGAGCTTGCGCTCCTTGCGCTGTTCGTCGCGCCAGGGGAGTAGGTTTATGCGAGGCATTAGTCGAAGCTCCGCAGTGCGAGTCCGCAGGCCGTGAGCAGCGCGGTCGCGTCACGGGCCACCGCCTGCGCCTTGGCGCGGGAGGAAAGTTTCATCTGACCCAGCGGGTCGCCCTTCTCGGCCGAGATACCCACACGACTTGAGATGACGTCGGACACACCCGAGATGTTGGCGCAGCCACCGCAGATGAGGATCTTCTCGGGCTGGTCGCGGCCGGAGCCGGACGCCAGATAGAACTGCAATGAGCGACTGACCTGTTGCGTCATGTCGTCGATGAACGGATCGAGCACTTCGGCCTGGAAATTACCGGGTAACCCGCCTTCTTTCTTGGCGCGGCCGGCTTCTTCCATCGACAGGCCGTAGGTACGCATGATTTCTTCGGTGAGCTGCTGCCCGCCGAACGCGAAATCGCGCGTGTAAACCACTTTGAGATTGCGCAACACGCTGAAGGTGGTGCTGCTCGCGCCGAAATCGACGACTGCGATGGTGCGATCGATGCCGCCATCGGGCATCTGGTGCGTCATCAGCTTGCAGGCGTTTTCCAGCGCAAAAGCTTCGACGTCGACGATCTTCGCCGTGAGACCGGCGGCATTGACCGCGGCCTGGCGCTGTTCGACGTTTTCCGTACGCGTTGCGACTAACAACACGTCGTTGGTATCGGGATCTTTCTCCGATGGGCCTAACACCTCGAAGTCGTAGCTGACTTCGTCCATCGGAAATGGAATGTATTGGTCGGCCTGCATCTCGACCTGAGCTTCGAGATCGCGCTCGCGCAGACTGCGCGGCATCTGGATCACCTTGGTGATCGCGGCGTCACCGGAAATCGCGATGGCGACTTCCTTGGCACCGGCGCCAGAGCGTTTTACGGCACGACGAATGGCCTCACCGACGGCTTCCGCGTCGACGATCGCTTTTTCGTTCATCGCGTTCTGCGGTGTCGGTTCTGCCGCGTACGATTCGACGCGATAGGAACCACCGCTCATCACGAGCTCGATCAACTTGACCGACGATGTCGTTATGTCAAGCCCGAGTACGGGACGATACTTGCGCGTTAAGAACAGCACTTTCGCAGTCCTTTCATAGTGTTATAGCGAGAATCGCGCGACCTGTCTTAAACCCAAGACACTATATATCAGCGTGAAGTTAAATTGAACGAGACGCTCCTCACGAAACTAACGGATTCCTCGGGATACCCCTTGGAAGCCCTTTTAAGGCTGGGAACTCAAGATGCCGGGGAGTGAGCATTGGAACCAGACGGCAGTTGTCCGTATCAACTCGAACTGTGAAGTGTTCGAGCCGGCAACCCCGCTGTCGTAGGCCAATGCGGACCCTTAGACCGGAAGCTTTGCGTCCCCACCTTTCGGTGAGTATGCATATCGACGGCGGTTACTATGCATAGGGCCATCCGACCGCGCAACTGACGAGACCCAGATTCTGTGAAGCCAAACTACTTTCGATTGTTCGTGCAGGCGGTCATGGGTGTGACGGCGTTCACACTTGCGGTCGCTTATGCGGTTGTTTGCAGCTACGTCTACCTCGAACCGACCCTGCCGACCGTGCTGGCGATGAAGAACAACGAGCTCGCCGTGCCGTTGCGGGTCTACACCCGCTCTGGCGATCTGATCGCGCAGATCGGCGAGCAGCGCCGCAACCCGGTCAAGTACGAGCAGATACCCCTGATAGTCCGCCAGGCATTCATTGCGGCCGAAGACGACCGCTTCTTCGAGCATCACGGCTTCGACTGGCAGGGCGTGTTGCGCAGCGTGTTCGTCAACCTGACATCACGCGAAACGCAGGGCGGCAGCACCATCACCATGCAGGCCGCGCGCAGCGCATTCCTCACGCAGGAGCGCGACTGGCGGCGAAAGCTGCAGGAAACGTTCGTCACCTACCGCCTGGAGCGAGAGTTCACCAAGCAGGAAATTCTTGCGCTGTATCTGAACGTCATTTTCTTCGGTCAACGCTCGTACGGCGTGGCTTCGGCGGCGGAAACCTACTTTGGCAAGCCGCTCGATCAGCTGACTCTCGGTGAGGCCGCAACGCTTGCGCGCGTGCCGCAGTGGCCATCGCGGTTCAACCCGATCACCAATCCGAGCGGCGCCGCGGAACGGCGCGGCTACGTGCTGCGCCGCATGCGCGAGCTTGGATTCATCGACGCGGCCGCTGCCGAGGCGGCCTCGCACGAAGTAGTTAGAGCGGAAGCGCACCGCGCACTCGCCGACGTCGAGGCGCCGTATGTGGCCGAGATGGTGCGGCTGGAGATCATCAGTCGCTTTGGTCCGACGGCCCAGGACGCGGGCTACAAGGTCTACACGACCATCGACGGGCGCCTGCAGAAGGCCGCAAATCGTGCGCTGCGGATCGGGCTCATCGACTACACCCGCCGGCACGGCTGGCGCGGCGCCACCAGCAAGGTCGAGCTCAAGGGCAATGAAAGTCCCGAAGCGCTCGAGACGTCGCTCGACGAATACGGCAGCGTGGGCCTGCTGCACCCGGCAATCGTCATCTCGGTCGGCGACAAGCAGGCGCAGGTGTTCATCAAGGGTCAGGGCATGGCCCCGATCGAATGGGCCGGCCTGTCGTGGGCGAAGCGCTTCGTCAACGAAACGTCCGTCGGACCGGAACCGAAGAGCGCGGCGGAGATCATCGCGCGCGGCGACGTCGTTTACGTCGTGCACGAAAAAGCCGACGCGCCCGCGGAGCTCGCGCAGATTCCCCAGGCCGAAAGCGCACTGGTCGCGCTAAATCCCAACAACGGCGCCATCATGTCGCTGGTGGGCGGCTTCGACTATTTCGAAGGCCAAGGTCGATTCAATCGCGTCACGATGGCGAAACGCCAGCTCGGATCGGGTTTCAAGCCATTCATGTATTCGGCAGCGCTCGCCGGAAATTACACGCCCGCGTCGATGATCCTCGACGCACCCATCATCCTCGACGACGCCAATCTCGAAGAGGTGTGGCGGCCGGAGAATTCCGGTGGCGGATTCCGCGGGCCCATGCGCCTACGCGACGCGTTGGTCATGTCGCGCAATCTCGTGTCGATACGCCTGCTCCGGGAGATGGGCGTGCGCCCGGTCGTCGACTACGTGAAAAACTTCGGTTTCACGAAGGAGAAGAACCGTATCCCCGACAACCTGACGCTCGCGCTCGGCAGCCTGGAGGCGACTCCGCTCGAGGTGGCGACCGGCTTCAGTGTGTTCGCCAACGGCGGATATCGAGTCGAACCGTTCTACATCGATCGAATCGAAGGGCCGGGTGGTCAGATCGTCTACACCGCAACACCGCATACGGTCTGCGCCGAATGCACGGACCCGATCGATGCGATCTCGGCAGCGGAGCGCGCCAAGCAGACCAAGGTCAGCGCCACGACTGTTCCGCCGATACCGCTCGACCCCACGGCGCGCCGTACTGAGGCCGCGGAGCAGGTGATCGCGCCGCAGATCTCATTCCTCATGAACGACATCATGCGCGAGGTCATTACGCGCGGCACCGGTCGGCGCGCGCTGGCGCTGGGACGCTCGGATCTGCGCGGCAAGACCGGCACGACGAACCTGTCCGTCGACACCTGGTTCAATGGATTCAACGACAGCCTGGTCGCCAGCGTCTGGGTGGGATACGACCTGAATCAGCCGCTTGGTGAAATTGAAGAGGGAGGGCGCACGGCAATACCGATCTGGGTCGATTACATGCGCGAAGCCTTGCGCGGCGTGCCCGAGAAGCAGCGCACGATTCCGGACGGCATTGTCGAAATGAAAGTGAACGCCGCAACCGGTGGGACGAAAAACGCCGACGTCGATCCGCTGTTCGAATACTTCCGTGCCGATATGCTGCCAACCGAAGAGGGTTACATCGGCGGTGAATCCGTCGGCCCTCAGGACATCGATCCGACCTCACCCAATGCGCCACAGGGCGGAGCTGACCCGATCTTCTGAACCATGAAGAAATTGCCTCCACGCGCCGAAAATCTGCGCCGCGCTCTCGCCCAGGAAGCGGCGCGCATCATGTCGGAACATGGCATCCGTGACTTCCTCACGGCCAAACGCAAGGCGGCGGAGCGATTCGGTGTGACCGATGGATCTGTGCTGCCGAAGAACACCGAGATCGAGGATGCACTGGCGGAATATCAACGCCTTTTCGGCGGCGCAAAACACGGTGCGACGCTGGCGGCGCAGCGCAACGCCGCGCTGTCGGCAATGCAGATGCTCTCCGATTTCCAGCCGCGTCTCGTCGGCTCAGTGCTCGCCGGCACCGCCACCGAGCACAACGACATTCAGCTGCACCTGTTTGCGGAACGTCCCGAGTCCATAACCTTCCGGCTCATGGATTTCGGCATCGACCATGAAGTGGTAGAGCGGCGCGTGCGTTACGGAGTCGATCGGGTGGTCGCCTATCCGGGCGTGCACTTCGAATTCAACGACCACGTGGTTGATGCGACGGTGTTTCCGGTGGATGGCATTCGCCAGGCGCCGGTCAGCCCGGTCGACGGCAAACCGATGCGGCGCGTCGATGCCGACGAGCTCGAAGTATTGCTGGACACCGAGGACGCGCCCCTGGCGCAGTAGCGGCTCAGCGTTTGCCGATATCTTCGTACTGACGCAGCGCCGGGCCCGTGTAGAGCTGGCGCGGCCGCCCGATGCGCATGGCCGGATCCGAAATCATTTCCTGCCAGTGCGCCACCCAACCCACCGTGCGCGCGATCGCGAACATCACCGTGAACATCGAACGCGGGATCCCCAACGCCGAGTAGATGATGCCCGAGTAGAAATCGACGTTCGGATAGAGCTTGCGCGCAACGAAGTATTCGTCCTTGAGCGCCACTTCTTCGAGACGCAGCGCGAGCTCGAACAGCGGGTTCTCCGACTTGCCCAGCTTCTCCAGCACCTTGTGGCACATGGCACGGATGATCTTGGCGCGCGGATCGAAGTTCTTGTAGACGCGATGCCCGAAGCCCATGAGACGGAAGTGACTGGTCTTGTCCTTCGCCATTGCGAGGTACTTCGGAATCTGGTCGGCGGTGCCGATCTCCTCGAGCATTTCGAGCACGGCTTCATTGGCGCCGCCATGCGCGGGGCCCCAAAGCGCGGAAACACCGGCGGAAATCGCCGCGTAGGGATTCGCACCCGTCGAGCCAGCCAGGCGCACCGTGGAAGTGCTCGCGTTCTGCTCGTGATCGGCGTGCAGGATGAACAGCAGGTCGAGCGCCTCGGCCGCCACCGGGTCGATGGTGTATGCCTCACACGGCACCGCAAAGAACATGTGCAGCATGTTCGCGCAGTAGTCGAGATCGTTGCGCGGATAGATGAACGGCTGCCCGAGCGAATGTTTGTAAGCCGCAGCAGCAATAGTCGGTAGTTTGGCGACGATCCGGTGCGCGAAGATCTCGCGGTGCCGCGGGTTATGGATGTCCATAGAATCGTGATAGAACGCCGACATCGAAGCCACCACCGCCGACACCATCGCCATGGGGTGCGCGTTGTGATGGAAGCCGCCGAAGAAGCGCAGCAGCGACTCGTTGATCATCGTGTGGTTGCGGATGCTGTGCGTGAACACTTCGAGTTCAGGACTGGTTGGCAGATTGCCATTCAACAGTAGATAGCAAACCTCGATGAACGAGCTCTTTTCGGCCAGCTGCTCGATGGCGTAGCCGCGATGCGTGAGAATGCCGGCATCGCCGTCGATATAGGTGATCTTGCTCTCGACCGCGGCGGTCGCGCCGTAGCCGGGGTCGTAAGTGAACGCGCCGAATTCCTTGACCATCGGCGCAATGTCGACGACAGACGGGCCTATCGTGCCGGAACGCACGGGAAGCACGGCTTTTTTGCCGGTGGCGGGATCGACGAGTTCGAGTTTCTGATCGGGCATGAGGGAACCTGAAATCACGTGCGGCGCAAATGCAAAAGCCAAGTCGATACGAGCCTTACACGGCCCGCGAACGGAATCAAGGCAACGGACGCGCCAACGTGCGCGATGTCATCAACGCTTACTCGACGATCTTGAACAGCTGACCCGGTGCCGGCTTCTTGTTCGGATACATCGCGTTGATGAGCTCGAGAGTTTCCTTCTTGAACTTGTCCTCGGGCATTTCCGTCGCGTAATCGGACAGTTTGGTTTTGTCCGTCGCCTTCACGACCTTGATGCGGTACGGCTCCGCCAGCGGAAACTCCGCGGGCCGCAAACCGCGCAGAGTTTCTGCTACCGACAGGATCAGGCCATCGATCTCCGGCACGCCGTTCAATGCCGAGCGGCTCGCGCCCGCGGTGACGAACACGCTTTGCCCACGATAGACCGCTGCCCAGCGCACCGGTCCGTTGTCGATGGGCGATCCGCCGCGGGTCACGATGGTGTAACCCTCGTTGCCTTCGGTGGTCGTGATCGGTTCACCCTTGAGAACCGACTGGCCTTGCAGTTTGCCGAGCAGAAATTCGCGCGGCGCCTGCTTGTCCGGCTTGCGGTCGATCATGACTTTCATCATCGCGTCTTTCTTCGGCGTGAACGCGAGCAAGCTGTCGCGCGTGTTCTCGATGGTCCAGCCGCGCGGAAAGGCGACGGTGATGCCCATGTCCGCGTGATAAAAACGGTTGTCGCGCACGATGCCCTGCGCCTTGCTCGTCCCGTAGGCAATTCCATTGATGGTCGTCAGGTATTCGTCGTGGCGCTCGATCCATCCGCCCGGCGGTGCGGTCTTGATGTTCGCGGATCCCTTTGCGGCCTGGACGGCCCGTTCATCGGGACTCGGATGACTGGAAAATACGCCGTGATACAGGCGCGGCTCGCGGCCTTCGGCCTGGGCACGAGCGCGTTCGAACTTCTCGCCGGCCTGGAACATTGAGAAAACGTGTCCGATGGATTCCGGGTCGTATCCGGCTTTGATCATGTACTTCATGCCGAGCCGATCGGCTTCCATCTCGTTCTCGCGGCCGTATCCCATCATCCAGGCCTGCCCGCCGATATTGGCCAACTGGCCAATGGCGTTTGAGCCGGTGAGAATTGCCGCGGCCATCGCACCGAGCGAAGCGGCGACGCCGCGCGCCTGGCGGCGCGCCGGATGGCGGGCAGTAACGTGGCCGATCTCATGCCCGAGCACGCCGGCGAGCTCCGCCTCCGAATTGATGTTCACCAACAAGCCGCGATTGATGTAGACGTTGCAGCAGCCCGTGGTGAAGGCATTGATGCCTTCGTCGTCGATGACGAAGAACTTGAATTCCTCGTTCGGCAGGTCGCTGACCAGCGCAACGCGCTGCCCGACCACGTTCACGTACTCCTGGGTCGCCTGGTCGTCATAGAGGCCCAGCGCCTTGACGATCTCCTGGTGATTCTTCTGGACCGTCTTCTTCTCGCCCGCAATGCCACCGACCCCGACACTTTTGCCGCCGGTAGACGGATTGCTCACACATCCCGTGGCGATGAGGCAGGACGCCGCGACGATGAACAAAGGATGCACAGAGCGCTTCATTATTGGGTCTCCGCGGACGGGGCCGAGCGCGTATTTAACTACGATACGGAGCCGCCACAACAAGTTCCGGCGCGCCGGGCGCACCTCAGCAAAAAGGCGCCCGAAGGCGCCTTTGTGAGTAGCGATTGCCGCTGGAAGAGTTCTTCAGCGCGACGAGGCCGCAGCGTATTTCTTGCGGAACTTGTCGACGCGGCCGGCGGTATCGACGATCTTTTGTTTGCCGGTGTAGAACGGATGGCAGTTCGAGCACACTTCGACCTGCAGATCGTGTCCCAGAGTCGAGCGCGTCTTGAACGCGTTGCCGCACGTGCAGGTCACGTTGATTTCGGCGTATTCAGGATGCGTATCGGCTTTCATGGAAATCTCTCTTTAGGGCTGGATTTTGCCAGCCGGTCGGCAAGAAAAGGGCGCGCAGTCTAGCGGGCCATGTGTGGGTTCTCAAGCGCGAAAAACAACCCGGCGTTATCCACAGAAAGTGTGGATAACTCTGTGAGTAGAGCCGTTTCCGGCAGCCAAAAGCGCTGCGATCAGCACAAATCTGTTAGCTTGGTCAAATAATGACCATCGTATTAAGGGCTTTTAAATCAAACGATTACGAGCACTTTGTACTGCAACAGGATTGAAACCTGACGTAATGCCCTTGTTTGAGTGCCCGTCCATGGACATCTGTGCATAAAAACGCCCGCTGATGGCGCGGGAACGATCAGGACATCTGCGCGGACTCCGTGTCCGGCAGCAGTTCGACCAGTATGTCGTTGAGAAATCGAAAGCCTTTGGGGGTGGCAGCCCAGTGCTTCGGCCGCCTTTCGACCAGCCCACGGGCGGTCAGATCTCCCAGCGCCTCCTCCAGAATCGCGATCGGCAGACCCGTCCGGCCCTCGAACAGATCGTCCGTGAAGCCCTCCACCAGGCGAAATCCGTTCATCGCGAACTCGAAGGGCAGATCGCGAGCCCCGATCTGCTTGTGCACCAGCGTGCCTGGATCCTCGGCCAGATAGCGGCGGGGCTCGCGCATCCGCTGGGTGCGTGCGATCAGGTTCCGTTGCGGGTCAGTGATCTTGCCGTGCGCGCCCGCACCGATGCCGAGATAGTCACCGAACGTCCAGTAATTGAGATTGTGGGCGCAGGTCCGGCCGGGCCGCGCGTAGCCGGAGACCTCGTACTGCTCGAAACCCGCCTCGGTGAGCGTACGCAACGAGCGCTCGAGCATGTCGTCGACGATGTCGTCGGCGGGCTGCACCGGCGGGGCTGCGGCAAACAAGGTCCCTGGCTCGATGGTCAGGTGATATTGCGACAGGTGCGCAGGCGCGAGCGCGAGCGCCGCGCGCAGGTCGGCTTCGGCTGCTGCGCCGGTCTGCCCGGGCAATGCGTACATGAGATCGAGATTGAAGTTTGTGAGGCCGGCGGCATGCAATTCCTCGGCAGCACGACGCGTCTCGTCTGCGGAATGGATGCGACCTAACAACTTCAGCTGCCGCGCGTCGAAACTCTGTGCGCCGAGCGAAACACGCGTCACGCCGGCGGCGCGATACTCCGCGAACTTGCCGCGTTCGATGGTGCCGGGATTGGCCTCGAGCGTGATTTCCGCATCGTCCGCGAAGCCGAGCTGCGATTTCGCATGCGCGATGAGCCGTCCTATCGAGGCGGGCGCGAACAGGCTGGGCGTGCCGCCGCCGAGAAAAATGCTGGTGAGCGTGCGTCCCGAAACCGCTGACAGCTGCGCGTCGAAGTCACGCAGCAGGGCGTCGACATAACGCTGCTCGGGCAGTTCGTCGCGCAATGCGTGCGAGTTGAAATCGCAGTAAGGACATTTCTGCACGCACCACGGAAAGTGGGCATAGAGCGCGAGCGGCGGCGCGATCATGGGCGCGCCGCGGGACCCAGGCGCGCGAGGAATGCCTGCATGGCCTGCCCGCGATGACTGCGGAGATTCTTTTCGTCCTGCGGCATTTCTGCCACGGTGCGCGTATCGCCCGCCGGTACGAATGACGGGTCGTAGCCGAATCCATTGGTCCCCCGGCGGGTGGAAATAATCCGGCCTTCCCACGTTCCCTCACCCACCAGCGGGTGCGGGTCGTCGGCGGCCTGCACGCAGACGATCACGCAGCGATAGCGCGCGGTGCGAAGCTCTACGGGCAATCCCGCGAGCGCGCCTAACAACTTTGAGAGATTGGCCTCGTCGCTCGCGGCCTCGCCTGCATAACGCGCCGAGTGCACGCCGGGCGCACCGCCGAGCGCGTCGACTTCGATGCCTGAATCGTCCGCTATCGCCGGAAGGCCCGTGCGGCCTGCGGCGTTGCGGGCCTTGATGAGCGCGTTTTCGAGGAAAGTAGTGCCGGTTTCCGGCGGCGGCTCGATGCCGAGTTCCGACTGGCGAGTCAGGACGAGCCCGGTAGCGGCTAACAACTCCGAAAACTCGCGCAGCTTGCCGGCATTGCCGCTGGCGAGCACGACGCGCTGTATGCCCATACTTGCGTCGACCGCGTCAGGCGGCCGTGCGCACCTCGGTCTGCAGCTGGTGAAGCTTCGCGATGCCGCTGGCCGCGAGGTTGAGCAATGCGTCGAGTTCATGGCGGCGAAACGCGTGCCCTTCGGCCGTGCCCTGCACCTCGATGAAACCGCCGCCATTGTTCATGACGACGTTCATGTCCGTCTCGGCCCCGGAATCCTCGGCATAGTCGAGATCGATGACCGGAACGCCGCCGCAGATGCCCACCGAAATCGCCGCCACCTGGCCGTGCAGCGGCGATGCACTGATGAGCCGCTTCGCGACCAGCGCATCGCAGGCATCAGCCATCGCGACGAACGCACCGGTGATCGCCGCGGTGCGCGTGCCGCCATCCGCCTGCAGCACGTCGCAATCGAGCGTGACGGTGCGTTCACCGAGCGCGGCCATGTTGGTCACGGCGCGCAAGGAGCGGCCAATCAACCTTTGGATTTCCTGCGTGCGGCCACTTTGTTTGCCCTTGGCGGCTTCGCGCGGGCTGCGCGTGTGCGTGGCGCGCGGCAACATGCCGTACTCGGCGGTGACCCAGCCCTGGCCCTTGCCACGCAGGAATCCGGGCACGCCTTCTTCGACGCTGGCGTTGCAGAGCACGCGCGTGTTGCCGAACTCGACCAGCACCGAACCTTCGGCATGTTGAGTGAAACGACGGGTGAAACGTACGGCGCGCAACTCATCCGGTGCGCGGCCGCTGGGACGGGCGGCCATCACCCGTTACCGATCCAGCGCACGACCGCAGCCGAGGTATTGTCGCTGCCGGCGCCGACGGTGCTCACCGAATGTTCGGCGAGACTCACCAATTCGTCGCGCAAAGGCGCGCGCGCGGGTGGGAACGCCGCGCCGAAGTCCGCGTCCTCCAATCCGCCCCACAGGCCATCCGAGCACACCAGCAAGATGTCATTGGCCTCGAGCGGCTCGCGCGGACCCAGCGACATCTCCGGCAGGAACGGCTCGCCGCCGAGACAGCATTCGACGAAGTTGCGCATCGGGTGCGACAACGCCTGGTCCGCGGTGATGACGCCTTCGCGCAGCAGGAATTCGACGTGACTGTGATCGCGCGTGCGCTTGAAGACCTTGCCGCGCCGCAGAAGATAGACGCGGCTGTCGCCGATGTGTGCCCAGAACGCGCTGCCATTCTGTACCAGGCACACCGCGCAGGTGGCGCGCGGGCGATGCTCGAGCGGCAGGTTGTTGCCGAGCTTGGCCACCTCCTCGTGGGCGCGGCCCAGCGACAGGTGCAGGAACCCGAGTGGGTCGAGGATGGGTTGTGGCGTGTGCCAGAACGCCTCGACCAGCACCTTGATGGCGGTCTCGGCGGCCTTGGCGCCA
>DATHJZ010000104.1:0-2369 GCA_035286365.1 Steroidobacteraceae bacterium | reverse complement strand
CTTCTTCATGACTTCTCCGCCATGAGTGCGTGGATCTTGGTCAAAGTCGCCCAGTTGCGGGTCGTGCCTGTTTCTTTGAGGTTCTTGAGCAGCGCCACGGCGGCCTTGCTCTCGAGAATGCCATTCGCGCACCACACGTAGGCGGCGTGTTTGCCGAGGTGAACCTTCTCGGCGCCCCACTCCGTCTTCGCAATCGACTCGAGTGAAGCCAGCGCCTTCGCATCGTTCGTCATCGCGACCAGCAGCCTCGAGTGATCGGTCGCGTGCTTCTCGATGGCGTTGCCGGCCATGATGCCCGCGACATCCTTCCCAGATTTGATGATCACCAGTGCATCGACGCCGAGTTTCTTGCCGACCGCCTCACGCAGGCGCGCAGCGAGTTTGTCGGGCCGCTCAGCCGCGCCGGTAAAGACCGCGTTGCCACTGTTGAGGAGCGTCTGAATGTCGGCAAAACCGAGCTTGGCAAGCAACGCGCGCAAGTCGGCCATCGCAATGCGCTTGGCCTTGCCGACGTTGATGCCGCGGAACAGGGCGACGTAGCGCGGCATCGGTCAGCTTGTAAGGTGAACTAACATGTGGCGACCTTGCCAGATCGCGCGGCGGTTTGTCAGCAGGCCGTCAGTTTCGCGGCCGATGCAACGCGCCTGCGGCGCCGACGATGCGCAGGACCGCCGCCTTGAGGTTCAGACAGGCACCTTGATCGAGAAATAGTGCGCTTCGATCACCATGCCCTTGCGCAGATAGAACCGGTGCGCGTCGACTCGCTTCACGCCGGACAGCAACCGCAACTCGCGGCACGAGCGGCCTTCGGCCCGCGCGAGCAGCCAGTCGAAGAGCTGCCCGCCGTACCCTTTCGACCGTGCGCTGCCGGTGACCACCAGGTCTTCGATTTCCAGATACTTGCCGGCGTGCAGCCATTCCGAGACGCGAAAGCCCGCGACGGCCTTGATCCCGCCGTCATCGAGGTAAGCGAGCTCGAAGCCGGTGGTGTTCATGAGATGCAGCACGGTCGGGGCGAATTCGGCGGCATTCAGATGCGGCCGCAGCTCCGCCATGACCGGATAACACGCGGCGATCTGCGGCCCGTCAGTTGCTAGTCCGATCAGCGCGGAATTGCCTTGCATTGCCTGCACCAGAGTCCCCTGCCCGCGGTTGCCCAGTAAACACGATAGAGCCCGGCGAGGATCATGATGATTGTTGGCAGCCACAACAATGGAATACGAATGGCGATCAGCGCCGGGGTACAGGGCAAGTCATGGGCGCTATATATAAGAATAGATCAGCCTACTGGGGCCCCCGTTTCGGGTCTGCACCGGCCGCCATGTAATTCCGGGCGATATGCGCACCGTAGATAGACGCCGGCACCACCATGAGAATCCCGAACAGGTTGAACCAGATCGGTCCGCCCCAGAAGGCGATGCTCAACGTCAGTCCGACCAGACCGATACCGAGCCCGTTGTAGTACGGAAAGGTTTTTGCGAGACGAGCCGCGAAATAGCCACCGCCGACCGTCGTGGCGGTGCCCAACACCATCTTGGCCAGCAGGTATTCGCTGCCACCAACGATTGCGTCGGTGGCCTTGCGCAAGGCCTCCTGATCGAGATCGGGCGACAAGGTGCCTTGCGCCAACACGAGCAACAGGATGGTATCGATGATGCTGTCGGCAACGAACTCCGCCGCGAATGCGAGCAATACGAACTTCCAACTGATGCGGCTCATGCGTCGGCTCAGACTCCATGTTGATCGAAGGAACGGCAGGCACCGACGATGGCCGCGGCAATCTGCGCATCTGTTTCAGGCGCGTGCAGGAACACCTGGTATGCCTTCACGGCAAGCACCGCAACCTCGCTGGGCCGCGACGGCACGCGTCCGCCCGGGAATTGTATGGGATAGCGGCGGATGAAGTTGGCCGTTGCGGTCACTGCGCGATGCTCTGCGCGGTCGGCTTCGGTCGGGTATTCGAAACGCCAGCGTGACACGCGCTCGCTGATGACGGGTTTTTCCTCGCCCGGCGTGGTGCCGGCGGCGGCGAACACGCGGCAGTCGTAAGTACGGCAGGTATCCGGCCGGTGCTGGTAGATAGAGCAGCCGCCATCGCGGAACATGGCGCAGTGGCCCTGTGCGTCGTAGCCCATGAGCATGGTACCGGGCGGCGCATGGGGCGCAGGCTCGAGACACTCTTCGCCAATGAGTCGCCGCGTTTCGATTTCATGCGGACGGATCTTGATGAAGTACGATGACGTGCAGCAGCCGCGGCAGTCGCCGCAGGCGACGTCCATGCCCTCGGTGCCGGCGAGCGCCTTGCGCATCGCGCGCAGCCAGTCGGAGAAATTGCCCGCCGGCAGTGGGTTCAAGCGCCGACCTCGACC
>DATHJZ010000103.1:0-7139 GCA_035286365.1 Steroidobacteraceae bacterium | reverse complement strand
ATCCAGGCCGGCACATTGGCGGCATTGTCTGACCGATTTTTCGTTGTGATTCAGGACACTGATGCGCTGCAGCGGCTCTCGAGCCAGGCCGCGTGATCGTTGCGTCAAGTTGACCCTGCAATAGTTGCCTTGACAAATATTGCATGGGAACGGAATCATACGCACCGCCGCCGTGTCCCCCGACCGAGATCCCATGACCGCTACCGCCCGCAGAATCCGCAACCACACGGATCCCGTTCCGCCGGTCGAAGACAACGCGCACCGCATGATCTGTCGCCAGATCAAGCTGGTGACGAGTTCGCTGGTGCGGCGCATCGACGAGAACATGCAGCCGCTGGAACTTACCGGTATGCAATGGGAACCGGTGCTCATGTTGTGGCTCAAACGGGCGGACACCGTTGCCGGACTGGCGCGCGTCAGCCAGATGGGTTTCCCGTCGATGACACGCATGTTGGACCGGCTCGAGGAAAAGGAGCTGCTTCGCCGGGAGCGCAGCGAGGACGACCGCCGGGTCGTTCACCTGCATCTGACCGCGAAGGGCAGGAAGATCGCCTCGAAGATCTGGCCCATCGTCGTCGAAGGTATGCATGTGCATCTCAATGGATTCAAGAAAGAAGAACTCGCCCAGCTCAACGACTTCCTCGGTCGGATGATGGCGAATGGAGCCCGCGATGCCGAGAAGCAGTAAGAAATCCGTCCTCACAGGGTTGTTGGTGGCTACCGCCGTGCTGACCGCCTGTTCCAAGGAGGCCGGCGGTCCGCCACCGCCACCTGAAGTAACCGTCATCACGCTGAGTCCCCGCGCGATCTCGATTACCGATCAGCTGCCGGGTCGCACCACGGCGTTCCGCGTTGCCGAGGTTCGTCCGCAGGTCACCGGCATCGTGAAGAAGCGGCTGTTCTCCGAAGGCGGCGAAGTGCAGGCCGGGCAGCAGCTCTACCAGATCGATCCGGGCAGTTATCGCGCCGCGTTGAACTCCGCCCAGGCCGCGCTCCAGCGCGCCGAAGCGCAGGCCGTGAGCGCCCGCCTGCTCGAAGAGCGCTATGGGCCACTGATCACGGCCAATGCAGTCTCGAAACAGGAAAACGACGACGCGATCGCCGCGCGTGCGCGCGCCGAAGCCGACGTCGCCGCGGCCCGTGCGCAGGTCGACAACGCGAAGATCAATGTCGTCTACACGCAGGTTTTGTCACCCATCACGGGACGCATCGGGCGCGCGCTGGTCACCGAAGGCGCGCTGGTCACTTCCGAGCAGCCGAGTCCGCTCGCCACCGTACAGCAGCTCGATCCTATCTACGTCGACATCACGCAATCCTCCACCGAGATGCTGCGGCTGCAGCGCCAGCTCGCGAGCGGCGAGCTGGTGAAGACCGACGACAACCAGGCCGAGGTCGGGCTCACGCTCGAAGACGGCACCCTGTACGCCGAGCGCGGTCGCCTCAAGGTTTCCGAGGTTTCCGTGGATCCGAGCACGGGATCCGTCGTGCTGCGGGCGGTGTTTCCGAATCCGAAACGCGAGTTGCTCCCCGGCATGTTCGTGCGCGCTCAGCTCACACGTGGCACGCGTTCCGCGGCGCTGCTCGTGCCGCAGCGCGGTGTGTCGCACAACACGCAGGGTGATGCGACCGTTCTGCTGGTCGACAAGGACGACAAGGTTGCCGAGAAGGTGGTTACCGCCGATCGCGCGATCAATGGCGAGTGGCTGATTACCGCGGGGCTCAAGTCCGGCGATCGCGTCATCGTCGATGGATTGCAGCGGGCCAAACCCGGTTCCCAGGTGAAGCCCGTGCCGGCGACCGGTGCGGTCAATGCCGGGATGCAGGCCGGCGCAACCGCGGAAGTCGTGAAGCGATAGTCGCGAAGCGTAAAGAGGAATCGATCCATGCTGTCGCGCTTTTTCATCGACCGTCCCATCTTCGCGTGGGTCATCGCCATCATCATCATGATCGTCGGCGGCCTCGCGGTCGTCACGCTGCCCGTGCGCCAGTATCCGGCGATCGCACCGCCGCAGATCGGCATTCAATTGAACTATGCCGGCGCATCCGCACAGACCGTGCAGGACACGGTGGTGCAGGTCATCGAGCAGCAGCTGAACGGTATCGACAACCTCGACTACCTCAACGCCGAGAGCAATGCCGACGGCTCCGCGGCGATCACGCTGACTTTCTCGCAGGGTACGGTGCCGGATACGGCGCAGGTGCAAGTGCAGAACAAGCTGCAGCTGGCACTGCCGCTGCTGCCGCCGGAAGTGCAACAGGCCGGTATCCGCGTGAACAAACCGGCGCGCAACTTCCTCATCGTGCTCGGGTTCATCTCCAACGACAACAGCATGAGCAACGAGGACCTCACCGACTACGTTGCCACCAATCTGCTCGACCCGCTGAACCGTACCAAGGGCGTGGGCGACGTCACGATCTTCGGTGCGCAGTACGCCATGCGCATCTGGGTCGACCCGGCCAAGCTCAACAACTACGGAATGACGACCGGCGACGTCGTCGCCGCCATCCGTGCCCAGAACGTGCAGGTGTCGGTGGGTTCGATCGGCGGCCTGCCGGCGATCCCGGGCACGGCCATCAACGCCACCATCATCGGCCCGACGCGCCTGTCTACTCCCGATCAGTTCCGCGACATCCTGCTGCGCGTGAACGCCGACGGTTCCCAGGTGCGCATCGGCGACGTGGCGCGGGTGTCGCTCAACTCCGAGAGTTACACGCGCGACACGCGGTATAACGGCAAGCCCGCGGCGGGCGTCGCCATTCGCCTCGCGGCCGGGCAGAACGCGCTCGACACCGTCGGGGGCATCCACGAAACGCTCGACCGGCTCGCGCCGTTTTTCCCGCGCGGCTTCGAGATTGTCTATCCACTCGACACCACCCCGTTCGTGCGTACCTCGATCAAGGAAGTGGTCAAGACGCTGTTCGAGGCCGTCGTGCTGGTGTTCCTCGTCATGTACCTGTTCCTGCAGAACGCCCGGGCCACGCTCATTCCGACGATCGCGGTGCCGGTTGTGTTGTTCGGAACATTCGGCGTCCTCGCGGCGTTTGGGTTCTCGATCAATACGTTGACGATGTTCGGCATGGCGCTGTCCATAGGCCTCCTGGTGGATGACGCCATCGTGGTCGTGGAAAACGTCGAGCGCGTCATGGCCGAGGACGGTCTGTCGCCGCGTGAAGCCACGCGCAAGTCGATGGACCAGATCACGGGTGCGCTGGTCGCGATCGCGCTGGTGCTGGCCGCGGTGTTCGTGCCCATGGCGTTCTTCGGCGGGTCGATCGGAGTGATCTACCGCCAGTTCTCCATCACGCTGGTGTCGGCGATGTCCCTGTCGGTGCTGGTCGCGCTGATCCTGACACCGGCGCTGTGCGCCACCATCCTGAAGCCGCTGCCGCCCTCCGGGCACGTCGAGCACACCGGGTTCTTCCGCTGGTTCAACCGCATGTTCGATGCGGGTCGCGCCCGGCATGAGCGCGGTCTCGCGGCCATGCTGCGGCGCTCGGGGCGTTCCATGCTGGTGTACGGCTTTCTCGTGCTCGTCATGGCTTTCCTGTTCACGCGCATCCCGACCTCGTTCCTGCCGAACGAAGATCCGGGCTTCATGTACGGACAGGTGCAGACGCCGCCCGGCGCATCGAAGGAACGCACCTGGGAAGCGCTCGACAAGGCACAGAAGTACCTGCTGAACGAAGAGAAGGATTCGGTCGAGGGCGTGCTCACCGTCAACGGCTTCAACTTTGCCGGAACGGGCCAGAATTCCGGACTGCTGTTCATCAAGCTGCGCGACTGGGACGATCGCAAGAAGGATTCGCAGGCGGTGGGGGCGATCGTGGAACGTGCCAACAAGTACTTCAGCACCATCAAGGAAGCCAACATCATCGCGGTGCCGCCGCCCGCCGTGCTCGAGCTCGGCAACACCGCCGGATTCGACCTCATGCTGCAGGATCGCGGCGGCATGGGCCATGACGCGTTTCTTGCCGCGCGCAACCAGTTGTTAGCCGAGGCCGCCAAGAATCCGGCGCTCGCGGGTGTGCGACCCAACGGCGTGGAAGACGCGCCGCAGTTCAAGCTCGACATCGACCGTGAGAAGGCCAGTGCGCTCGGTCTGTCCATCAGCGACGTGAACCAGACGCTGCAGACCGGCTGGGCGTCCACCTATGTCAACGACTTCATCGATCACGGCCGCGTGAAGCGCGTGTACGTGCAGGGCGATCCGCAGTCGCGCATGCAGCCCGAAGATCTCAACCGCTGGTACGTGCGCAACAAGGACGGCGGGATGGTGCCGTTCTCCGCGTTCGGTACCGGTGAATGGACCTACGGTCCACAGAAGCTGGTGCGCTTCAACGGCGTGCCGGCCTTCCAGATCCAGGGCGCGCCCGCGCCTGGGCGCAGCTCCGGCGAGGCGATGGACGCGATGGAAGCCATCGTCGCCAAACTACCGACCGGCACCGGCTTCGAATGGAACGGCCTGTCGTACGAGGAAAAGAAATCCGGCTCGCAGGCGCCGCTGCTGTACGCGCTGTCGCTGGCGATCGTCTTCCTGTGCCTCGCGGCGCTCTACGAGAGCTGGTCGATCCCCGGGACGGTGCTGCTGATCGTGCCGCTCGGCGTGCTCGGCGCCGTCGTCGCGACCCTGTCGCGCGGGCTCACCAACGACGCGTACTTCCAGGTGGGCCTGCTCGTGACCATCGGCCTCGCCGCCAAGAGCGCGATCCTCATCGTGGAATTCGCCAAGACGAATTTCGATCACGGCATGGGCCTGGTCGATTCGGTGATGCAGGCGACGAAGCAACGCCTGCGGCCGATCATCATGACCTCGCTCGCGTTCATGTCGGGCGTGTTGCCACTCGCGATCGCGAGCGGCGCAGGCTCGGGCGCTCAGCATGCCGTGGGTACGGGCGTCATTGGCGGCATGCTCGCGGGCACGTTCCTGGCCGTGTTCTACGTGCCGGTGTTCTTCGTCGTGATCCTGCGCCGCTTCAAGGTCCAGCCGGTGACGATGCAGGTCGAAGAGACGCGGGCGGATATGCCCTTCTCGGATTCAGACAAGGCGGGCGCCACGTGAACGCCATGACCTCTATCCGCCACCTGTTCGTCGTCACCATCGCTGCGCTCGCGAGCGCCTGCACGCTGGCGCCACGCTACACCCAACCTGCAGCGCCGGTGCCGGCGGAGTACGAAGCGACGCCTGCCGCCAAGGCCGAAGTGGCGACCGTTCCAGCGGCCGAGATCGGCTGGCACGAGTTCTTCCCCGATCCCGAGCTGCAGGACCTGCTGAAGCGCGCGCTCGCGAACAATCGCGATCTGCGCATCGCCACGCTGAATGTGGAAGCGGCGCGCGCTCAGTACCGCATCCAGCGCGCGGAGCTCGTCCCGGCCATCGAAGCGCAGGGCACGGCTAACAACCAGCGCACCCCGGCGTCGTTGTCGACGACGGGCGAGAGCGAACTCACGCGCACGTACTCGGCCGGCGTTGCCGTTCCGGCGTTCGAACTGGACCTTTTCGGTCGCGTGCGCAGCCTGCGCCGCGCCGCGCTCGAGGACTACTTCGCGCTCGAGGAGAACCGCACCGCGGCGCAGTTGCTGCTGGTGTCGGAAGTCGCAAACGCCTGGCTCACGCTGATCGCCGATCGCGAGTTGCTGCGGCTCGCCGAGGGAACCCGCGACAGCCAGCAGAAGTCTTTCGACCTCACCAAGCTGCGGTTCGATTCCGGCGTATCGAGCGAGATCGATCTGCATCGTTCGGAGACGGCCTGGCGCCAGGCCGAAGTCGATATCGCCGCGCAGACACGGCGCGTGGCGCAGGATCGCAACGCGCTGGCGTTGCTGGTCGGCGAATCGCTGCCGCCGGAGACGGGCGGCGGGGCGCACACCATCGACGCCCAGACCTTCAGCAAGGCGCTGCCCCCCGGGCTGCCGGCGGAGTTGTTGGCGCGCCGTCCCGACGTGCGCTCGGCCGAACATGCGCTCAAGGCCGCCAATGCCGACATTGGCGCGGCGCGCGCGGCATTCTTCCCGAGCATCGAGCTCACCGGCTTTTACGGCAATGCCAGCGACGATTTGTCGGCGCTGTTCCAGACGGGGCACACCAGCTGGAGCTTCGTGCCGCAGCTGCGCCTGCCCATCTTCTCCGGCGGCGCGAATCTCGCGACGTTGAACCTCATCAACGTGCGCAAGCGCATCGAGATCGCGCGTTACGAGCAGTCGATCCAGGTCGCATTCCGCGAGGTAGCCGATGCGCTGATCGCGCGCAGTACGCTCGAAGACCAGTTGCATGCGCAGGAGGCGCTGACGCGCGCCACCGAAAGCAGCTATCGACTGGCCGATGTCCGCTATCGCGGTGGAGTGGATAGTTATCTCGGTGCTCTGATCGCGCAGCGCGACCTGTATTCGGCGCAGCGCGCCTTGATCGAGACGCGCCTCGCCGGCGCCAGTAACCTGGTGCAGCTGTACCAGGCGCTGGGCGGCGGCTGGAAGGAATGACGTCCCCTCTACGTTCGCCGCCCTCTAATGAAGACCCTGCTCTTTTTGCTGCAACAGTCACCCCCTCAGTGCCACCCCCTCCCGGCGTTGAACGGCTGTTGCAGCAAAATGAGGAGTGCCTTCGAGGGGTTGATTGAAGAGGCGCGGGTAGAGAGGTGCGCACGCAGAGTGTGCGCGATACACACCGGCTCCTCCCTTCAGTCACGATTGTTTTCTAAGAACTGAACACGCCGCCCGCGCCGCGACATTTTTCATCGAAGACGGGTTGCGGAATTTGGGGAGTGGCAGGGCGTGGAGAGGCGGCTCACTGCCTTGCGCTCGCAGAGCGGTGCCACAGCTACAAGGTGAGGTCGGAGCCCGGTGTGCATCGCGCACACTCTGCGTGCGTACTTCGCTGCCTGTGCCGCTTCGATCGAGCGTGCCGGAGGGAGTGCCGTTCCGGCCATAGCGCCCATACGCGATGAAGCGCGGCTAATAACCCAGCGCGAGCCCGGTATTGCGGCGCGGATCGAGGGCGCCATAGAAGCGGTTGCGTCCAAGGGAACTTGCGTCGAGAGCTGGCGCTCCGATCAGGATCGCGGCGACATGATTTTCCGGTTGCGGCTCGCTCAGTTGATGGCCCATGCCGATCAGGATCTGCCGCGTGTCCGGGCTTAGCGCT
>DATHJZ010000102.1:0-16901 GCA_035286365.1 Steroidobacteraceae bacterium | reverse complement strand
GATTTGAAGTTGGGGCTGTAGCGCCCGATCATGTCGAGCACGTTGTTCTTGAAGGCGTTGCGATCCTCGTCGGTCCAGTCGCGGCCGTGGATCTTCGCCGGCACGTACTGCACGAACACGCTCATCCAGTGCTTGCCCGCGGGCGCCATCGTCGGATCGGTCATCGAGGGAATCAGCAGGTCGAGGTAGGGCTCCTTCGACCAGGTGCCGTTCTTCCAGTCGTCGTAGGCGCGTTCGACTTTCGCCAGCGAATCGAGGAAGTGCAGGTCGCCGAAACGCAGCGGGTTGTCCTTGCCCAGCGCCGGGAATTCCGGCAGACCGTCGAGCGCGATGTTCAATTTTCCGGACGAGCCGCGGATCTTGAAGTTCTTTGCGCGCGTGACGAACTCGGGCTTGAGGTCCTTCGGATCGAACAGCTTGGTGAAGGTGCGTTTGGGGTCGAGGTTGGAGACCACGACCTTCGCGCGGTATTCATTACCGTTGGCGCAGGCGACGCCGGTCACGCGGTTGCCGCGGACCAGCACCTGCGTCACGTCAGCGTCGGTGATGGTTTCTCCGCCGAAGGACTTGTACGCGTTCGCCAGCGCCTTCGACACCGCACCCATGCCGCCACGAGCGAAGCCCCACGAGCCGATCGATCCATCCACGTCGCCCATGTAGTGATGCAGCAGCACATAGGCCGTGCCGGGGGAATAAGGTCCCAGCGCCGTGCCGATGATGCCGCTGCCCGAAAGCGCAGCCTTGATGAGGTCGGAATCGAAGAACTCCGCCAGGTAGTCCGCGATGCTCATCGAGTAGAAGCGGATGGTGTCGTAGATCACCTGCTCGCCGAGCTTCTTGAACTCCTTAGAAAGGAACAGCAATTCGCGTAAGTCACGCGGTCGCAACGAAGTCGGGTCCGGCGGCGTGCGCAGGAGCAGCGGCCGGATGAACTTGCACTGGCGCATCACCTCGGTCGAGTAACGGTCATACGCGTCGCCGTCATGCGCGTTGTGGCGCGCAAATTCGCGGCGCTTCAACTCATGGTCGGCGTAACTGCCGAGGACATCGCCGGTTGCGGTGATGGTGGCGCCGCCGCCGTAGGGGACCACCTGCAGGCCATGCCGCGCGAGTTCCAGGTCGCGGAAGATCTCGGGGCGCAACAGGCTGCAGACGTAGGAGCAATTGGAGTACGTCCAGCCCTTCTCGATCTCCCGGCTCACGGCCGCGCCGCCGATCCACGGATTTTTCTCGAGCAGCAGCACCTTGAGCCCGGAGCGGGCGAGGTAGGTGGCGTTGGTCAGGCCGTTGTGGCCGGCGCCGACCACGATGGCGTCGTAATTCTTGTCGGGCACGATTGCTGCTTTCCGCGGTCTAGAAGCACTGCCGCAAATTGGCTCGCAGGGTATCCCAAGACCGTGGCACTCGGGAACCCGCGCCTCGAAAAGGCTCATCCTCCGCGCAGAGGCGTACACTCCGTCACGCCTTGGTCCCGTTCCTGGAGGCTCTCCATGAATCCCAACGCGTTGCCCTTCGCGTTCGGCGCGATCCTACTGGGTGCCGTGAGCATCTGGTTCCATGACTTCGCGCTGCAATGGCAACCGGTACCCGCCGAATTTCCAATGCGTACGCAACTCGCCGTCGCGAGTGGCTTGCTGTTGATCCTCGGAGGCGGCGAGACGCTGAGCGGCAAGTTTGCGCGGGCCGGCGCGCTGCTGCTCGCGTGCATCTACGGCGCGTGGATACTGATCCTGCACGTACCCATCGCTGTGACGAAGCCCACGGACTTTGGCACCTGGAACGGCATCGCGGAGATCGTCCTGATGACTGCCGGCGCGCTCGCGCTCTACGCCGGCGCTCGGGGTTCGCGCGGGAAGCTTACAACCGCGGTATGCGTCGCTACTGGGCTTTGCGCGCTGACATTCGGCGCCGCGCACTTCAAGTACGCGCAATTCACGGCCTCGATGGTGCCCACGTGGATTCCACCGAATCAGATCTTCTGGGCATATGCGACCGGTCTCGCGCATCTCGTGGCGGGACTTTCATTGTTGAGCGGCATCCGCGCGCCGTGGGGTGCAACGCTGCTTTCCGTGATGATGGCGATATTCGTGATCCTGGTGCACGTGCCGCGTGTCTACACCGCACCCGGCGAACAGCTCGAATGGATCATGCTCGGGGTGGCGCTATCGCTGTCGGGTGGTGCGTGGCTGGTTAGAAAATACGCCGCCTGACGCCATGACTCTCGACCCCGCCACCGCCCCCGGCGATGATCGGCGCATGCACACTTCCAACTTGCGCGCCCGCCTGGCCCGGTTGTTCATCGTGATCGCGATGTCAGCTTTTGCCACGCAGACCTTCGGACAGAGTCGCGACGCCTCCTACGACACCCTCGTCAGCCTCTTCAGCGAATGGCGCGCCTTCGAGCGACCGCCACTGCGCGAGGGCGTGCCGGACTACACCGCTGCAACCTTCGCGCGGCGTCATGCCGAGTTTCCAAAGTGGCAGGCCCGGCTCGCGGCGATCAAGCCGGATACCTGGCCGATCCCGCAGCAGGTCGACTACCAGGTCTTGCGCGCGGAAATGAACGGCTTCGAATTTTATGTGCGCGTGCTGCAGCCTTGGGTGCGCGACCCGGCCTACTACGTTTCGATCTGGACGGCACAGAGCGATACACCCGCCCATGAAGGGCCAACGAATCACGCCGCCATCGAGTTGTGGCAGTACCAGTTTCCGCTGGACGCGAAGAGCGAGAAGAAGCTGACGACGGAACTGCGCACCATCGCGCCGCTGCTCACGCAGGCGCGCGGCAATCTCACCGGCAACGCGCGCGATCTGTGGGTCGGCAGCATCAAGCCCGTGAAACAGCAGATCGCCGATCTCGACGAACTCGAGGCGCGCGCTGCGAAAGCCGGCAAGAACTTCGAACGCGCGCTCGACGAAGCCCGCTCCGCGACGAGCGCGTTCGTCGCGTGGTTAGAAAGCCAGGCGCCGAACAAAGACGGGCCCTCCGGAATCGGCAAGGACAACTACACGTGGATGTTGCAGAACGTGTACCTCGTACCGATGACCTGGGAGGACGAGGTGATGCTGCTCAAACGCGAGCTCGCGCGCGCGCACACCTCGTTGAAGCTCGAAGAGTTGCGGAACGCGGGACTGCCGCCGCTCGTCGCCGCATCGACGGCGGAGGAGTACCAGAAGCGCGGCAATGAAGCGGTGACGAAGCTGATGCAGCTCGTCGAGCGCAAGAAGATGCTGCCCGTGAAGGCGAACATGGACCCGGCGTTGCGAGCACAGATCGGCGAGTTCGTTCCTGAAGACAAGCGCAACTTCTTCTACATCGTGTCGCACCTGGAGCCGCTGGGACTCTTCACTCATTTCTACCACTGGTGGGATCTGGCCCAGATGCGCGACGAGCCGCATGCCAGTTTGATCCGCCGCGGTCCCCTGCTCTACAACCTCTGGATGCATCGCGCCGAAGGCATGGCGCTGAGTTTCGAGGAGATGACGATGCATGCGGGTCTCTACGACGACAACCCACGCGCCCGCGAACTGCAATGGATCATGCTCGCGAATCGCGCGGCGCGCGGACTGGGCGCGCTGTACGCGCAGTCGAACGAGTTCACGATGAAGCAGGCCGCGGACTTTCATGTCGCGTGGACGCCGCGCGGCTGGATGAGCCCGACGCTCGACCTGCTCGGATTCGAGCAGCATCTGTACCTGCGACAGCCGGGTTATGGCTCGAGCTACGTCACCGGCAAATTCCTCATAGAACAACTGTGGCTGGAGCGCTCGATGCAGCGCGGCAAGGATTTCACCGCGAGCGACATGTTCGCGGAGTTCAACGAGGCCGGCATGATTCCGGTGTCGATGATCCAGCGGCAGCTGACGGGAGCTTCACGACCAGAGGTCCCGTGAATGGCAACTCGCCATCCGCAGTTTCGGGCATTGCGATGACGACATTTGCCCCAGCTTGTCGCCAGGCAAGCTTCGAGTGCGCGCTGCCGACCAGCGAGACTTTCGCGCCTTTCGCCAGCCTCATCTCGCGCACGATGAGCGTTCGCGGCGGACGTAGCGGCAGGATTGCGTAGACCGTTGCGCCCCGGCACGTGAACAGGATCTCCTTGCGTGCATCGCCGGGCGCCGGATGCAGCGTGAGCGTCTCCACGTCGTACTGCGCGCGGTAGTTAGTTGAGGTATCCAGAGCCTGACGACGGCCCGCGGTCCATTGCGCGCCGTCGCGGAACGTTCGCGTGCCGTACACCGCCTCACCATTGACAGCCAGCCACTGTCCCAGAAACGCGAGGCGCTCCTGCATCTCGACGGGAATGCGGCCATCCGCCGTGGGTCCTATGTTGAGCAGCAGGTTGCCGCCGCGGCTCACAGTGTCGAGCAGCGTCAGCAGCAGACGTTGCCCGGTGGCGTAGTCGGCGAGGTTTTCATTGCGGTTGTAGCCGTACGAATGCCCCATGCCGCGGTTCTCTTCCCACGCATGGTCGGCGCCCGGCAGGCCGGCGCCGTATTCAGTGGTGTAGTAGCCCCCGTGTTTGTGGCGGCTTTCGCTGCCCCAGCGATCGTTGACCACTACTTTGTCGCGTACCGGACTCTCGTTGTATAGCCAGGCCAGCAATTCGGGCGCGCGCCAGTCCTGCGAGGGCATGCTCCATTCACCGTCGGAAAAGATGACCGAAGGCGAGTATTTCGTGACGAGATCCTTGAACTGCGGAAACAGGTGGCGTTCGACGTACGCGTTGCGATCGCCCGCAAGCCACAGCGGGTTGAACCACTCATATAAAGAGTAATAGAAACCCATTTCGAGACCGCGCTTGCGCACAGCGGTGCTGAGCTCGCCTACCAAGTCGCGTTTCGGGCCGGCGTCCAGGGCATTCCATGGTCGACCCCAGCTGTTGTTGGCCTCGCGTGAAGGCCAGAGCGCGAAACCGTCATGGTGCTTGGACACCATCACCACGTATTTCGCGCCCGAGCGCTGCAGGATGTCGGCCCACTGGTCGGCATCGAACATCTCCGCGCGAAAGCGCGGTACAAAATCCGGATATGTGAAGTCTTTGCCGTAGACGCGCTCGTGAAAGGCGCGTGTTTCCTGCCGGATCGCCTGGTCCTGGACAGAACCGGGATTGCCCGGCGCGTTCAACCGTTCCCAGTACCACTCCGCGTACTCGCCCTTCGGCGCGAAGGCCGGCACCGAGTACACACCCCAGTGAATGAAGATGCCGAATTTGGCGTCAGTCCACCACGCAGGCGTCGGGCGACTGTCGATCGATGCCCAGTCGGCGGAAAAGCGCTGGGCGTTCGCACCAGTGGCGGCGCACACGCAGAGCAAGAGTGCTGCAAGGGTTCTCATAGTCGCCTCATCCTGCGCGAAGCGACTCGAATGGATCAAGGGTCTGGTCCCTAGGCGGGCACCTTCAGAATATAGATTGGCCCCTTGATGGGCAGCGACTTGCCTTGCGGAGTCAGCGTGCCGTCCTTGTTGATATTGAACCGCGCGATGTTGTTGGACTGCCAGTTGGCGACCAGCATCTCCGTCGGACTCGCAAGCACGAAGTGCCAGGGCCACTCGCCGCCAGACGAGATCCATTGCAGGTTTGTCAGTTTGCCTTCGGGACCGATGGCGAAGACACCAAGCGTGTCGTGACCGCGGTTTGAAACATAGAGATATCTCCCGGTGGCATCGATCTCGATATGGCCCGGGTGGTTGTAACCCTTGTAGCTGGGATCGGGCAGTGTCGATTGCATCTCGACCAATGTGAGCGTGCCGTCCGGATTCACGCGTAGCGTCGGCAAGGTGCTGTTCAGCGAGTTGTTGACGTACGCGTAGCGCCCGCTGGCATGGAAGAGAATGTGCCTGGGGCCGGCCCCCGGCGCCGCCTTGTAGGCGAGGATCTGCTCTCCGACCTTGCCGGTGGCTGCATCGAAGGGAAAAGCGAGCACCTGGTCGCCGCCCAGGTCGCAGCCATAAATGAACTTGTTGTCTGGACTGAACCTCGTGCCGTGGAAGTGAGGACGGTCCTGACGATCAAGAGGGCCCTGGCCCGTGGTCGTCTTGGTGGCGATGAGTTCGAGTTTCTCGCCGACCCGGAACACTGCGATGGTGGATTCGACGCTGGCATCGAAATTCGCGACGGCCATATATTGGCCGGTCTTATCAACATCGATGAAGCTGGGCTCGCCACCACCTGATGGCCACCGCGCCTCCTCGATCAGCTTGCCGTCGTTCGAGACTCTGGCTCGCACGATGGTGCGGTCGGAGTTGAGCGCCAGGTAGATCTTCTTAGATTTCGGATGGACATATCCAAAGAACGTGTTGGTGATGACGTCGTGCGGGGCGCCGAATTTCCATTCGTCGGTGCGCGACGGGCCCGTGAGCACAGTAAGCGGCAGCCGATTCGGCCTGCGCGCCCAACATCCAACGACAAACGTCGCCGCCGATTGGGTTTGCGACAACGCCAAGTTCGGCAAGGTCGCCAAGGACGCGAGGCCAGCGAGAATTTCGCGTCGGCTCAGCCCTGAACTGTACGAGTCTTCCATGGTCGTCTCCTTACCACTGGTACGTCATCATGACGCCGAAGGTTCGGGGTGGAGACAGCCCTTGGCTGTAGAAGAATCCCGAGTTGTTTTCGTTGGAGATGTAGTTGAAGACATCGTCCGTCAGATTGCGGACGTAAGCTTCAATCCGCCAATCTGCTCCGTTCGGCTTGTACCCCAGGTTTGCGTTGACGATCGTAGTCGCATTTCGGCTCTCCGTCGGGATGTTGAGGAAGGATAGATAGAGGGCGTCCTGGTAACGTACCTGAAGTGTTCCAGTGACTTCCCCGGCGCTGACAGGCCGTGTCAGCTGGTATCCGGCGACGACAGTCCAAGGCGGCGAAAGGCGTTCCGCATTGCCGGTCAGGTCGAGGTTGTTGAGCCGCGTGGTCCAGACGCCGTTCACCAGCAGATCTGTTTGCCGCGCGTCGGTGACGAACTTCGTGAACTCGTTGTTGAGATAGGTGACGGCGAGATTGAGGTTCCCGAAGTCCGAAACGAGCGTGGCGTCGCTCTCCACGCCCCACGTTCGAGTCGAACCGGCGTTGACCGTCTGAATCTGAAAATTCGTGCAGGGCGACGGGCAGTTCGGGATCGGCGATAGTTGTGAGGTCTGCTGGTCGGTGAAGCGGGTCAAGAAGCCGGTGACGTTCACCTGAAGCCGGTTGTCGAAGAAACGGTTCTTGGATCCCGCTTCGTAAGTGGTCACCAGTTCAGGGCCGTAGTCGCCAAAGACGGTAAAGCCGCCGGCCTTGTATCCCGTGTCCACCTTGGCGTAAATCATGTTGACCGGCGTCACCTGCCAGTCGAGTCCACCGTGGTAGGTCGTCTTGCGAGTCTCGCCGCTGTTGTAGCGTCGCTCGTCGCTGGTCAGGGGATTCGGGAGATCGACCAGGCTCTTCTTGTCGTCGTTGTAGCGTGCCCCGACCGTCAGCTTCAGCTCGTCCGTGAGTTTGAATCCCACCTGCCCGAAGTACGACAGTGAACGCAAGTTGATGGCTTCCGACACCGTTGCGCTCGTTATCACCCGTGGACTCGTGTACGCCGATTGATATGTGGACGAACTTCCTTCGTTGTTGAAGTAGTAGGCCCCGACTTGATAGGTGAACCGGTCGCTCTGATCGGGAGACGCGAAGCGAAGCTCGTGATTGGTTACCTGCGGATTCACGAACAGTCCGTTCACCCGCGGCATCCAGGGACGCGTCGGCCCCTGCTTGGTCGAGGCGTTGGTTTCGCTGTCGTAGTCGATATCTTCCCGGCCACCGAGGTACGTCACGGTCGTCCATGGCGCATTCCAGGTTGCATCCCAGCGATACACTGAGTCGACGACGTTGACATACGTGGGAACCTGGGAGCCGACATCGTCGACGTCGGAGTACGGGCCGACATCCGGCAGCTCATGCACGACATGGCCCGTGTCGTCGGGAATAAACGGCGTGTTCAGGAATCCGGTGCCGTGAGTCGTCCCTTTCGATCTTTGGGCCAACACGTGCAGACGCAGATCCTCAGTAGGGTTGTAGGTCAGCTGACCCCGGAAGGAGCTCTTCGTGAAGTCATCGCACGTCCCGAACTCCCCGCAAGTGCGGTAGCCGGTGAAATCTTCTGATCTCGCGGAGAAACGTGCCCAGAGCTTGTCGGACAGGGGCAGGTTCAACGCGCCTTCGGCGTTCACCTTGTCGTAGTTGCCCACGTCGAGCGTGAGATAGCCACCCGCCTCCTCCGACGGCTTTACCGTGATGAAATTGATCGCGCCGCCGGTGGCGTTGCGTCCGACCAGAGTGCCCTGCGGACCCTTGAGGACTTCGATGCGCGCCAGATCGTATTGCGGCGCCAACAGGGCCTGGTTACGGTCGTTGTAGAAGCCGTCGTTGCTGACGACGATCGAAGGGTCGCCGATATCGGTCGTGTCACGAGCGGCGACTCCGCGGATCGCGAGGATGACGCCGGCTGCCTGGTTCAAGGAAAGCGAAGGGACCGTCGCGACCAGGCTCTGAATATCCTGAATTCCTTGCCGCTTTATTTGAGCCGAGTCGAGCACATCCATGGAGATCGGCGTGCGCTGCGCGTTGGTCTCTTGCCTCGTCACCGTCACGAGGATTTCGGGAATGCCTTCCTGATCTGAAGACTCTGAATCGCTCGCCGTGGATTCGGCCGCGGATTCCACTTTTTGCATTTCAGGTTGAGAATTGGTCTCTGATGCGTTCGCTGCCGACTCACTCACAGGAGCCGTAGCCGCCGCAGAAATCACCATGACAGTTTTTTCATCCAGGAACCGATACTGCAGCCCGGTCCCCGCCAGCAGTTTCTTGAATGCCTCTTCCGCCGTGATCCCCTCCGTCACCACCACCACTCGCGCGTTCATCCCTTCCACCAGCGGTGGGTCAAACAACACATTCGTGCTCGTCTGGCTGCCGACGGCTCGCAGCGATGCCGCCAGCGACTGCGCCGGCAAGCTGAATTGTGCGACGTCCTGGGCCTGCGCAACGGGTGGTACGAGAAAGAGGATGGCTGCCGCCACACGGGAGGCGAGACCGGAAATTTCAACCATCGTTTTGTTCCCCCTAGAAGTACTGCCCCTTTTGCCGCAAATGCGAGGGGTCTATAGGTTTGACGTGCGACAGAAACAAATCCTCATCAGAGGGTCGCGCGGCAGGAGGCTCGCTAGTCGGACGAACCGGAAATCAGAATGCGGCGCGGCTGTTGTTCGACGGCCAGGTGGTAGGTCTCGCCCACGGCCTGCGCGAAGCGCGCGGAATCGCCGGCGCGGAAGATGCCGCTCACGCGGATGTCGGCCGCGGCGGCATTGTCGACGCTCAGCTTGACCGCGCTGTAGCGGTTCATTTCCGTTACGGCATCCTGCAGCGGGGTGTTGTCGAGGATGATCTCCCCGCGCAGCCATGCCGTCACATTCTCGATGGCGGGCTCGTCGAGCTTCGGAGGTTTGCGGTTGACGACGGTCAGCCGTTGGCCGGGGGTCAGTATGGTCGCAACCGCCGGACCCTTTCCCGATGGATGAAGGCCGGAGTTTTCGCCAGTTTCGGCGGCCGTAGCGGAAACTGGCGAGACCGCGACTCTTCCCTCCACCAGCGTCACGGTGAGCTGCTGCTCATCACGTCGCACGACGAACGAGGTGCCCAGTGCAACCACTTTATTGTCGCCGGCGGTGACGACGAACGGACGGCGCGGATCTTTCGCCACGTCGAACATGGCTTCGCCATTCTCCAGCCTGACTCGGCGCCGAGTCGCGTCCTCTTCGACAAACAAACGCGTGCCGGTGTTGAGAAAGATGCGGGTGCCGTCATCCAGCGTCAGCATGCGCTGTTCGCCGACATTGGTCGTGACGGCGGAATCCGGGCGGGAGACGTAGAACAGCCCTCCGATGACAGCGACGGTCAGCGCGGCGGCCAGCGCGAAGTATGGCTGGCGGTTGAGTTTCGGCTTGCGCTCCTGGAAAGGATCCGCCATGCGCGGCACGGCCGCACCCGGAACGCTGCCGCCGATTTCCCACGCTTCGGTGGCGATCTCGAATGCCTGGGCGTGCTCGGGGGCCGCCTTCAGCCATTTGCGCAGGCCCGCTTCCAGCGCGCGCGTGCGCCCGGAACTGTGCAGGCGTGCGACCCAAGCCGCGGCCTCCGCCCGGGCGGTGCTGATGTGTGGCGAGGTCGATTCCTGTTTCATGAGTGTTCCACAACGTCCATGAGCGCGAGCACGGCCCTCGCAATGTGCTTCTCCACGGCGCTCAAGCTGATTCCAAAGTGCTTCGCGATGTGCGCGCAGCCGTAGCCTTCTACACGATGCATGAGAAATATCTCGCGGGTCCGGGGCCCCAACTCATCGAGCACGGCTACCACCTTAGTCAGACGTTCCGCGGCGGCAAAATCCTCATCCGGTGTCGGCCGGAGATCGACGAGCAACAAGCTTTCGAGCGGTTCTTTCGAGTAGAGGTCGCGGTGTGACTTGCGATGCACGTCGATTGAAAGGTTGATCACGGTCCGGGCGAGGAAGGCTCCGTGCTGCTGGACTTCTTCTTCCTGGCAGTAGGTGTACAGGCGCAGAAAGGCCTCTTGAATGAGGTCGTCCGCGTCGTCGCGAGACTGACCGCGGCGGCGCAGGAGACTGCGCAGTTGCTGGATTCGTTGTTTTATCGCGTCCATGACAAGACGATGGCACGAACCGGGGATCCTCAGCTAGCCTTCCTGCATTCGGAAAGACATGGGGGAGACTGGCATGAGATACGGCTCTTTGGCCGCGCTGATACTGACCTTGACCGGCTGCGCAGGTCTTCCGCGCGAGACACCGCCGACGCCCACGCTCAGCGTGTTCGTCGTCGCCCATCCCGACGACTGGCAGCTTTTCATGAACCCCGACGCCTTCCACGCCATGAACGAGCCGCACGAGAAGGCCGTGTTCGTGCACGTCTCGGCGGGCGACGCCGGCAAAGGCGTGGGCGGCGAGCCGACTCCTTATTACATTGCACGCGAGGAAGGCGCGCTGCGCGCCATCCGCTTCATGGCCAACGCCGCCAACGCGACCGCTGCGCTGGGCGCCGAGACCAAGCCCGAAGCCGTCGAGCGCGCCGGACACAAGGTGGCTCGCCACACCTACGCCAACTCCGTCACGTACTTCCTGCGAATTCATGACGGCAACATCGTCAACGGCAACGACTATCAAGAGCATCCGCTTTCGCTGCAGCGGTTGCGCTCGGGCGCGTCCGCAGAGACGAAGGCGATCGACGACAGCGCGCGATATTCTGGATGGAGTGATTTCGTCGCCACGCTCGAAGCCGTCGTCGTCAGCGAACTGGCGCCCGGCGCCGCGCTGAATCTTCATATCGCCGAGCTTGATGAGGATCGCAACCCTGGCGACCATCCCGATCATCGCGCCGTCGCGTTCGCGATGGAGGAAGTCGCTGCCCACCTACCCTGCGCACGCGTCAGCCGACACGAGGAATACGCCACGCGAGACCGTAAGCCCAACGTGACGGGCGTCAACTACATGATCGATGTGGGAACCTGGGCGGCGACTGCCTCAGGTCTCAGCGACAGTCACGCCGGCAGCACGTGGGAACCGGGACACAACGCCTGGGTGGGACGCGACTATCACCGCACCCAGGAGCCGCGCGGGACGTGCCGCTGAGAGAGGCGTCGCGCCCGGAGTGCAAACAAGAGCAGTAGCAAGGATGGATCGAGCGATCCGCCTCCGCCGCCTCCGCCACCGCCGCCATTGTCACCGGGAGGCGGGGCCGGAGGTGCGGGTGGCGCCGGGCCAGGCGGAGGCAGCGCCACCACGCAGGCGTAACTGTCGATCACCGCGTTGATCTGATCGAGACTGCATTGGGAGAAGGATGTGACCGACGTCGTGAGCGTCGGCGTCATGATGTATTGGTTCTGCGGCGTGGACTCACATTGCTGCGTGCCATCGTGCGGGGCGCCGAACACATGGCCGATCTCGTGCGCGGTGATCAATGCATCGAGCGCGGCGCTGTTGTGAGCCGTGGCGAGACTGGCAGCAAAACGCTGGCTGCAGAGCGCCAGCGTATAGGCGATGCCCGCGGTGTCGCCGTCCAGCTGGCGGCCGGTGAACAGATGCGTGAGGCCGGTGTCGACAAGCGCCGGGCTCTGTTGTCGCAACTGTCCCAACTCTTCGAGCAGCGCGCTTGGATCGGTGGTCGCGGACAGGCCGGCCGTGAGTTCACCGGCGATGTTCACCGATACGACTTGCAGTTCCACGCCCACCTGCGAGCTGAAGATTCCGTCCACGTTGTTGAGGCGAGTGAGAATCGCATCGCGCGCCTCCGCCTCGCTTGCGAAGCGCGCTAGATAGGTCGCATCGCCGAGGATGGAAATCTCGACCCCCTCCGTGGCCACGCCGGCCTGCAGCGCCTGCGTCCTGGCGCGCAGCTCGCCGATCATGGCGCCATAGGCGGCGGCCGGGTTGCGCGGCGTCTCCACCGCATCGCCAGTGAAAGAAACGCCCCGCTCCAGCACGGCGTCCGAGAGCTTGAACATCACCGTGCCGGCCGCGCCGTAATTGACCGCCTCCGCCGCCGCATCCACGATGAACAGCTCGCGCCCGTCCCAGATCATGCCGCGCGGCAGACCGTCGTGAACGCTGATGCGCGCCCAGGAACCCGGAACACCTTCGAGGGTGCCCTTGTAGAGCTGCAAGGAACTGCCGTCGGTGAACTGCGTGAGACGCTGGTTGGTAGAGAGTTGCAATCGAAAACCGCGGCCGAATGCGGAGAAGTCGAGTGTCGCGGCGTCGCCCTTCGACGCACGTATAAGCGTTGGTCGCAGGTCCTCCGCATGTTGAGGTACGAGGCCGCCGGCCGCGCTGCTCAATGCTGGCCACGCCATAGATGCGAGTAGAAGCGCCGCGCAGTGCGTCAGATGACCGTGTGAAGTTCTGGATTTCGCTTTCCGCATCTCTTGCAGAATGCGATGTTCGGGCGTCAGCCGGAAATAGGAAGGCCGGAGAAGCGGTGTGAAAGCGGGCATGCAATTACTGCGGGTCGATACTGACGCTGGACGGATTACTCGCGGGTTTGTAGTCCCTCCGCCACCAGCTCCTCCCGTGCTTTTTCCAGCAACGCAATCGCGGGATTGTCCGCGCCCGCATGGAGGTTGTATGCCAGAGGACTGATCGTGCGTATGGCTTGGGCAAAGCGCTTGTCCTGCATCTGCCGCGTCGCAACCATCATTCGCACGTTGGCGTCATATGGGGCGAGTTCCAACGCCCATTCCAGCCCATCGAGGGCGGTTTTGGTCGGCTCCTTGCCTTGCTGGAGAAAGCTCAGGTAGTAGCGGATGAGCGGAATGGGATGATCGTTCTCGATCTGGTTCACCGAGACGAAATGCTGGCGCGCGGCCCGCCACGCTTTTTCGGTTTTTGTTTCGGTCGCGATGCGTGTCAGGGCGTAGCCCTTTTGGATGAGCGCCGTCATGTTGCCTGGAGCCGCGGCAAGAGCCTTGTCGGCAGCGCGGACGGCCGCTTCATCGTCGCCCGCGTCGAACTCCGCTTCAGCCAAAGCCGCCTGCACGGCGGGCTCGTCCGGATACTTTCCCGCAACTTCCCGCGCCTCCTGAACCACCTCTGCCGCGGTTTGCTGGTTCACACCGCGCTTCGAACGAATGCGAATGGGCATGCTGGCGCCTTCGGCCTCGCTCAAGCGCCGCACCGTGATCTGCCCGAGGGTCAGCCGTTCGGGAGGAACTCTGATGTATTGCATACGCTGCTGCCGTAGATAACGTCCCACCGCCTTGTTTAGCGCTTTCAGGTCGCCAAGCGCTGCGGTCGCGGCCGAGAGCTCCGCCTCTCCTCTGTTCAGTCGGTTCAGATAATCGACGAGCTGGTTGCGGCGATCGTCGTCGGTGAATAGATAGTGAAACAGCAGCCAGCTGCGACCGTAGAAATTGTCGTAGTCCTTCGACTTCTTGGCTGCGTAGAGCTTCGAATCCAGCAGCCGTTCGATGCTCACGTCCTTGGCTTCGAACAGTTCGTAGGCTCGATGCTCAGCCGGCAGCCCGAGCCCGACCGCGCCATCCTTTTCGAATCTCGCCGTCGCGAAATACTCCGCAAAACCTTCACCGTACCAGCGAGGCACCATATAGGGCGCATTCTCCGCCATGAAGTGATGCGCGTACTCATGCATGAGCACGAGCTCCGACTGGGACGCCTTGCTACCCCCAACGTCGATCGGGGGAATGATGGCGAGAGAACCTCCTGCGTGCGGCACGTAGAAGCCCTGTACGAAGCGGGAAACATCGGAGCCATAGAGCTTTCGAACGATTCGCTCGCTGCGCACGACGTATATCGTCACGCGATTGGACGGACTGGGCTTGATCTTCTTGGACGGCAGGATGGCGCTCATCGCGCTGTAGTACCGCTCCAGTCTGTCGGAGTATTTGCGGATCTCCTTTTCGTCTTCTTCCGCGTAGATTACGAAGTGATCGCTGCTGGCCTCGTTCCAGTTGGCGGCCAGTGCATCGCCGGAAACGGACAAGAACAAAGCCACCGCCGTCGTGAGAACCGTGCGCATCGGACACCTCTATGCCGCAACCCACAGACTAGCTACGTACGGCGCTCCGTCAATGTGTTTCATCAGCTCGACGCCAGAAAGTTATCCACGACCTCGGTGAATGCTCGCGGATTCTCACGCGGCGATCCATGCCCGGCCGCCGGAATCGTGGCCGATCGAGCTCGAGGTATGAGTCGCGACAACTCTTCGTCAATGCGCCGGTGGATCGCGATGGTCTTCTCGCCCGTGATGACGAGCACGGGCATGCGCAACTGGCGCAGACTCGCGCGCGGGATGTCCGGATACGGATCGGCGCTGCGCGCCATCATCCTGAAGAAGCCGGCATTCTGCATGACGCCGAGCCGCGCTTCCGGCGGCAGCGCGTCGAATCGTCCAGGCGTCGCAAAACCGTCGACGAAGAACCGCATTGCGCCCTCGTCATCACCTGCAGCGAACGCCGCGTTCGCCGGGTTTTGGATTCGTTTCATGAAATCCTGATACAGCGCGTCGCCTTCGGGAAGTCGCATCGCCCAAGAAAGGATCGGCGGTTCGGCAATGATCAACCTGCGCACCATGCGCGGATTGTCGATCGCGAACGTCAATGCCGTCGCCGCGCCCATGGATGTGCCGACGAGATTGACGCGTTTGAGTCGCAAGGCCTTTATGAACGCGTGCAGATCTGCCGCCTCGGTCTGCGCGGAATGATCAGTTGCGGTTTGTGGATTCTGGTTCGGAAAGTTGTAGCGGCGGCTGTACGAGATGACGTGGTAGTAGCGCGAGAGCTCTGCCATCTGCGGCTCCCACGAGCGGTAGTCTCCCTGGCCGCCGTGCAGCAGGATCACGGGTTCGCCGCTGCCGGCGCTGATGTAATTCAGGTCGACGCCGTTGACGTGGATCTTCGTGGGAGCGGGAGGCGCCGCATGTGCGACCGCGGCCAACGATGTGAGCAAGAGCGCCGCGATGCTTTTCACCAGTTGAGCTCCGGATGGTCGGGACCGCGACAGGTGTATCACGATCTTGAGATGCGAAAAGAATGCGACCTACCCTCTGCTTGACAAGCTGTCAGCGGAAAGCCCCAATCGGATCGTGATGAACCAGATCGGCAGAAGCATCGCAGCACTTCTTGTGGCCTTGGTGGCGGCTTCGCCTTTGGCAGCCCAGACCATCCTTCCCCAAACCAAGCCCGCCACTTTCAACCGTGAGGGAGCGATTAAGGGCGATTCCGCCCGCCGGACCTTCGACGACTACGCGACGTGCCTGGCTGCCCCTTGATGCTGATGCGAGCGCTCAGCGGTTTACTGCTCGCTATTCTGGCATTGCCCGCAACTGCGGAAACGTTCCGCCTGCGAGCGCCGGCGGAAGCGCTGGAAGCAGTGATCCGCGCTGACGATACGCTGACGCTCGAGGTGCGATATCGCGGCCGTACGGTGGTGCGCACACCGGCGATTGGCCTGGATGTGGATGGGCATCTGCGCGCGAACGCTCTGCCCCGCCTGAGCGGAAACGCACGGCGCAAGGTGGACGAGACCATTCGACCCGCCGTACCGGAGAAGCGCGCCGTCATCCCGGATCGTTACAACGAGCTGCGCTTGTCGTTCGGCCCCAAGCTCGCCGCGACGTTTCGCGTCTACGACGATGGCGTTGCATACCGCTTCGAGACGGCCATCGACGGTGAGGTGATCGTGCGCAATGAGAGCGCCGGCCTGCGCTTGGGCGTTGACGACTCCCTCTGGATCGCACTGGTGAACTGCCGCAACGAACCCGGAGTCGACTGCTTCCAGTCCAGCTACGAAGAGAACTACCAGCAACTGGCCGCGCAGGCCGTGCCGGATGGACGGCTCGGCTATCTACCCATCACCGTGCAGACCGCGGGCGCCTACCTCGGCTTCACCGAGTCGGATCTACGCGACTATCCAGGACTGTGGCTGCGTCATGTGCCAAGCGAGCCCGCGCTGGCTGGTGATTTCCCGCGCTATCCACTGGAGGAGAAAGTGTCCGGCGGCGAGTTCAAGCAATCGCTGGTCACACGGCGTGCCGACTATCTCGCGCGCACGACCGGCACTCGCACATTTCCATGGCGCGTGATGATGGTGTCGCCGGATGCGGCCGGCTTGCTCGGCAATGACTTGGTGTACCGGCTCGCGAGTCCGCTGGAGCTGCAGGACGTCTCCTGGATCCGTCCGGGCCAATCTACCGAGGAGTGGATCACCAGCCGCCTGTTGCACGGCGTCAACTTCACGAGCGGACTCAACACCGCGACCTACCGTTACTACATCGACTTCGCCGCCGAGTACGGCGTCGAGTACATGATGTTCGATGCCGGCTGGTCGGACGCGGACGACAACACCAAGCTCAATCCCGC
>DATHJZ010000101.1:0-21433 GCA_035286365.1 Steroidobacteraceae bacterium | reverse complement strand
ACCGCGGCGGCCAATTCCGCCGGCAGCACCGCGAACAGTTCGTCGCTCGCGGCGCGCGCGACGGCCAGCAGCGCGACCACGCGCCCCTGCGGGTTGTGCAGCCCCGCGAGCGTCGATGCACCCACGGGCAACTTCTCGATGTCCGCGGACAGTTGTCCCTGCAGAAAGCGCGCGGCCTCGGGACCGCGGAACGCGAGCACGCCCAAGAACACGGGCGAACGCGACAGGTTCACGCCTTCCAGCTTGCTCATCTTTGTTTTTGCAGGGGTTTCATGTGGTCGTCACGGGCCGATTCTGGCAGAATTCGCGCCCGTGCCGAATGCCCCTTCCGACGTAGATGCCTCGAGTCCCGCGGTCGCGGGCGCCGCACCTGCGCCGCAGGCCATACCGGGCACTCCTGTTCCCGCCACTGGCGAACTGGGCGGCCCACAGGGCCCCGAGCCGACGCGCTTCGGCGACTGGGAAAGAAATGGCCGCTGCATCGACTTCTGAGGGCCAGGGATGAACCGCCCTCTGTCACCGCATCTCGGCGTGTACAAATTCATGTACACGATGTCGCTGTCGATCCTGCATCGCATTACCGGTGTCGCGGCGACCTTCGGCTTTCTCGGATTCGTCTGGTGGCTGATGGCGCTGGCGAGCGGACCGGAAAGCTATGCGCGGGCCATGCACCTGCTTTCGACGCCGCTCGCCCGACTACTGCTGGTGGGCTTCACCTTTTCGTTCGTCTATCACTTCTGCAATGGCATTCGGCACCTGGTCTGGGATACGGGCCGGGGCCTCGAGCGCGTCCATGCGCGCCGCAGTGGCCTGGCGGTGGTCATCGCGGCGCTGCTGCTGACGGCGCTCCTCGTGTGGCTCGGTTGCGCTGCGCTGGCGCCGGGCAGCACGCCATGAGCCTGCGTACGCCGCTCGGCAAAGTCCTCGGACGCGGTTCCGCGGGCGTGGGCGTGAGCCACTGGTGGGCGCAGCGCGTGACCGCCGTGGCATTGCTGCCATTGACGGCGTGGTTTGCCATCTCGCTGGTCACGCATGCACTGCAGTCTTACGAAGTCATGCGCGGGTGGTTAGGTCAGCCATACGTCGCCGTGCTCGCCATCCTGCTCGTGCTCACGCTCGCGCTGCATTCGAAGCTGGGCGTGGAAGTCGTGGTCGAGGATTACGTCCACGGCACGGGCGCAAAAACCACGCTGCTGTTGCTGTCCACCTTCGTGCACGTGGCAGCCGCGGTCGCCGCGGTGTTCGCCATCCTGGTGCTGGCGCTGTCCTGAACGACCCCAGTCCGATAGGAAAAATGAGCAACAAAGAATACGAATTCATCGATCACACCTACGACGTCGTCGTCGTGGGCGCGGGTGGCGCGGGTCTGCGCGCGACGCTCGGGCTTGCCGAGGCCGGACTATCTACCGCCTGCATCACCAAGGTGTTTCCGACGCGCAGCCACACCGTGGCGGCGCAGGGTGGCATCTCCGCCGCGCTCGGCAACATGGGCGAAGACGACTGGCGCTTCCACTTCTACGACACCATCAAGGGCTCCGACTGGCTCGGCGACCAGGACGCCATCGAGTTCATGTGCAAGGAGGCGCCGGCGGCGGTCATCGAGCTCGAGCACTACGGCGTGCCGTTCTCGCGCACCAACGACGGCCGTATCTACCAGCGCCCGTTCGGCGGCATGACGACCCACTACGGCAAGGGCACGGCGCATCGTACCTGCGCGGCGGCCGATCGCACCGGTCACGCGATGCTGCACACGCTGTACCAGCAGTCGATCAAGCACAACGCCGAGTTCTTCGTCGAATACTTTGCGCTCGACCTCATCATGCAGGACGGCGCCTGCCGCGGCGTGGTCGCGCTGGACCTGGCCACCGGCTCGCTGCACCGCTACCGTGCCCACACGGTGATCCTCGCCACGGGCGGCTACGGTCGCGCCTATTTCTCCTGCACCTCCGCGCATACCTGCACGGGTGACGGTGGCGGCATGGCGCTGCGCGCCGGCCTTCCGATGCAGGACATGGAATTCGTGCAGTTCCATCCGACCGGTATCTACGGCTCGGGATGTCTCATCACCGAAGGTTCGCGCGGCGAGGGTGGTTACCTCACCAACTCCGACGGCGAGCGTTTCATGGAGCGCTACGCACCGAATGCCAAGGACCTGGCTTCGCGCGACGTGGTCTCACGCTCGATGACGATCGAGATTCGCGAAGGCCGCGGCGTCGGCAAACACAAAGACCACATTCATCTGCATCTCGAGCATCTCGGGCCCGAGGTGATTCACGCGCGTCTTCCGGGCATCGCCGAGACCGCGCGCATCTTCGCGGGCGTCGACGTCAACAAGGATCCGATCCCGGTGCTGCCGACGGTCCACTACAACATGGGTGGCATTCCCTGCAACGTGCACGGCGAAGCGGTCACGTTCAAGAACGGAGATCCCGACACCGTGGTACCGGGATTGATGGCCGTCGGCGAAGGCGCCTGCGTGTCCGTGCACGGTGCGAATCGACTGGGTTCAAATTCGCTGCTCGACCTCGTGGTGTTTGGTCGCGAGGCGGGGCGCCACGCCGCCACCGTGATCAAGCCTGGCCAGGCGCATCAGCCGCTCGCGAAGGACGCGGGCGACTTCGCGGTCTCGCGGCTGGACCGGTTCCGCAATGCCAAGGGCGCGCGCGGCACTGCCGAGATCCGCCTCGAGATGCAGAAGATCATGCAGCGCGACGCCGCCGTGTTCCGCACCGGCACGACGCTCGCGGATGGCGTGCGCGATCTTGCGAAGACGCGCGCATCGTTTACTGATGTGAAAGTCGCGGATCACGGTCTCATCTGGAATACCGATCTCGTCGAAACCATCGAACTCGACAACCTGTTGGGGCAGGCGACCGCGACTATTGTTTCGGCGGAAAATCGCAAGGAAAGCCGCGGCGCTCACGCGCGCGAAGACTTCAAGGAACGCGACGACGTGAACTGGCAGAAGCACACACTGTGCTGGGTGGACGACGCCGGCAAGACGCGGATCGAATACCGCCCGGTGCACATGAACACGCTGACTACGGATGTCGAGCCGATTCCTCCGAAAACGAGGACGTATTAATGGTTGAGCTCACACTGCCCGCGAATTCGAAGATCGACAAGGCCGCCGGGATCACGCACCGGGCGCCGGCCGGTGCCAAGCACGTTCGCAAGTTCGTCATCTATCGCTTCGATCCGGATTCGGGCAAGAACCCGCGCATGGACACCTATGAAGTGGACATGGACTCATGCGGGCCGATGGTTCTCGACGCGCTGCTCAAGATCAAGAACGAGGTCGACTCCACGCTCACCTTCCGCCGCTCCTGCCGCGAGGGAATCTGCGGCAGTTGCGCCATGAACATCGGCGGCACCAACACGCTCGCCTGCACCAAGGCCTGCGACGAAGTGAAGGGCGACGTGAAGATCTATCCACTGCCGCACATGCCGGTGGTGAAGGATCTCGTGCCCGACCTCACCAATTTTTACGCGCAGTACGCGGCGGTGAAGCCCTGGCTGCAGGCGCGCACGCCCGCACCGCCCGATCGCGAACGTCCGCAGTCGAAGGAAGACCAAGAAAAGATCGACCGTCCCTCGGCCTGCATCCTGTGCGCCTGTTGTTCGACCGCCTGCCCGAGTTACTGGTGGAACAGCGATCGCTTTCTCGGACCCGCCGCGCTGCTCGCGGCCTACCGCTGGATCATCGACTCGCGCGACGAAGCCACCGGCGAGCGCCTCGACGAACTGGAAGATTCGTTCCGCCTGTACCGCTGCCACACGATCATGAACTGCACGGAAGCCTGCCCGAAGGATCTGAACCCGGCGAAGGCCATCGCCGAGATCAAGAAAATGATGATCGAGCGACAACATTAGCCAAATGCGTAGGCTCTCAGATGTCATGGACGGCGCCGCTTCGGCGACGTTTTCCGACGTGGCGCCTGAGCGCCTGGGAATGCTCCAATGGCGCTGCCGCCGCGGCATGAAGGAGCTGGATTTTCTGCTGCTCCGGTATCTACGTGATCGACACGCGCTCGCCGCAAGCGAAGAACGCGCAGCCTTCGCGGAGTTTCTCGAATTGCCCGACCCCGACCTCGCGCGCTATCTCATCGCGGGCGATGTCCCCGAAGACCCCCGCCACGCGGCGCTGTGCCGCGCCATGCAGACGAATTGACCTCGTTGCCTCGCCACGGCTCGCCGTGGCGTGGCTCCTGTGGCTCGCAGCCGCTTGCGCGGTCGTGCTGTTCGCGGTCGCGTTGCCATTGCTCGCGCGCATCGCGATCTGCTTCGCGCTGGCCGCGGCCAATCTGCGCAGCGTCGACGCCTGCGTTCTGCTGCGCGGTCGCAAGGCCGTCCGCGCGATCAGTTGGGAGCAGGGCGAGTTCACGGTGCTGCTCGGCGCGACACGTACACCGGTTCCCGCGCTGCTCGCGCCCGGCTCGTTCCGTCTCGGCTGGCTCGTGGTCTTGCGGCTTCAGACATCCGGCGGCCTGCGAGCCGTTCTCATCGATGGAGCACGGCAGGAGAAATCGGCCTTCCGGCTCCTCTGCCGGCGCCTCAAGGGTGCCAAAACCGCGGTTCCGGGCGCTCCCGGGAGCGCAACTGTTACCATCGGGCCCGAGGTTTGAAGTGCGTCACGTACCGTTAAAAATCATTCAACTAGATAAGGCGGGAAAGGAAACTTTCGAACGCGTTCAGGGTCTATTCAGCTTGCAAGGAGCTCAGGGGCTCCTGTGACGTCGGAAGACAGCGAAAGTGATCTGGTTCTCGTCAAGCGCGTGCAGCGTGGCGACAAGAGCGCGTTCGATCTGCTGGTGCGCAAGTACCAGCACAAAGTGGTGAAGCTGGTATTGCGTTACGTGCGCAATCCGGCGGAAGCGGAAGACATTACGCAGGAAGCCTTCATCAAAGCTTATCGGGCATTGCCTCAGTTTCGCGGCGACAGCGCCTTCTACACCTGGATGTACCGCATCGCTATCAACACGGCCAAGAACAGTCTCGCTTCGCGCGATCGCAGCCCGATCGCGTACGACCTGGACCTGACCGACCCTGAGGAATCGCACAGCGTGCAAACCAAGCTTCAGGATCCCGATACGCCCGAGGGCATGGCCCTCACGGAAGAAATTCGCGGCATCGTGAACTCTGCGATCGAAGCACTGCCTGAAGAACTCAAGACGGCCATTGTTCTGCGCGAGCTGGATGGTTTGAGTTACGAGGAGATCGCCGCCGCCATGGAATGTCCGGTCGGCACGGTTCGTTCACGAATCTTTCGAGCACGCGAGGCCATCGACAAGCGCCTGCGTGAAGTTTTTGAAGGCGGCCTGGGCCGCACCGAGGAAATGGTATGAGCGATGAGAGCCACAGCGAGAGTCTTCACGAAAGAGTGAGCCAACTCTCCGCGATGTTCGACAACGAACTGCCGGGAGCCGAGTGCGAGTTGCTCGCCCGCCGCCTGACTCGCGACGAGGCGCTGCGCTCCCAATGGTCACGTTTCGCCATGATCGGTGCCGCGCTGCGGGCCGAACGCGGCGTCGCCTTGCACGATCGCGTGGCTTGGCGCGTGCAGGCATCGATCAACCAGGAAGTCACCTACGGCGACGGCGCCGCGGTCGATTCGATCGCAACCGGTAACCGTTCCTCGTCCGTCGTCGCGGCCGAACGCAAAGTTGGCTACAGCGAACGCTGGCTGCGCTTCGCGCGCCCGGTGCTCGGTGCCAGCATCGCTGCCGGCGTCGCGGCCACGTCGATTTTCTGGCTGCGCAATTCGGAACCCACCGATCAGATGCTCGCCGCCAATCCGGTGCCGCAGAGCATCGTGCTCGCACCCGAGACCGTTGGCACCACCGTGGCGCTCAACCAGTCGCCATCGATCAGCTCGACCGTGCAGGAGCCCGTCTCGAACGGCGAGCCCGATCGCTACGTCACTCCCGCGCCGAGTTCACAGTCGAATTTCGCGCCACCCGCGCGGCTCGCCAATTACGTCGTGGCGCACAGCGAATACTCGGGCCCCCTGTCGCGCCGCATGGCGCTGCTCGGACTCGTATCGACCGACAGTCCGGTGGACAACTCGGCCGGCGTGACCGTGGTTACTGCGCCGCCGGCCGCGAGGGCCAACGATGCACCTTGACCGCGCCGCTACTGCTCGTCTGGCGGCGCTGACGCTGCTGATCGGCGTTGGTATCGCATTCGGTGCCGAACCGAAAGAATGGCTGGAGCGCATGAACCACGCGCTCACCACGCGCAACTACATCGGCGTGTTCACCCACAATCACGGCGGCCGCGTCGAAACGCTGCGCATCATCCATCGCGTACGCGGCGGGGATGTGTCGGAGCGGTTGTTGTCGCTCGATGGCCCGGGACGCGAATTCATTCGCCAGGGCAATGAACTCACCTGTTATTTCCCCGACACGCGCACCGTGCTGGTCGAGCGTCGTGCGCCCGATGGGGCGTTGCTCGGCGCGATTCCATCCATCGACGAGGGCGACGCACTCGTCTACGAAATCCGCGGTGGCGAGCGCGAACGGCTGCTCGGCCGCACCACGCGCGTGGTCGCGCTGCATCCGCGCGACGAATACCGCTACGGCTACCGGCTGTGGATCGACGAGCAGACTTCGATGCCGCTCAAGACCCAGCTGTGCGACCGGTCCGGTCAGGTCATAGAACAGATCGTGTTCTCGAACATCGATTTGCCGGAACGCATTCCCGATTCCATGTTCAAGCCGCAGGTCGACGCTTCCACCTACCGTTGGTTGCGCGCCGAGCGGGCAGTGGTGGCGAGCAATGCGACGCCCGCATTGTGGGAAGCCATGGGGTTGCCGCCCGGCTTCCGCATGGCCACGCGTTCGGCACAGGCCATGCCGGGTTCGAGTGAGCCGGTAGCCCATCTCGTGTACACCGACGGCATCGCCTCGGTTTCCGTGTTCGTCGAACCGCGCAAGCCGAATTCAGCCGGCGCCGAAGGTCCGGCGCGGGTCGGTTCTTCGTCCGCGTACTCCACCGTCGTCGATGGCCACCAGGTCACCGCGGTGGGCGAAGTGCCGCCGAGCACCGTCGAGCTCATCGCCAAGCAGGTCAAGGCTTCGAAGTCGGTGCCCACCGAGGGGCTGGGACTGGCTCCGGCGACGGCGCCTCGCCGCAAATAGATGACGCTTTCCCGGGGCCTCGTGGTGTTGAGCCGCGAGGGCTGCGGGCTCTGTGAGGGCATGCTGCGTGAGCTTGCCGAGCTCGAACGCGCGCAATCCATACCGCCGGTATCCATCGTCGATGTCGACTCGGACCCCGAGCTCGCGCGGCAGTTTGGCCTCAAGGTGCCGGTGCTGCTGCTCGATGGCAGCGTCATTTGTCATTACACGCTGAATTCCAACGAACTTTTAAGGCTCGTCCGCCGCCCTGCGGCTATACTCCCGCGCTAGTTTTTGCCGGCGCCCGGGTGGAGCAATCGTTTCACAAGGGTTCGGCGGCAGGCCGACCTCACCCCTGATGCACCGGACACGAAACTTCTCGATCATTGCCCATGTCGACCACGGCAAATCCACGCTGGCCGATCGTCTCATCCAGCTCTGTGGTGGCCTCGAAGCCCGCGAGATGCAGGACCAGGTGCTCGACTCCCTCGAACTCGAGCGCGAGCGCGGCATCACCATCAAGGCGCAGGCAGTCACTCTTTATTACAACGCCCGCGACGGCGAGCGTTACCAGCTGAACCTCATCGACACTCCGGGGCACGTCGACTTCTCTTATGAAGTATCGCGGTCGCTCGCGGCCTGTGACGGCGCGTTGCTGGTGGTCGATGCCTCGCAGGGTGTCGAAGCGCAGAGCGTCGCCAACTGCAACACGGCGATCGATCAGGGGCTCGAAGTCGTGCCGGTGATCAACAAGATCGACCTGCCGTCGGCCGACCCCCAGCGCGTCATCAAGGAAATCGAAGAGATCATCGGCATCTCGGCCACCGATGCCCGCCTCGTGTCGGCCAAGACCGGGGAGGGCGTGCCCGAACTCCTGGAAACCCTCGTCGCGCGGATCCCGCCGCCGAAGGGCGATGCGAATGCACCGTTGCAGGCATTGATAGTCGACTCTTGGTTCGACAACTACGTCGGCGTCGTCACGCTGGTGCGCATCTTCAACGGCAGCATCAAAGTGAATGACAAGATTCGCGTGATGTCGACCGGCCGCACGCACCAGGTCGACAAGCTCGGCCGATTCACGCCGAAGTCGGTGCCGGCAACCGTTCTCGGACCGGGCGACGTGGGCTTCGTCATCGCGGGCATCAAGGAAATCGACGGCGCTCCGGTCGGCGACACCATCACGCTCGAACACAAGCCGGCCACCGAACCGGTGCCCGGCTTCAAGCAAGTCCAGCCGCGTGTGTTCGCCGGCATGTTCCCCATCGTCTCGGACGACTACGAAAAATTTCGCGATGCGCTGTCGAAACTGCGCTTAAACGATTCCGCGCTGCATTACGAGCCGGAAGTGTCCGGTGCGCTCGGCTTCGGCTTCCGCGTGGGATTCCTCGGCCTGCTGCACATGGACATCGTGCAGGATCGTCTCGAGCGCGAGTATCAGATCGAGCTGATCACCTCCGCGCCGACGGTGATTTACGAGGTCAAGACCACGGACGGCAAAGTGTCGTCCGTCGACAACCCGACCAAACTGCCGCCGGTCGATCGCATCGACGAGTTGCGCGAACCCATCATCATCGCCAACATTCTGGTCCCGCCCGACCATGTCGGTGGCGTGCTCAAGCTCTGCAACGACAAGCGCGGCCGCCAGCGGAAGATGCTGTACGTCGGCAACCAGGTGTCGCTGCAATACGAGATGCCGTTGGCCGAGGTGGTGCTCGATTTCTTCGACCGCCTGAAATCCACCAGCCGCGGCTATGCGTCGTTCGACTACGACTTCAGTCATTTCGAAGCGGCGCCGCTGGTCAAGCTGGACATCCTCATCAACGACGACAAGATCGACGCCCTGGCGATGATCGTGCACAAGGACAGCGCGTATCAGCGCGGCCGCGAGCTGGTCGACAAGATGCAGGAACTCATTCCGCGCCAGATGTTCGAGGTGGCGGTGCAGGCGGCCATCGGCAGCCATGTCATCGCCCGTTCCACGGTCAAGGCGCTGCGCAAGAACGTGCTGGCCAAGTGCTACGGCGGCGACATCTCGCGCAAGAAGAAGCTGCTGGAGAAGCAGAAAGAGGGCAAGAAGCGCATGAAGAACATTGGCCAGGTGGAAATCCCGCAGGAAGCGTTTCTCGCCGTGTTGAAAGTCGGAAAGAAGTAGGGCGCCATCGTGAAAGACCTCCTGGGCTTGTTAGTCATGTTGCTGAGCTGGCTGGCCGTGCCGGTGCTGCTGTTGGCCGCCTACGATCATTTCCTGCTCGAACCCAAGCGGCCGCGTTCTGCCGAAGGCGTGCCCGCTGCGGCACCCGTGTACATCCGCGTGGCCAATTTCCTGGTGCCGTTCGTGATTCTCGCCGTGGTATTCCAGATCGGCATACGCGTCGTGTTCGACTGGCTGAAGGACGTGGCGGTGCCGCTCAGCTGGTTCGCGGCGCCCGTCGGGCTGTGGTGCGCGATCGACAGCTGGTGGCTGGCGCCGCGGCGCGTGGCGGCCGCAGGCACGGCCGACGTGAAAGATCCGCCGTTGATGCGCGCCGCGTATGCGGTGCTGCCCGTGCTGGTGGTCGCGGTGGTCATCCGCATGATCAGCGCCGAGTCGCTCGATTTCAGCCTGGTGCTGCTGTTGTTGTCGCTCGCCACCGGCGTGGTGTGGGCCGTCGATCACTTCGTGTTCCGCAAGCGCCGTGCCCCGAACTCACCCGAGCCCGGCACCGTCGACTACGCGCGCAGCTTCTTTCCGGTGGCATTCATCGTGCTGATCGTGCGCGCCTTCATCTTCGAGCCGTTTCGCATCCCTTCCGACTCCATGATGCCCACCCTGCTCGACGGCGATTTCATCGTCGTGAACAAATACGCGTACGGCCTGCGCCTGCCGGTGCTCAACGAGAAGTTCATCAGCACCGGCTCGCCGCAGCGCGGTGACGTGGTGGTGTTCCGTTATCCGCCCGATCCGGACGTCAATTACATCAAGCGCCTCGTGGGCCTGCCCGGCGACCGCATCGAAGTCCGCGATGACCATCTCATCGTGAACGGCGAGACGATTCAGCAGGCGCCGAAGGGCACTTTCGTCGACGGTTGCTACGCGGGCCTGCGTCTATCCACCGAAACCCTGGGATTGCATACGCATGAGGTCATGTCCTGCAGCTCGCCCATCGGTCTGCAGGGCGCGCACAACTACGTGATGTCCGGCAACCCCGACCCGCACCTGGCCTGCGACCGCAAGCACATCGCCCAGGAGATCGGCGGATGGGTCTGCCAGGAATCGGCCGCGCCGGGCGCCAACGACAGCAATGACCACGTATTCGACGTCGTGCCACCCGGGCACTACCTGATGATCGGCGACAATCGCGACAACAGCGCGGACAGCCGCGTGTGGGGACTGGTCCCAGACCAGAATCTGGTCGGCAAAGCGACCCGAATCTGGTTCAATTTCGATACGCAGCGCCCCGGCCTGGTCAACTGGAGCCGCATCGGCGATGGCATTCAATGATCGACACTTGGGAGGGCACATGATGCGCAAACAACGTGGAGTGACGATGATCGGCTGGATCTTCCTGCTGGTCCCCGTGGCCATAGTCCTGTACGCGGGTATCCGCGTCGGACCTGAATACCTCAATTACTACAAAGTAGTCACCGCGATGAAGGAGACGGCCACTCAACTCAAGAGCGACGACTCGCTGGCGGCTTCCTCGATCACCACTGCGCTCGATAAGCGCTTCGACATCGGTTACATCGATAAACCGAGCGCGAAGGAGATCATCATCACCAAGGTCGACAATGGCTGGCAGATGGCCGCGGACTACGAGACCACGGTGCCGCTGTTCGGCAATCTCTATCTGCTGATGACGTTCAAGAAAGCGGTGGTCGTCGGCAAATCGGCGGTCGGCAACTGAATGCCGCCGCGCTCATGGGGCTGACGCCAGCCAGCCAGGCGGATGTGCTCACCGCGCGGCTGAGCCATGAGCCGCGCGACCGTGCGCTGTTCGTCCTCGCGCTCACGCATCGCAGCGCCGAAGGGCCTAACAATGAGCGGCTCGAGTTCCTCGGCGACTCGGTGCTCAACCTGCTGCTGTCGGAGCGTTTGTACCGTGAATTTCCCACCGCCTCGGAAGGCGACCTGTCGCGCCTGCGCGCCCGACTCGTGAGCGAAGAGCCGCTCGCGGAGATCGCGCAATCCATGCAATTGGGCGAACTGTTGCTGCTCGGCTCGGGCGAGCTGAAGACCGGCGGCTTCCGGCGCCAGTCGATTCTCGCCGACGCGTTCGAGGCGCTGTGCGGCGCGCTGTATCTCGACGGTGGCCTTGCGGTCGTGCGCGCCCGGATCGGTCCGATGTTCGAGGCGCGCATCGCGGCGCTGCCCGAGCCATCCACGCTCAAGGATGCCAAGACCCGGCTACAGGAGCATCTGCAGGCCAATGGGCGCGCGCTGCCGCTGTACACCGTGAAGAACACCAGCGGCGAACCGCATGCGCAGACTTTCCTCGTGTCCTGTTCCATCCCGCACGCCTCGCTCGAAACACTGGGCGAAGGCCCGAGCCGCCGGCGCGCCGAGCAAGTCGCGGCGCAGGCGGCATTGACCGCCCTGGGTCTCAATGTCTGACACACCCGCATTTCGCGCTGGCTTCGCCGCACTGGTCGGCCGTCCCAATGTCGGCAAGTCGACACTGCTGAACGCGCTGGTCGGCGAGAAATTGTCGATCGTCACCTCGCGCCCGCAGACCACGCGCCACCGCGTGCTGGGTGTGCTCAATCGTCCCGGCGTTCAGCTCGCCTTCGTCGACACGCCCGGTTTGCACCTGGGCGAGAAGCGCGCGCTCAACCGCGCGATGAACCGCACCGCCGCTTCTGCGCTGGCCGATGCCGATCTCGTCGTGTTCGTGGTCGAGGCGCTGCGCTTCTACGACGAAGACGAAGCTGTCCTGCAGCGCATCCGCGATTCGGGCCGAGAATCCATCGCTGTCATCAACAAGGTCGACCTGATCTATCCCAAGGACCAGTTGCTGCCGTTCACCGCGCAGCTCGCGGGAAAACACCGCTTTCTCGACGTCGTGCCGGTGTCCGCGGAGAAAAACGTCAATCTCGATCGGCTGATCGAGGTCATCGGCCAGCGATTGCCCGAGTCGCCTGTGTTGTTTCCCCCCGAGCAGCGCACCGATCGCAGCGTGGAATTCCAGATCTCGGAAACAATCCGCGAAAAACTCACCATGGAACTGGTGGAAGAGGTGCCGTATGGCATCGCGGTGGAAATCGAGAAGCAGAGCGAAGAAGACGGGCAGCTCATCATCGATGCGGTGATCTGGGTGGATCGCGCCGGCCAGAAACCCATCGTCATCGGCGCCAAGGGCGAGCGGTTGAAGCGCGTCGGCCAGAAGGCACGCCAGGAATTGAACGCGCGACTCGGCCGCCGCCTGCATCTGAATCTGTGGGTCAAGGTGCGCGAGGACTGGGCGGACGACGCCCGCGCGCTCGCGCAGCTCGGCATGGAGTGAACGTGCAGGCGCGCGAACGCATCACTCTGGAGCCGGCTTACATCCTGCACAGCCGGGCCTACCGCGATACCAGCCGCATTCTCGATGTGTTCAGCGAGCGGCACGGCCGGCTCACGTTGTTTGCGCGCGGCGCGCGCGGACCGAAATCGAAGCTCGCCTCGCTGCTGATGCCGTTCCGGCCCCTGTTGCTGTCCTGGTCGGGCCGTGGGGATGCGGCGCAGATGACCGCCGCGGAATCCGGCGGGGAAGCGCTGCCGCTGCCGGCGCGGCTGGTCATGAGCGGCTTTTATCTGAACGAATTGATCATCAACCTCACGACGCGGCACGATCCGCAGACTCGGCTGTTCGCGGACTACAGCGAGGCGTTACGGCGCCTGTGCGTCGACGACAAACCGGAGCCGGGTCTGCGCGTGTTCGAGAAGCGCCTGCTGACCTCCATTGGCTATGGTCTCGAGTTCACGATCGAGGCGACCCGCTACTACAAGTTTCACGTGGGCGAGGGCCTGGCCGAAGTGCGCGACGCACCCGGTGCGTATTCGGGACGCTGCCTGCTCGCCCTGCAGGAAGAAGCGCTCGAGGACGGTGAGTCGCTCGACGTGGCCCGCCGAGTGCTGCGCCAGGCACTCGATCACTGTCTCGAAGGCCGCGAGATGCGCACGCGCACGGTGGCGCGTTCGATGGCGCGGCGAGGTGCTTCATGAACTCCTCGGGCATAGAACTCGGCATCAACATCGACCACGTGGCGACGGTGCGCCAGGCGCGACGCGTCGCGTATCCCGATCCGGTGCATGCCGCATTGCTGGCGGAGCAGGCCGGCGCCGACAACATCACGCTGCACCTGCGTGAAGACCGGCGCCACATCCAGGACCGCGATGTGCACGCGCTGCGGCCGCTGCTCCAGACGCGCATGAATCTCGAGATGGGCCTCACGAACGAGATGGTCGACATCGCGCTCAAGGTCGGCCCGCATGACTGCTGCCTGGTGCCCGAAAAGCGTGAAGAGATCACCACCGAAGGCGGGCTCGATGTGGCCGCCGACGTCGAGCGCGTGGCAGCGGGCGTGCGCAAACTCGCGGCCGCCGGCATTCGCGTGGCGTTGTTCATCGCGCCGGACATGGCGCAGATCGAAGCGGCCAAGCGTTCCGGCGCGCCCGTCATCGAGCTGCACACCGGCAGCTACGCGGATGCTTCAGGATCGGCGCAGGCGCGTGAGTTGGAACGCCTGTCGACCGCCGCGAAGCGGGCGGCCAACCTTGGCCTCGAAGTGCACGCGGGCCACGGTCTCACTTACAACAATGTGACGCCGGTAGCCGCCATCGGCGAGATCGTCGAGCTCAATATCGGCCATTGCATCATCGCGCGCGCCCTGTTCTCGGGCCTCGAAGCCGCGGTGCGTGACATGAAGACCCTCATGGCCGGAGCGCGGCGATGATTTTCGGAATCGGCGTCGACGTCCTCGAAGCCGCCCGCATCAAGAGACTGTTCGACAAGTACGGCGACCACTTCGTCGAGCGCCTGCTGATGCCTGGCGAGCGTGCGCAGCTCGACAAAACGAAGCGAAAGGAACGCTTTCTCGCCATGCGTTTCGCCGCCAAGGAAGCCATCGTCAAGGCCATGGGTACGGGCTTCGCGCATGGCATCTGGATCCGCGACGTGGGTGTGGTGCAGAACCATTGGGGCCGGCCCGAGGTGGTGTATTCACCGCGCGGCGAGAAAGTGCGGCGCAAGCTCGGGATAGGTAATGGGCACGTCACCCTCACGGATGAAGCCGGGCTCATCGTGGCCGTGGCGGTGCTCGAGACCGCGGCGCGTGCGCGGCTGGCGCGCGGCGTGGCGAAGCTCAAGAAACGCGTGCGGAAGTCACGATGAACACATTGGTGTTCGACATCGAAACGGTTCCGGACGTGGAATTCGGGCGCAAGTTGTTTGGGCTCGACGGCCTCTCGGACGATGAAGTCGGCAAGGCCATGCAGGCCAAGGCGCGGCAGGATTCCGGCAGCGATTTCCTGCCGCACGACCAGCACCGTATCGTCGCGATCTCATGCGCGTTCCGTTCGCGCGAAGGGTTTCGTGTCTGGAGTCTCGGCGACGAAAGCGCGACCGAGCGCGAACTGGTGCTGCGGTTCTTCGACGGCATCGAAAAATTTTCACCCGAGATCGTGAGCTGGAATGGCGGCGGCTTCGATCTGCCCGTGCTGCACTACCGTGCCCTGCGATTCAAGGTGCAGGCGCCGCGTTACTGGGAAACCGGCGACGAAGACAATGCGTTTCGCTACAACAATTATCTCGGCCGCTTCCACTGGCGGCACATCGATGTCATGGACGTTTTGTCGGGTTACCAGGCACGCGCGCGCGCTTCACTGTCGGACGCCGCGATGCTGCTGGGTTACCCGGGCAAGCTGGGCTTCGACGGCTCGCAGGTCTGGGATGCCTACCAGCGCGGCGAGTTGACGCGCATCCGGCACTACTGCGAGACGGACGTCGTCAACACCTGGCTGGTTTTCCTGCGCTTCCAGCACATGCGCGGCCGGTTGAGCGATGCGGGCCTGGCGGAAGAACTGGCACGCACGCGCACCTGGCTCACCGAGGCCAAACAAGCTCATTTCGACGAGTTCCTCGCCGCATGGGCACCCGAGTGATGCCACGCGCGGCCGGCGTGACGAATGCCGCGCTCGAAACCGGCCTGGTCACCGACCTCACGCACGAAGGCGAGGGTGTCGTGCGCGGTGGCGAGGTCAGTGGAAAAACGGCATTCATCGCCGGCGCGCTGCCCGGCGAGCGTGTGAGTTTTCGGCGGCGCGGATTTCATCGGCAACACGACGTGGCCGAACTCGTCGAAGTGCTGGAACCTTCGCCGCATCGGGTCGCGCCGCGGTGCGCACATTTCGGCGTATGTGGCGGCTGCGCGCTGCAGCACCTCGCCCCCGATGCGCAGCTGGCCGCCAAGCAGAAAGAGCTGGCGGAAAATCTCGCCCGCATCGGCAACGTCCAGCCTGCCGAATGGTTGTCGCCGTTGTTGGGTCCGCACTGGAACTACCGGCGGCGCGCGCGACTGTCGTCGCGCTATGTAGCCAAGAAGGAACGCAGCCTGGTCGGCTTTCGCGAGAAGCAGGGCAAGTACGTGGCCGACGTCCAGCGTTGTGAGGTACTGGCCGAGCCCGTGGGCTCACTGGTCGGTGAGCTCGGCCAATTGCTGACCGGCATGCAGCGGCGCGCCAGCATCCCGCAGATCGAAGTGGCGCTGTCGGATGGGGAACGCGTGCTGGTGCTGCGCGTGCTGGAACAATTACCGGAAGCCGACCTCGCCCGGCTGCGTGAGTTCGAGGCTGCGCAGGGCCTGCGTATCCTGCTGCAGCCCGGCGGACTCGACACGATCCATCCGCTCGTGCCAGGGCCACTCGATCTGCACTACCGGCTCGAAGCCTTCGAGCTGCGCCTCGAGTTCGGGCCGTCGGACTTCGTCCAGGTCAATGCCGCGATCAACCAGGACATGGTGGGGCGCGCCATCGAACTACTTGGGGTCGCCCCTAGCGACCGCGTACTCGACCTGTACTGCGGACTGGGCAATTTCACGCTGCCGCTGGCCCGCCATGCGCGTTCGGTAGTTGGGGTGGAAGGTGACGCAGGTCTCATCGCGCGGGCGCGTTCCAATGCGCGTATCAACGACATTGCCAACGCCGAATTCCACGTGGGCGACCTGTCTGTGGCTCCCGACCGGACCATTCCCTGGATGCGGGGAGGGTACGACCTCGTGCTGTTAGACCCGCCGCGGGTCGGCGCCCGTGAGGTTTTGAGCGCCGTGGCACATCTCGCCCCGCGCTCCGTGGTGTATATCTCCTGTCACACGGGGTCTTTGGCGCGTGATCTGGGTATCCTGACCCAGGAACACGGCTTCCGGCTGCGCGCCGCCGGTGTACTTGATATGTTTCCGCACACGACACACGTGGAGTCCGTGGCGTTGCTCGACCGGGCATCGTAGAGGGGGCTCCTGAGATTAGGAATGTTCCGGTGACCCTGGGCCCACTGATGGTCGACGTCGCAGGTCTCGAGCTGACGCCCGAGGACCGCGATGTGCTGCGCCATCCGCTCGTGGGTTCCGTCATTCTCTTTGCCCGCAACTTTGCGAGTTCCGAGCAGCTCGTGCGCCTGGTCGCGGAAATCCATGCCGTGCGCCAGCCCGCCCTCATCGTGGGCGTCGATCAGGAAGGCGGCCGCGTGCAGCGGTTCCGCCAGGGGTTCTCTGCGCTGCCGGCGCTGCGACGCATCGGCCACGAATTCGACCTCGATCCCAAACATGGACTCACGCTCGCGCGCTCGATGGGCTGGTTGATGGCCGCCGAACTGCGCGCACATGGCGTCGATCTTTCGTTCGCGCCCTGCGTCGATCTCGATTACGGCGTGAGCGAAGTCATCGGCGATCGCGCATTCCATGGAAGGCCCGAGGCGGTCGCGCAGCTGGCGCTCGCCTACATGGCCGGCATGAAGGACGCCGGCATGGCGGCCACCGCCAAACACTTCCCCGGTCATGGCGCCGTGGTCGCGGACTCGCACCACTCGCTGCCGGTAGATAGACGCGACTGGACCGCGCTCGCCGACGACGTCATGCCGTATCGCCGTCTCATCGCGAACGCATTGCCCGGCGTCATGGTCGCGCACGTGCTGTTCCCGGCGGTCGACCCCGCACCCGCGAGCCTGTCGCACCGCTGGATCCAGAATGCCTTGCGCGAAGAGCTGCGTTTCGAAGGCGCGGTGTTCACCGACGACCTTTCGATGGGCGGCGCCGCCGAGTTCGGCGACATCGTCGCGCGCGCCACTGCGGCGCTGTCCGCCGGCTGCGACGTATTGCCGGTGTGCAACGACCGCCCCTCGGTCGCCAAACTACTCGACGAGCTCGAATTCGAGATCCAGCCGAGCTCGCACCTGCGCCTGGTGCGCATGCGCGGCAAGGCCGCGCCCAATCCGGACGAGCTGTACGCAGGCGAATCCTGGCGTGCGAGCCGCGAGCTGCTGGCGCGTTCCGCCGCGCCACCGGCACTCAAGCTCACGGCGGGCAGCGCATGAACGCGTTCCAGAACGATTTCCTGCGCGGCGCGCTCGACGTATCGCCCGAAGGCGTGGTGGTCTGCGACGCCACCGGCGATCGGAATGTCGTGTACGTCAACAGTGCGTTCTGCCGGCTCACCGGCTACGAGCCCGCCGACCTTTTGGGCAAGAACCTGCGCATGCTGCAGGGCGCGGACCGGGAACAGCCCGAGCTCGAAGCGCTGCGCGAATCGTTGCGTCACACCGAGCCCGCACGCGCGTTATTGCGCAACGTGCGCAAGGACGGCACGGTCTTCGTCAACGAAATGCAGATCTTTCCGTTGAAGAACGCCGAGGGGCAGGTCACGCATTTTGTCGGATATCACCGGGAGGGCGGCGCGCGCCAGCGCACCAGCGAATCCGGCATCCGCGGACTGCCGAACTGGGTGCGCGAGGACCGCCTGACCGGCCTCGCATCGCGCTACTACTTCGAAGACGTCCTCAAGCGCGATTTCGCGCTGGCCCAGCGCGACAAGACCGAGATCGCGCTGCTGCTGTTCGACATCGACCAGTTAGGGCCTTACAACGAGATCTTCGACCGCACCGGCGGCGATGCCATGGTCAAACGCGTGGCGCGCGCCATTGCGAGCGCGTTCCGCCGCGGCACCGACATCGTCGGCCGCTGGGAAGGCGCGAGCGTCATCGTGTTGATGCACGGTACGCAGGCCGATCACGTGATCCAGCATGCCACCACGGTTGCGCATCGCGTGCGCGAGCAGCAGATCCATCACCCGCGCTCCACGCAGAAGTACGTGACGGTGAGCGGCGGCGTCGCCATTCACACCGCGCGGGCGGATGACACTGCGGAGAAATTCCTGCGCGCGGCGGAAGGCGCCGTGGCGCGTGCGAAAGAGCAGGGCCGCAATCGCATCATCGTCGCCGAAGAATCGGATTTCGCCTGAGCGCAGCGGGGTGCGCGGGCGCCCGCGCTTGAGCTCTCTCGACCCCTTCGAAGCGCGCCGGACGCTTCCCCGGTGACGCCCTATCTTCCGCCCGTAGAGGCAGTCCCCGGCGTCACCAGCGCGATCACCCCATAGGCGGGATGGTCGTAATAGCTCAGCGTCCGAAACCGCACGCGATGCGATTCGGTGAGGTTGAACACCGTGCCCGGTGCCGCCGCGAGGCCGGCCGGTGGATTCGACGTCTGGTAGTTGAGCGACATGCCGAGGTGCAGGTACGAGCCGCGTTCCAGGAAGATGATGCCGGAGAGGCCGGGCACCTGGCCGGCGAGCTTCGCGACCGTGAAGCCGGCGCGCGAGCCCCAGGTACTCGCGGTCTGCTGCCAGGCGAAGTGTGCGAGCGGCTGATAGTTAGTCGAGCTCTGCAGCCTGGCGGCGACATCGTTGAGCTGGAACTGCGAGGCGGGAATGGACTGCACGAAGCGGCCCGTGACCACGGGCTGCTCGGGCGCTTCGGGGCCGCGCGCGACGGCCTTGGCGCCCCAGTCTTCGGCGCCGCCGGCACCGCTCATGTTGCGAAACACGATGAGTTCGACGGTGTAAACCGTCGGTGCCGCGGTGGCTTGCGCCTGTGCGGTCGGCAGCGGTGCGCCCGCGCCGATCGCGGCGAGCACGAGGATGGCGAGGGCGATGCGCTGGCGGCCGGTAGATGGCATGGGTGCAAAGTATAACGGCTCGTTGATCATCCATTGGCCTTGGGCGGCTTGGCCCTGGGCGCCGGCGCGTTGCCGCCCGCCGGAGGGCCCCGCAGATCGGTGAGGAATTTCTCGGCGAACTCGAAGCGTTCGACGCCTTCGTCGGTTTCGCGCGATATGCGGAGCTTGAGCGCGCCATCGAGCCGGTAATCGCGGTCGGGGTGCTGCACCAGGCGTATGACGGCGCGCGGGTCCACCTGGTTCTGCTCCTCGAACAGGGCATAGCCGCCCTCGGGCCCCAGATCGAGTCGGCGGATTCCGAGTGCACGTGCCGTAAGTTTGAGTCTTGCGACGCGCAACAGGTTCGTGGCAGGCGGTGGCAGGGGTCCGAACCGGTCGACGATCTCCTCGGTCAATTCGTCGATGGCCGCATTGTCGGGCGCCGCCGCGAGGCGCTTGTAGAGCGCGAGGCGCACCGGCACCTCGGCCACGTAGCTCTCGGGCAGCAGCGCCGGCAGCCGCAGCTCCACTTCGGCCGTGGCCGCCAGCGGACGGTCGAGCATGGGCTCGCGGCCTTCCTTCAGGGCCTTGACGGCCTGCTCGAGCATGTCGAGGTACAGCGTGAGGCCGATCTCGGTGAGCTCCCCGCTCTGCGACTCGCCTAACAGTTCGCCGGCGCCGCGGATCTCGAGGTCGTGGGTTGCGAGCGTAAAGCCGGCGCCGAGTTCCTCCAGCGATTCGATCGCCTCGAGCCGCTTGACCGCATCCAGCGACAGCGCCTTGCGCGGCGGCGTCAGTAGATAGGCATAGGCGCGGTGATGCGAGCGGCCGACGCGGCCGCGCAGCTGGTGCAGCTGCGCGAGCCCCAGCTTGTCGGCGCGGTCGATCATGATGGTATTCGCCGTCGGCACGTCGATGCCGCTCTCGATAATAGTCGTGCAGACCAGCATGTTGAATCGGCGGTGATAGAAATCGACCATGAGTGACTCGAGATCGCGCTCACGCATCTGTCCGTGTCCGACCCGCACCTGCGCCTCGGGGATGAGTCTCGCGAGTTCTTGCGCGGTCTTCTCGATGGTCTCGACCACGTTGTGCACGAAGTAGACCTGCCCGCCGCGGCGAAACTCGCGCAAGGCCGCTTCCCGCAAGGTCGGCGCGTGCCATTCGGTGACGAAGGTCTTGATCGCCAGGCGCTCGGCCGGCGGCGTGGTGATCAGCGACAGGTCGCGCAGGCCCCCGAGCGCCATGTTCAGCGTGCGCGGGATCGGCGTGGCGGTGAGCGTCAGCACGTGCACTTCGGCGCGCAGCGTCTTGAGTTTTTCCTTGTCACGCACACCGAAGCGATGCTCCTCGTCGACGATGATGAGGCCGAGATCCTTGAAGCGCACGTTCGCGTGCAACAGCCGGTGCGTGGCGATGACGATGTCGACGGTGCCTTTCTCGATGCCCTCGAGCACGGCGTTAGATTCCTTGCCGGTGCGGAAGCGCGACAGCGACTCGATGCGCACCGGCCAATCGGCAAAGCGGTCACGGAAATTCGCGGTGTGCTGCTCGGCGAGCAGCGTCGTGGGCACCAGCACGGCCACCTGCTTGCCGGCCTGGGCGGCGACGAACGCGGCGCGCATGGCGACTTCGGTCTTGCCGAAACCCACGTCGCCGCACACCACGCGGTCCATGGGCTTCTCGCTGTCGAGATCCTGCAGCACCTGGCGGATCGCTTCGGCCTGGTCGGCGGTCTCCTCGAACGGAAAGCTGTTCGCGAACGCCTGGTATTCCAGTTCCTTCGACGGCAGCGCCGGACCGCGTTTGGCCTGGCGCTGCGCGTACAGGTCGAGCAATTCCGCCGCCACGTCGCGAATCCGATCGGCGGCGCGTTTGCGCGCCTTCGCCCATTGATCGGTGCCGAGCTTGTGCAACGGCGCGCTCTCGGGTGCCGCGCCCGAGTACCGCGACACGAGGTGCAGCTGTTGCACCGGCACGTACAGCTTGTCGCCACCGGCGTACTCGAGCACGACGAATTCACCGTCCTGCCCCGCGACCTGCATGATCTGCAGACCGAGATAGCGGCCGACGCCGTACTCCTCGTGCACCACCGGCGAGCCGGGTCCGAGCGCGGTCAGGTCGCGCAGGATCGCCTGCGGATCCGACGCGGCACGGCG